>JASFNW010000042.1:0-32028 GCA_050116835.1 Desulfobacterales bacterium
TTTTGTTCTTCTGCGGGGAGAAGATGCAGCATGGAGTATGTCGCTGCTTCAAATGGTAATCGATTGGGTTTATGCCAGAACCCCCACTTGGTGAGCACGCTCCAGAAGCTTTTGATAACCGAATACTTCAAGGTATTTATTCCGCTTGGGGACGCAGGCGTCAGCAAAACAAGGCCTTTGGTCACTCCGCGGGACCCCAAAATCTGGGCCAGCAGCCCCCCCATGGAATGCCCCATCAGGAATGGCTTTTGATCCAGGTTGCGGATATAATCTTCAAGATCCCCTGCATAATCCTGGAGACTGGTCGTGCCCAGCCTTGGATCCGGCTTGTCGTTTGGATCCATGTCATGATAGCGAAGGGTCGGCGTATGACATGTAAAGCCCCTCTGTTCCAGAAAATTTTTATAATTTTCCCAGTACCAACTGCCGCCATACATCCCGTGAATCATCACAATGGTTTCAGCCATGATCGTCCTCCTTGCCCAGGGGTCAAATTAGACGGTTTTAACGAAACAGGGCGCTGAATACAGGCGATCCGTATAAAAAGCGGATGAGCGCATTTCGGCTATCGTTCATGCAAAACAAAACAGTCGTCTACAGATTCAGAATGAAGTGTGTGAGAGGCAGGTGAAGATTCCCCCATAAACTGAGCGCATTGTATCGGAAAGCAGTTAGATATTCAAGTGTTAGCAGTAACGCAAGGGACGGGCTTGATTTATTGCGTAACTTTATCCTGTTTGGGGCTTCGCCCAGAGCGCTTCCGGCTTCGCATTTATATGCTACGCCGCGACAAGGCAACCCCACACGCAGGATTTCGATCCGCAGATTACACAGATTATTAAAAAGGTCCAAAAAAGACGGGTTGGGATTTATTGTCGCCAAAACAGCATAACTGCAATATGGGTGAAACGTAAATATTCAAACACTATGTAAGGAATCATCAGTTGTTGCCATAAACAAAAAAGACAATGGAGGTAATATCAAATGGACAAGGTCAACCTGGGATCAACTATCCCCGCCTACCCCATGCCTTTTTCTCTTGTTGGAGCTTATGTGGATGGCAAGCCGAATTTTTTGGCCGTGGCATGGATTACCATGGCCAGTTATAAACCACCAAGGATTGCCATTACCCTCGGGAAAGGCCATTACACCAATCCTGGAATTAGAGAGAATAAAGCTTTCAGCCTTTGCTTACCTTCAGAGGATATGGTGGAGATTACTGATTATTGCGGAATTGTATCGGGTAAAAAAACCGATAAATCAGAGATTTTTGATCTTTTCTATGGGCAGCTGAAAACAGCCCCGCTGATCAAAGACTGTCCATTGTGCATAGAATGTAAGCTGGTGGAATTTGTGGAAAGCGGCGCAAATGAAATCTTCATTGGCGATATCGTGGGGACATACACAGAAGAGGCATTTCTGACTGATGGCAAATTGGATTTTAGAAAAATGAAACCTCTGATACTATCACAACCCGACACTTCTTATTGGCGCCTTGGTGAACAGGTGGCGAGTGCCTGGAATATCGGTAAACGATACAAAACCAAACGCAAATAGTAACCTTGGCAAAGAGGGATGGAACTGTTATCTATCTCAGAATTGTCAAAGGTTATTAGAGCTACAGATAAGTTGTGTTATTCAGGCATATCACAACTTGCGCTCTGTGGTGATATTCTGAACATATCGGTACTTTTGAAGCCCTCCGAAAAGATGTGCTATATTCGTATATCTGCAATCTCACAGTTGCAGCCACCACCTAAAACCCGATCCCGATTGACAAAGGCAGCGCCAGCAATGGCTCTGCCTTTTATAAATACGAACGTCGAAATAATGTCAGATAAACTTGCCTCTCCCCTGCAAAAGTCAATGATAGCCAGATCTCAATCCACCTCGCGCGCCCGTAAACAGGTGGTGGCCGAATAGGGTCCGCGCGGTGGACACTATTCGTCATTGCCCACCTGACTTCTCCTTGTCCTTCCTCGTATCCACGGGCACATTCCGTCGGAGGAAAGCCTCACTGATCCCCTGCACATTGGAATTAATCAGGAAAGTGTTCTCCGCTTTGTCGTACTGCCCCGTACCGGTAAAGACGATGTCTTCGGTTGTTCCATTCGGCATTTCGAACGGGATCACATATTCTAGAGACGCCTCGCCGGTTTCCATATGAATCCAGCCTGAACCTCGAATGATATTGCTGGACGAAGCCTGCATGGTTTTTCCGCCAAACTCGTAGCCCTCGAAGCTGATGCGGCCGGATGCGTTCGTTAGTTTGGACCAACCATGTGGGTCCTTGCTTTTGTCGATGACAAAGCGGATTTCTTTCGAACTCACCTTCACCGGCGCACGTTGCTTTTCCTTGGCCAAAATCAGTGTGGTCTGTTTACATGCGAGAATAAGCATGCCCCCAGGTCGAGGGCGTTCCTGCAACACCACTTTTTCCGACTGTTCCGAATAGAAATAAAACTCCACCAAGCCGTCCGTTGCATTGCAAGTGTTCTTCCAGCCCCATGTAAACCCAGGTGTCTGAATCGTCACAGTACCAGCGCCCGCCCCAACCGCCGGGCCCGTGACCAGGAAAGTTGTAGCCTCCCAGGTGTGGTCGGCCGCAGCATCCGAGCGAAAGGGTCGGTCTATGATATTGCGGCTGTCGGCCACATATCCCTCATCGTAATACGGCGTGGTCCCACCGCTGTTGTCGATGTAAGTAGCCGATGGTCCATGTCCGGTACCTTGCAGGCCGTGATTGGTGGTCAGGATCTGGATCCAGTGGATGTTGTTGGTGGGATCGGTGGTATGAGGGACGTATCTTGCGTGAATCCAAACACCCACCCTGGTCGAAGTCCCGATCGCATCATAAGTCTTGATCTCAATAGCCTCCTGGGAAAGACCAGTCGCCGCGGTATTGAAGGTCCAGGCGGGATAGGCCGCGTTAAGGGCCGCCAGATAGACGGCTGAAGGCGTGGCGACTTCGGTCGGGAGTATGATGTTCGGATACAGTTCTGTTCTGCATTGCAACGTACCCACCGCATAGGGTTCCTCGGGATCGTAGTCGCCCGAGAGGGCAAAGCCGCCGACATTCGCAGGCGCGAACCGAGGCACCACGACGTTGCACCCGGATGCCAGAAGCACCACCAACAACAGCGGCAGCAAGCGAGATTGTGGCTTTCGTAAGAAACTTGCGAAGGAAGTTCTCAGGAGACTGGTTGGGCTGAGCCAAAGGCGTATTTGTGCTAACATGTGTGTTATGCTCATAGTTTCCTCCCCGAATTGACTACTTGATCTGAATGCTAACCGGACTGATGTTCGCACGGCCTTGCCACAAATCTGAACTGCGAGCAGACCGGTTTTCGTACGTCATATCGACCTGGTAAGCGCCCGGATCCAGAGGTCCTATCCACCAGATACTCCCCAGGCCATCCTCAAAAGATACCCGAAGCCTCTGGTTCGGATCCCAATCGAGATGGGTTGCCAATATCAACTCGAAAGTATCCCCGGGGGAAACGGGAGCTGATGTTGGCTTACCGGGAATGATTCCGTCCTGTCCTCCCTCCCAGTGAAACTCCCTTTGATGTTCATCCTTCAGGGCAACAGTTATGTTATCCACGTCCATGATGGGGAAACGGATCGGGCCATGACTGGTATTGGTCATTTCGAGCGCGAAATGTACGCTCGTCCGCTTCCCCGGTTCAGGAACATGCCAGACCGAATCGGTTTTCAATTGAAACACGGCACTAAGCCCATCTACGTGCAGCGGATCGCTGTTTGCTTTCCCTGATGTGCAAGCCAGGGTGCACAAAGATAGAAACGCCCAGAGGCCGAACCGCCAGAACGGCGAATGTATCATCAAGCGAATGATCCCAAATGAGTCGACTTGCGACGAAATACAATTTACCCGATCGGGCGCAATCCGCAAGTTACCGTCAAAAGCTTGCTGCAAGGTGAACCCTCATTCTTCATTTCCAACGATTTGTCCGAGCGGATAGAACTTTTAAAGCACATTTTTCTTGGCATCAACCCGTCACCCGCACCCGGAACACACGCAAAAATCACCCCGACTGACCGGAAAATCCACTCCATTTGACCCGCCAGATGTCTCGGCGTATGTCCGGCATTCGTACATATGTTTTTTTGACCATGATCACGGATGCTGAACAAACCCCTTTCAGTGAAGAAGGCCCAGCAATTTGGTGTTTCCCCCAACTTCGTGGCGATAGACCGTGCGATACCAACAATATTAGTCGGCTTTGCCTAACATCTATCGCCCACAATTATTTCCGAGTCTTCCACCATCCTGACAAACAACAGAAGATCTTGACGTAATTTCTGATCTTAAAAGATAGGACATTGCTTTTGCGGTGCACAAAAGATAGGACATTGCTTTTTCGGTGCATATCAAAGGAAAATGGTAGATTGAGCTTCAACTTCAGCACAACATATTATGGCACCCATTAACACAAGCAATAACCACCCTATAGCTGAAGCGGATTTTGTTGTCAAGATTGATATTTTTGCGCCGGCGTTGAAATTTCAGGCCGATTTTTGCATAGCGCACCCGTTCGCCTGGGGCTGGTTTTTTTTGGTAGTTTAAAGATTAGGACATTGCTTTTGCGGCGCATATCAAATGAAATTGTGAATTGTGTATCGGTTTTAACTGCGGGTCACTGCGGTTAGTGCTCGAATTGCGAATAATGCAATTCTTTAGTAGAGTAGAACCTCAGTGCAGTGGCTATAGGCGTCGGTGGCAATTCTAACGGTTTCCCGGCCGGCCTCAATCCAACTACCATGCCTTCCTTCCCTTAGTCTACTCGTCGAACCGGACGTCGGGTTTTCCCCGGTACGGCGCTCCGACGACCTTCCCCATCAGTTTATCAGTAACCGTTGTCGTTGAATTACAGCCATTAGCCGAGCTGGTATAATCCCAGTCGAACAACTCAATTTTGACGAAATCCAGATTATCTCAATATTTCACAAGTGTGCCTTAGCCAGAGTATAAGACAACATAGCCAATACTTGACCCCACCTTACCAATATCTTTTTCAGCCCTTCTTTAAGCTCTTCACATCACCATTTACCCTTATCGATATTAATTATTCGTTTTGCCTACAAAATCCGTTAAATATACTGAGGTTCCTCTGATTTAACGCCCATCAGTAAGAATGGGGATTTCAACTAGATTGCATATATCTGATCCATTGTTTCTTGAGAAAAGATTTAGCAATTAAAATTTACCTCATTTTTTAAAGTCATATTCTAAAAAATAATTTTTTGTCACTATAACCTTCTAATTTTATGTAAGTTTCCTCTTTTCACTTGACATAAGGAATTGTATTTCTATATAGAATTATTGATAAATAGAATATCTCCGAATATAAATCATCCCCTTTTTCTAATACATAGGAGGTAAGAATGCCCCAAAGCATCTAAAACTCCATTATTCGTTAGTTAATGGGATTTTTTATTTTTGGACTATTCTTATAACGCATCCTATACGGTTTCAGTGCTGATGCTCATTTTTTTGCGGACCTTGGACATGATTATACTGAGATGAATAATGGATTCTTGGTCACCACCGATGTCTGAACCTGTCCGAAGAAGAATCCGTGCGAACTAATTTATTAAAGGAAAATAATGACTTTACAAAATGTAAAAGACAAAAAGTTTGAAACACAAGACATCAATCTTTTTCAAATTTGGGATGAAATTCAACGTGTGCAGGCAAACTTTTGTTTTGCGCAGGAAATTTCAGCCTATTACATGTCTGAACGTTGGACAAAAACCGCCACAAATATACTTGATGTTGGTACCGGTAACGGATTTTTTTTAAAAATGCTTTCAGAGTGTTTTCCGGATAAATCTTACACGGGGATAGATATCTCAGAAGAATTCATTGAAAAAGCAAAGCAGGATCAAGAGAATTCAAATATATCATATAAGATACAAGACTATTTTAATGCTCAGGGACAATTTGATTTTATTATCATGCGTCTTTTCTGGCAACATCTTCCGTTGAAAAAATTAACGAATGCTTTAACAAAGCTTGAAAAGTTAACGAAGCCGGGATCCAGTGTTCTAATAACTGACTCATGGGACAGGGCACGTGTTTTTGAGCCCGGGTTACCCGAATTTTGTAAAGTTATATCAGCTTATACAAAACAGCAAATCGAAAGCAATAGAGATCGGAACATCATCGAAATACTGCTGAAAAAATTTGTACAGACAGATAAATGGGAACTAAAATTTGACTTAAAAATTATCATTCCATCAACTGTTAATAATAATTTACAATTATTTCGTCGTACTTATGATTTGTGGATTAAATTGTTTGAATGTCTTGGTGAATTGAAGATTGACTATACTGCCGCCAAGGAAGAACTTGGAAATTGGAAAAAAGATAATTCGGCCTATACACAGGCCGGGATTCGCGTTATTCAACTGGACCGTCTTGAATAATGAAAATAAGAATACTGTTTTTCATGATAATACAAAGCTGACAACATATTCTTAATATGTATCCATTATAAAAGGAGACTATAATGCCCACCGAAAAAAGATACAATATTTTTATCAGTCATCGACTTGAAGATAGCAATATTGCCTCTGCAGTAAGTGGGACATTAAATCAATTTGGTAATAAAAAGTTGACACCATTTGTTTGCGCTTATACGCCAGGGGGTAGGGATTGGCGTGATTGGATTGAAAAAAAAATTATTGATTCAGATATCATGCTGTTTTTATACACCGTAAAAAACTCCGATTGGAGTTGGTGCTTTTATGAAATTGGTTTGTTTAAACGCCTAAGTATTCCCGATCCACCACCTATTATCTGTATTCGAAACCCTCCTATCTCAGATTTGCCGTCACCGATTGAAAAGTATCAAGCATACGATGCATCAGAATCTGGCATTAAAAAATTTTTGGATGACCTCATATTTAATGGCAAATTAACTAATGGAGACAGAATTAATGAAAAAATTCATGCTGATGATAATTACGATATTGCGATTCAAGATCTAATTAAAGCTTTTAAACCATCAACAATTGAAAAAAAATATTATGCTAGGAGAGTGTTGATTGATCTTGGTGAAAAAGAGGATGATGAAATATCGATCGCGAGTGATTCTTATACGATGGAAGAAATCCTTGACTCGCCCGATTTAAGTACCAACTGGCAGAAATTATACGATAACTTCAAGGCGATAGGTCAATCCGATTGGCTTGATCAAATAAAGGAATCAATAGAAAACATAAAAGAGGAAAAAAGCCCGGTTTATGTTATGAAACAGTTCAGGACAAAGAAAAACAGAAAAATTATTCCAGTTCTTACACGTGTTGAAAAGATGCCATCTGAAGATAATCAAACAACTATTCCGTTAAGAATATATGTTATTTTCCTTCCTTGCGAAGAAATAGAGGAGAAATGTAGTTTAATAGATATTAGTCAAGCCACTGATCCAAAATATTTGCTCGAATTATGGCAAACCATCCTGCCGACTAGTGTAATCCGTATTAAATGGAAAAGGAAATCATCATCTATTAGATACGCAACCGAAGATTTGGAGGGGCCGCCAGTAGTTTATGCCATTAATCCATATTTTGCTGATTTGTTCAATTTTAATTATCAAGAATTGCCTGATCCTGATGGAGATAATCCTTTAACTTCCGAAATTTTATTAGAGCGCATTGAAAAATTTATAGTTGATAGTGAAACCTACATTCCAAAAATAAAGAAAGATCAAACGGAAATATCGAATCAGATAATATTCGAAGGTAGTAACGCTAATGCCACGGTACCACTGAAATTTAACGATAAACACCCCTCTTATCCCAACTCATCACATCTTCCCTGTCTTGTGAGTAAATTTACAATTGGTGACATTAATGGTCCGCATGAAACCTTTCTGGCGATTATTTATGTGAGAGGAAATTGGTCTGTATAACAAAATTTGCTTAATTTTTGTAAAATATAAGTTTATTGTATAGTGTTTCGGTGTAGCTGTCTGATAAATAATATGGGTTTCTTTTCTGTGGTAAAACCTTTGAATTCCGGGGACACCATATTTAATTATTGTTTCATCGTGATATAGCCGGGTCCAGTCAATTTCATGGAACAAACGTCCGTGACATACTAACATTAGACGGAGTACTCGACCATAACGAAAGGGACGGGCTTGATTTATTGCGTAACTTTATCCTGTTTAGGGCTTCGCCCAGAGCGCTTCCGGCTTCGCATTTATATGCTACGCCGCGACAAGGCAACCCCACACGTAGGATTTCGATCCGCAGATTATTTGATCTTAAATTAGCCACGGACACACAGACTACTGCACAGACGATCAAACGAACAATATTAATCCACAGATTACGCCGATTTCACAAATTATTGAAAAGGTCCAAGGCCTGGAGAGGTGCTGAAACTTTGGTGAATGGATTAGGAAAATATTGTTTTCTAATCAGGTCCTGGATAGCGATGTTTTACACCTTAAACCCTCTTCGTTAAAAGCTGCGGTGGTCAGGTCACAGGAACCGGTTGCGGTTTGCGGATCTGAAAGATGTGTATTTTGCTTGCAAATTTTCGGTCGATAATGGTAACAAGCGGCTTTTTTAGATAAAGCAATAATCTGGAGTCGAAATTTGGGAAGCAACGACCGGGGCAAGATCATTTTGGGTAGCGTGACGGCCATCTGCGTGGTTTTTTTCTGGGCGGGCTGGATCGTCATCAGCCGGCTGGGGGTAACCGGCCACCTGACCGTTTTCGATCTCACCGTCTTAAGGCACGGCGTCGGGGCGGTTGTGGCCCTGCCCTATATCATATGGAGCCGGGCCTGGCGGGGTCTCACCCCTTGGCGCACAATTGTCCTGGCCCTGACAGCGGGGGCGCCTTACGCCCTGCTGTCCTATTCGGGATTTATTTATGCGCCGGCCGCCCATGGCGGGGTGTTTTTGAATGGATGTCTGCCCATATTCACCACCTTCTTCGCCTGGATCTGGCTCGGCCAGAGGAGTGGATTCTCTCAAATGGTCGGCCTGGTCATCATCCTGGCCGGCGTCACGCTGGTCGGTTATGAAGGACTTTTGTCTTCACGCGGCTCATTGACCTGGGTCGGTGATTTTTTGTTCCTGGCAGCCATCGCCCTCTTCGCCCTTTTTATGGTTGCCAATCAAGCCTGGTCCGTCGTCCCTCGTCAGGTTATATTTTCGATCACCATCGTCCCCGCCTTCGTCTACACCCCGATCTGGCTGTTGTGGCTGGATAGCAACCTGACCTCGGCGCCCTTCGCCGAGATCATCCTGCAGGGGGCTTACCAGGGTTTGGTCCCCAGTATACTGGGCGTATCCTGCCTTAATATTGCAGTTCGCAATATAGGTCCCCGCGCAACGTCGGTCTTTGTTACGTCTGTGCCGATGGTGGCCGCCCTTGCGGCCATACCGGTCCTCAATGAGTTGCCGGGCCTGCCGACCTGGATCGGCATGATCACCGTTACCTTCGGCATCCTGCTGGCACTGGGCATCATCCGGTTCCATCAGCAAATCGCGACTGCCGGTAAATAAGGGCAATACATGCAGGGTTTTGCTTGCATTATTGAAGACGGTTTGATAAATTCTTAAAAAGAATCTTGGGGGATGGAGTCCCCCTTACAACCGCCCGGGCCGGGCTGATGACTCCTTCCGGCAGCAATGCACGGTGGGGTTTAATGAGAGGCCCGTAGGCGGTTTTTTATTGCCACAGCTCGCCGATGGCCTGTATGGGTGTAAGCATTCCGGAAATGTATGTTTTGAATTTCAACCAGGGAAAACGGAAATGACGCGAGCAGAAGCAACATCATCATTTTCCAACGATCGCCCACCTCTTGCGGACTTGCTTGAAAAAACAGCCGCCGCGACGGCGGGACTCGGCCCACAATTCGATCATTATTGCAGTAAACTAACCGAATTGAGCAACCGCTTTTCCGAGGGCCGTTTTCACCTTGCTGTACTCGGGCAGTTCAAGCGCGGCAAGAGCACTCTGCTCAACGCGCTGACGGGTGTGCCGATTCTGCCTGTAGGCGTCGTGCCTTTGACCGCCGCGCCGACGTTCATTCAGTATGGAGCAGCACCAAAAATAAGGGTGAGATACCAGGACGACCGTCCGGTGGATGAATTCACCGGCGCCTCCACAGATGAGAGAAGTGCCTATTTGGCCGGTTTCGTCACCGAAAAGGGCAACCCTCAAAACCGGCGAGGCGTCAGCGAGGTGCAGGTTGACATGGCGGCCCCCCTTCTTTCCAACGGCGTCGTGTTGATCGACACCCCGGGCATCGGCTCCACCCACCGGCACAACACCACGGCGACACTCAATTTTTTGCAGCAATGCGATGCAGCCTTTTTTCTGATTTCGGCCGACCCACCCATCACCGAGGTCGAGCTTGAGTTTTTGCGTCAGGTGAAGGAAAAAATTCCGCGCCTGTTTTTCGTGTTGAACAAAATCGATTACCTGGATGACCGTGAACTCGAAGAAGCGCTTTCCTTTTATAAGAGCGTATTGACAGATGAGGCTGTCTGGCATGGCGATTTTCCAGTTTTTTGCGTATCGGCCCGCAGGGGACTTGAAGCAAGAGCATCTCAAGATACCCACCGATGGAGTTCCAGCGGGATGGCGAAATTGGAGTCCTTCCTTGTGGATTTTCTCGCCAGGGAAAAGTTTAATGCCTTAATGGATGCCGTTTCGCGGCGGGCGATGCATTTTATCGAGGCTGTCCTGATGGAGGCCGGTATCGTTTTGAAAGCGCTGAAGCTCCCCCAGCAAGAACTTGAAGAAAAAATTGCCATATTCGAAAAAAGCCTGCAGCAGACTGCAAGTGAGCGCAGGCTGATCCAGGATGTTCTGGAAGGCGACAAAAAACGGGTCGCAGCCTTTGTAGAGGATCAGGCCGGCGAACTGCGCCGGGAAAGCGAGCAATTTTTGAAAGGTATCATGAACCGCGGCACTGTTTCGCGCAACCGCGACAAATACACAAAGACTGCCATCCAACAGGCCTGGGCCGAAGCCATCCCCGATTTTTTCGGACAGCAGCAGACAGCGCTCAATGATCGCGTAAAATCGCACCTGCTGGCGTGTCTGGCACCGCATGAACAGCGACTCGCAAAGCTCATTGAAACTTTGCGCCATACCGCCGCCGACCTTTTTCAGGTGCCCTACCGGCCCCTGCGATCCGAAGAAGCCCTGGAAATAAAAAGAAGACCCTATTGGGTGCTGAACACCTGGAACACCGATCCCCTGCCCCTGCTTCAATCCATGGATCAACGCCTGGAGGGGCTGGCCCGGCGCAATGTCGAAAACATCCGCTGGTCCATACTGCAGAACATCAACATCTCTTTTGCCGGCTATGCCCGCAGAGCCAGGGAGCGCCTGGATGAAACCGTCGCCGCTACCCAAGGAGCCATGAAAGCGGCCCATGCGCAGCGACTGGACCACAGTGGAGGTATTGAATCCAAAACGGCGCGCATGAGTGATCTCATTGCAGTTTTGGAAGGACTGAAAGCTGATTTTGCTGTTTTGCGATCCGGCCTGACTGCGGCGGCCGCACCAAAAACGCAGGATGGTTTGCAAGCGGAGACCGGTGCATGAGGTTTTACTGCACGTGATATGAGGTCAAATGAAATATGACAAACTACAGATCATCTGCGTATCAGCAGTTTGGGGTAATTTGATATTTTATGATATCAGATTTTCAAAGATGCGCTTTTATGCAGATTATCTAAATGTATCGGTAGCTAGCTGTCATTCAGAATTTGACTTTTTTCCCGCAACAACGTTTAAAAGGTGGCATTTTCATCTGAGTCGTCACAGTGTTGATCCCTCGGGGCAAACGACACTAAGGCAGCACTGTACAACTTTCTGTTCCAGGATACTGGCCGGGCCTTAAGGGTTTTGATGGGCACGGCAAAACTCCGCAAACCGCTCTGCATTTTTCGGTGTCGTCGTCTAATATTTGATACGCACCGCTGAGATCATCACAATCTACTGCAGATGATCCGGCTGTAAAAAATGCTACCATCCAAAGATATCGTCCTATGGCGAATCTTGCATGCCGAGCGAGACTCGAACATTCCCCGGATTGAGATGTTAAGTCTTCATCGACGCTTTGGGCTGAATAAACCGGCACCACACTGAGCGGCTGAGTGGTTTCTACGAGAACAAAGCCTTTTAAAAACAAATCAAGCGGGTCTCCCAATAGTTCCCGGATATCGCTGCAATCAATCTCTAGCCCATGAAAGGGCGCCAGCGTTTCCGTTACTGGAGAGCCAACGATCCCGTCCCCACTTCCCGAATCCTGCGTAAAGGTTTGGGTTGCTCGTATGTCCAGGGTGGCATCACCCGCACCGTCGATCGGATTGACGATGTTAATTGCCGTGAAATAGGTGCCGGGAGATAATGGAGCCTCTGGATCGGAGGCCTCAGCAATAATTTCAGGCATAAAATCACCACAAACAAACTTTACCGGATAGACCAACCGGTCGTCCGATCCTTCGATCGGAACGATCGGATCAATGTCTAGGTTTCCACCGACTGTCCCTATAATTCCCTCTGTTTTTCGGTAGTGATACTTTGCTTGGCAGGCAAAAACGCCCAATATCAATACCATCAAAAGGATGAAAGCCACCGGTATGTCTCTCTTAGAACTCATAATACACCTCCTTTTCTGGAAACCGGAATTAACGATTATATGAGAAGAAAGTATGATGTTAAGAGACTGATTTTCTGCCTGCGTGGATATTAAAACAAAATGCCCTATGGACACTGAAGAAGGGACCTATCGATTGTTTCTCATCTTAGTGGTAATTGCTTTGCCATTGTTGCAACGCAACGAACAATTTTACAGGTGTTGCCGAATGGCTATCTGCTAAGAGTTGAGCTTATTGGAAATGATGTTAAACGTCAGGTTAAAAAAATATTAAACGCTTCGATTCTCCTAAAATCGAAATAACAAATTTCGCTGAATATACCCTACAATGTGGTATTATAGATTTGTAGATATGTTGTCAAGTTTTATTGAAGCAAAATAGAATTGATTATTGAATTTATACAATATCTTAATAACTTTCGAATTGATTTAGTAGTATTATAAAACTATTAATCGGTACTTTTTAAGGTATAAAAAATAGTTGTGTTTTTTGGGTGTAATTTTGCCAAATTCAATGTATTCTCAAAATGTCGCAACCTGACCTCATGCTGGGATAATGGCAGGAGAGTTTGTGGTATCCAGAATTTTGATGTATTGAGTACTCAGGAAACTTCCTAATATATTTTGGCGACATATTTGGGAAAAGGAAAATACAAATGCATGAGAAGAATTCACCGTTCCCAGTTGCTGACCCACAGGGTAGGCTTGAGTGTAAGGACCTATGGGGAGGCATCCGTAATCGAGATGTAGAGGTTTCTGCCGGAAAAGTCATCGGTTCTATCTATTCTGAACCCTGTTGTGGCGGAGGTAAGGGTGGAGACATCTACTATTTTGGAGTCTGCAAGGGCGACACCATTACTCGACTGGCTATCGCAGATGTCACCGGTCACGGCGAGGCGGTTTCGGAAATCAGCCAGTATGTCTATGACACTTTAAAGGCTCACATGTGAGAGCCGGATAGTCGAGTTATTCTGGGCGAAGTTAACAAAAAAATTAGCAGCCGCAGCCTGGATGTAATGACTACCGCGGCAGTTGTCGCGTATTACCGCCAAGAGAGCGAAGCGAGAGTATCTTATGCCGGTCACCCTCCTGTTCTATACCGGCGAGCCAAAGACAAAGTCTGGTCCTACGCCAGACCGCCTGGTCGCAAAAGTCAAAGCGATGGTTTTCCTCTAAACATACCCCTTGCTGTCGATTTGGATACACTTTATGGACAGTTTACGATTTCGATGGCTCCTGGAGACCGACTCTTTGTTTATACCGATGGCGTCATTGACGCACCCAGTCCAGAGGGTGAAAGCTTTGGATTAGCGCGCCTCAAAGATGCCCTGGATTCAAATAAAGGTTCCCCTCTATCTGAACTTAAATCGGCTGTCCTCAATACATTGCATAAATATACTGACAAAGAGCTAACTCATGATGATGTTACGCTGATTGCCATGGAGATTTGTTAGCGTTTGGGATTGTGGATATCTTGTATGTTATCCCGCACTATCATAAAAATCCAAGAAACGTGTAAGAGTCAGTTTGACAATCAACTGTGGTGTGGTTAGAAAGCCCATTTTACCCTCAAAATGACGCTTTTAAGCATAAGAAACGGGCCTTTTTTACCTCTTTTTATTAATTACCAGACACTTACCGTGGGCGATCCAAGTTAAAATTATAAGTCTTGGTGGTGTTTTGGAATGAGGCGCTTTGCACACGGCGAAGCAAACCGCTGCGACTGCGCAAGGTCGTCAGCTTGGCTCTTTCCATTCTGTATTTTTCTTTGCGGCTGCGCTGCAACGCCTTGCGGCGCTTGAGATCGCCATATTTGCCGAATCTTCCGCCCATGATACGCCAAAGCCCCGGTTTGAAGTTTAGCGTCCTATGGTTCTCGACAATTATCTATCCGGTAGCTGCTCTATATTGGGCGATTTGCCTTGAAATTGCAACGAGTTCATCTTTTTCGTCCCAGATTTCGCCATCCTCTTCCAAAAGACCACAGGTGATAAAGCGTGTTCGAAAACTGCATTTGAGCCAATCGGTTGTTGTAATTTTACGAATATTCACCGATAATTCTATCGTCGGAACCCACGCGACCATTCCCTGGCTGGATAAAACCGCAGGGGGAAATGAATCGGCAAGCAGCAGAATCGACGGGACGTCAAAGAGTCGCTGGTTTTTAAATTTTATATATCCCTTGCTCTCTGATTTAGCGGACAATTTTCCCGATATCCAGCCGGTGCATACCGGATCCAAACGAACATCCAGTTGGCTGAAAATCGTGTAATTGGGGATCTCAGGTACGGCTAGACATTTTTCCAGTTCTGCAATTTCAGGGCATGAGACTTCACAGGAATCTAAAGGACAATCCTTGATTTCATCACTGAATGTACCAAATGCCCTGATTTTTTCTTTTCCTTTTTGTCTTAAGCTGCCTTGAAATTGACATGATCAGGCGACTGCTTATCGCAAGCGTATCTTTGCCGGAGGATGGAATGCCCGAAGAGAAAAACGAATCCACCGTAGAGTATATCATGAAAGGCCCCAGTTATGTAGCGATGGTCAAAAGAGCGAACTTAGTCGGATACACTTTTTTACCGCCCTACGACCACGGGGGGCGGCCGAGACCGATGAACACCTTGGACCGGTTTCTGGCCGGCGGCTGGAGAAAGTGCAGCTGGGAAGACTATGCCTCAAAAGGAAGTGCAAAGAGCGGCCGCGCGAAACGACTGCGCCACGACCCCGGGGCGGCGTTGAAACGTCGGGTGACCCTGGCTTTTATCGGTGCACTTTTAGCAGACATCGCCTTAACCTTCATCATCTGGTTATCACTCATGATGGTCATCTCCGTCTTCGACCTGGAAACCAAATGGGGTCTGCAGGTGGATTCATTCAAGCTTCTGTTCGGAACCTTCTGCGTCCTGTTCGTATTGTTATTTTTGGGTTTCGTCCTATTTATCAAACCCCAAAAAACTGCATCATAAACACATCCCCGATATTCTCTGCGAAATCCCCAACAATAATGGTAGAGGAGTCTGTGGTTTATTTTAATCACGAAAACACGAAAGTTTAAATGCACAAAAACAGATAAGTCTTTCTTCTTGAAATTCCGAAATGTTTACGCCCGAATATTTTTCCCCTCGCGTTTTTTTTCGAGCTTTTTTAATCAATTAATCTGCATCATCTGCACAATCTGTGGACGGTATCTCAGATCTTTTAACCTTAAGCCTGACGCCCAACGCATTGGATTTACCCCTTTCTATACAGAGTCCAGATGTAAAACCCCTCATTTTCTGTCCCCGGCTAACCCGTATTGAATTTGGACAGACAGAGCATTATCTTTAGTAAAAAATTTGGAGCGGACGATGGATATTTTCCATTTTTGCAACACCTCACATTTAAAACCAGTCACTTGGAAATCAAAAATGTCGCATATAGGGATATTGGCCCTTGCGATCGCGCTGGTGAGTTGCGTCCAGGGAAAGGAAGATGTCGATCATTCAAGGTCAGACTACGCATATAAGAGAACCAAGCAAATCGTATCCGTGGTCCAGGAAGCCGCCGCTCTGATTAAACGTCAGGGAGAAGAGGTCTTCCCGCTTTTTCGTAAAAAAGGCAGCAAATGGTTTCAGGGAGATATGTACCTTTTTATCTATGATCTGAATGGCACAAACGTCGTTCACCCCGTGCAGCCGGAATTTGAAGGAAAAGACCTGATCGATTTGCAGGATATTAACGGCAAACCTGTGATCCGATTGATTATCAATAAGGTTACCAAACACGACAGGCCATCTGGCTGGGTTCACTATATGTGGATAAGACCCGAGGAAATTTTTCCCATGTGGAAAAGCTCCTACGTATTAAGGACCAGAGCACCTTCAGGGCAAGAGTATGTCGTTGGCAGCGGCATTTACAACATGAAAGTGGAAAAACAGTTCATTGTCGAAATGGTGGATGATGCGGTTGAACTGATTAAGCTCGAAGGGAAGGAAGCCTTCGATAAATTTCGCGATAAGTCCAGCGAATTTGTATTTCTGGGCAACTTTATCTTCGTCGTCCATCTGGATGGAACTGCGGTTGTTGACCCGGCTTTTCCGTCGCTGGAAGGACGGGACCTGCGCGATTTTAAAGATGCCGTGGGAAGATACGTTGTCCGTGAAATGCTGGAAAAAGTTAAAAAGCTCACGGGAAATTCAACCTGGATCTCATATATGTGGCCCAGGCCCGGTGAGGTCAAACCATCAAGGCGGCTGACCTATCTTCGCAAGGTAAAGCTGGGCCCGGAAACCTTCATAGTGGCCTCCGGATTTTCGCCGGCAAGACCGATATGGATGAAATAGTGCGTTAGAGACTGCGATGGCCAAACCTGCAAATCTCATATACGGTGTAGACGAAAAACCGCCGATCGTCTCAACTGTGCTTCTGGCGCTGCAGCACACGTTTGTCATGTCAAGCACACTCATTTTGCCGGTCGTCATTGTCAGTGAGATCGGCGGAACACCGGATATGGTGCAAAGCGTTGTGAGTTATTCGATGATCGCAGCCGGTCTGGCCACGATCCTGCAGTCACTTAAAAAAGGCCCGGTCGGGTCGGGATATCTTTGCCCGCACCTGGTGGGGCCGTCGTATCTTTCGGCCTCAATACAGGCAGCCTGGCTGGGCGGATTGCCATTGCTATTTGGCATGACAGCAGTAGCGGGTTTCTTTGAGGCGCTTTTCTCGCGCGTCGTGCGAAGACTCCGGGCCCTATTTCCAACCGAAGTTACCGGATTGGTTGTCGTCATGGTAGGGGTTGCGCTGGTGCCGCTGGGGGCTTCAAAGTTTTTGGGCATCGAGACTGAAGATGCCATTATTGAAGCCCCTGACGTGACCATAGCTGCGATTACGCTGATGCTGATGATTGGCCTCAATATCTGGAGTCGTGGAAGATTGCGGCTCTATTGCGTTCTTATCGGCATGGTCGTCGGTTATTTACTTTCATACCTCCTGGGCATTATTCACAGCACAGACATCGCGCGTGTGTGGCACTCACCATTTATTGCCCTGCCGGATAGAAGCCACATCAGCTGGTCTTTTGATATCGCTTTATTGGTTCCCTTCATCATTGCCTCTTTAGCTTCAAGCTTAAAAAGTGTAGGTGATTTAATGACGGCCCAAAAAGTGAATAATGACTCCTGGAAACAGGCTGACATGAAAAGCATAAGCGCTGGATTGCTGGCTGATGGGATTGGATGTATGTCTTCCGGTGTGCCTGGCGGGCTGGGGGTATCGACTTCCTCCAGCAACGTCGGCGTATCCGTCGCCACCGGTGCGACCAGTCGCCGTATTGGATTGGGCGCAGGGTGTCTCTTTATTCTGCTGGCTTTCTTCCCCAAGCTCTCAGCCCTCTTTTCTATCATGCCGCATCCGGTGATGGGTGCTATTCTTGTCTTTGTCACCAGCTTCATGGTGATCGCCGGGATACAGATTATCATGACGACAAAGCTGGATGCGCGGAAGACTTTCGTCATCGGGATTTCACTCGTTTTCGGTCTCAGTGTGGACATATTGCCCGAGCTATATAGAAACATCCATCCCTGGATGAGACCGCTGTTTAGTTCATCTCTGACGCTTTCGACCATATTGGCAATTATACTCACACAGGTATTCAGGATCGGCAGCAGGAAGCCTCGAACGAATAGCTCCCAAGATAAATAACTGGGCCTGGAACACGGGATTGGCGCCAATTCTATTGCAGCAAGGAGCAGCACAGACCTCAGACAAATACTCAACAAACCGATTGATACCGCCGAGGATTCGGCAAATACTGAACCTGTCCGGTTTTATGGCAGTGCCGGCTGGAATGTGACAACACGGTTCAAAATTTGAACACAAGAGGAGGATTCCGCATGTCCTTAATTACGATAACACAAAGAATGGGTTGTGCAGGGGAAGAAGTTGCCAAAATTGTCGCAGACACGTTGAAGGTGGAATTATACGACGATGCCAGACTGCAGCAAACGGCACAAACCATGGACAATAAATTTGAAGATCTAAAGTCATTTGACGAGAAGGCGCCCGGCTTCTTTGACCGCCTCATCAGCAAAAAACCGGCTATGTTTCTCGACTTGATGGAGGCAGCCATCTATAAGGTGGCTAAAAAGGGCGAAGGGGTGATCATCGGTCACGGCGGACAATTTTTGCTGAGGGACGTGGACTGCGCACTGCATGTGCTCATCTATGCTCAGCGTTCGACCCGGATTGAGCAGGTGGCCCATCAGGCGGGCGTCAGCCGGGAGGTCGCCGAACGGCTCATCCGCAAAAGTGACAGCAATCAACGCGGTTTTTTTCAATTCGCATTTCACCGCGAGTGGAACGATTTGTCGCTGTTTGATCTGGTCATCAGCACGGAGAAAATGGCCCCCGCTTCAGCAGCCGAAATTATAATCAACGCAACGCAGGACCAGAACGTGAAAAACTGCAGCCTGACGGCTCTGGATGCCATGGAGCGGCTGTCGTTAGAGAAAAAAATTGAAGCGGCGATTCTAGAAAACAATTTCAATACGCTCTTTATCCATATTTCCGTACCGCAAAAGGGCGTGGCCCTCGTCAGCGGACTGACAGAAAGCATGGAAGACCGGAGAAGGCTCACGAAGATTGTCGGTGCTGTTGACGGCGTGCGTGAGGTTGGCAATGAAGTCTCGATCAGACCCACTGTGATGGGCTGAAATGAAAATTCAGAGCACCTTGTTTCATAGGTCGAATGATTTTTACCCGCATATGCGTCAAAGCCTTACCCTGAAGGTTTTATTATTCGCATGGAGGACGAAACGGGATTTTAAAAAAACTCGCGGCCGACGGGACAAGTCGACCCCACCCCCCCTTTGTTTAAAAACTACGATGGGACACGCAAGCAAGATTCAGGGGTTATGCTTTTTGCGTTTTATCTTCAAGAAAATGATGATCAAAAAGCAGGGTACCCAGATCCATATCAGCTCGCTTATTAAGACCGTCAGACCACGTTGACTTAAAAAGCGCTGAATACTCGATACTCTCAATAACCCTGTGAGTGGCTGATGTTTGTTTTCTGTCCAAAGGGATTGATTTCATAAACTTATTGACAAATTACCAACCTGTAGTAACTATTTGTATGTGGTTTGAAAAGCCGGTTATTTTATTCATGAGTCCTCTTGGTTGTTTACCGACTTTTATACCACCCAACTATAATTGACCTCTTCTTTAATTGCACATTATTCCCCCCTAATTGCGTGTCTTAACCATTTTGCATCCGCAATTAATCTGAATTTTGGGAAATAGCGTCCATCCAGACTGGTTGAGGGGTTAAATATTATGGAAAAAAAGCTAACGCTCACCGACTATCGAAGCCTCGCCTATACGCTCCGCCCTATCAAGCCATTAGGGACCTGTTGCGGCAACGTGCTGTTGGAGACAATTCATGTTGAGCCTTTGGCTGGCAGATCAAAAGCCATCGTGAAACAAACATGTGTCGTTCAATGCCCGGAGTGCAAAAAGATGTATGTTACCAAGTGGTATTAATTAAAGGTAATAATAAAGGTAGGGAACAGCAATGGCTCAGTATTTTCTTATATCGTCAATTTTCTGCCTGCAAAAGTCTGTATCAATGTTGCAATATCTCTATATATCGGTAATTGGCTGATATTGGGCTTTCTGACACTGCATCGATTAATTGAAAAAGTTTAGTTCAATGACAAAATGCCCGCGATGTAATATCGAACAAGAAGAATCGCAACAATGCAAGTATTGCGGACTTGATTTTGAAGCCTTCAGTGAATCAGCCCAGACCTCAAATATTGCCCACTATAAAGGGGCTGTGTTGACTGCTATTATACTGGTCTTAACAGGGGCATTGCTTGCCGCCTATTTACTTATATCCAATCAAGACAATCCGGGCGAAAAATTCACAAACTTTGAGCGTTCAAGTGATTTTGCCCAAAAAACAGACGAAAACGATCTCAAAACAACAGCAAAAGAGTTGTCTGGTGATGTCGGAATTTTAGAAGACATTACAGGCAGTTACACAAAGACCAGTATTATAGTTATGGTCATTTTCAGCATCATAGGGCTTGGCTATTTTGCCTATGGAAAAAAAAGCCAGCAACTTCTAATGCTTATCTGTGGCATTGCTCTCATGGTATATTCCTATTTTGTGGACGGCATAGTATATATTATTTTGATCGGGGTCGGCCTGATTGCGATTCCCTTTATCTTCGGCAGAAAATCTTGAATAGGAGATTTTAAATGATGAAATACAGGGTGGACTTTGATTCATTGAATTGGGATTCCCCGATTAAAGGCGCCAGATTCAAGGCGCACCGGCATGAGCAAAAGCAACTTCGTCTGGTAGAGTTTTCCAAGGAATTTGCTGAGCCTGATTGGTGCGATAGGGGCCATATTGGTTATGTTCTTGAGGGAAAGGCTGATTTAGATTTCAATGGAAAGGTGGAAACACTCCAGGCCGGTGATGGGGTATTCATTCCCGCAGGCGAACAACACAAGCACAAACTCAAGGTCCTCACGGATGTTGTAAAATTCATTTTGGTGGAAAGTTTAGAACCAACCGCATAATGTGCGACCTGACAAACTCGCCTTATAATATACATTCTATATCGTCTTAAAATTTAATTTTTTCCCATTCTCTGTTGACATCCCACCTTGTGGTGTAATTCTTTTGGTAAGAATTAAAAACTCGTTATAAGGCTGTCTCCCGTTATATTTCTACTCCCCACGCTTCTATGATGCCTTCGTGTCTAATTCTGTTGTAAAACGAATTTTCAGTTCCCTTCTAAAAAATTCTATTAGGCGTCAAAAAGCAAACTATAAACACATCAAGAAATAGATGAGTTGGGGGGGGGTGAAAACGTCCGAAATAGTTCACGTCATCCCTTACGGCAGTCTCCGGAAGAACTTAATAAATTCTCCAAATCCCACGGACAACACGCTGGCTGTTACCGAAGCGACTCCACTGAAAAATGTCATTCGACTGCTGGACATTGCAGATGATAAAATCCAAATGGCGATGTGCAACCATCATGCGGTATCAAAAGATGCTGTTGTGAACCCTGGTGATCGCTTGGCTTTGTTTCCTGTGGAGTATCCGGTTTATCCGGATTGGAACGATTTTCGTTTCTAAGGCTGTATCTGTCAATATCCGTCAATACGGATTGCTTGCAGGCTAAAGGCCAGACCGAACACCGGTGCAGAGGTCTTTGAGACCGAAGAACGAGATATTGTATGAGTTATGGGATGAATAAACAGAAGGAGCAAAATTTCAAATGACGGCTATGTGCCAGAGGTTTCTAAACCATATTAAAACGTGATGTACCTCCGACGACCCAGCGCTTTGTCAGATCAAATTGTGTCTCAATTTAAAAATTGAAAGATCGGCAACGGAACAAAGGGTGCGTCCGTGAAATATTGACATTTGACGGGGAACTCGGCCAGATGCAATTCTGCAAATCAGTTGCTGATTTTTTTCGCGGTCGTGATGCCGTATTTTTTCATCCGGTTCCATACGGTCACCCGTGAGACTCCTAAAATTTGCGCCGCCAACGACTGATTGCCGCCGGCTCTCTCAAGAGCCTCGACGAGCTGCTTCTTTTTCATATCGTCGCGATTGAGAGGTGGTTTTTTGATAGTCTTAACAGATGGATGTTCAGCGGCGACAGTCGGCGGAAAATGATGGGGCTGGATCAATGATTCCTGGCAGGTGACAAAGGCATACTCAAAAGCACTTTTTAATTCCCTGACATTGCCGGGCCAGGTATATGACATCAGCAACTCCATTGCTTCATTGGCAATTCCCGTAATTTTGTTATCGTTTTTAAGCTGAATGCGGCGGAAAAATGAATCGGCGAGCAGCGGAATATCCCCCACACGTTCTCTTAAAGGTGGCACCATAATCGGTATGACGTTAATGCGGTAAAATAAATCCTCCCTAAAATTGCCCTGCTCCACCAGTTGTTTCAGGTTGCGATTGGTGGCCGAGATGATTCTAACATCGATGGGTATGGGTCGGTTGTCACCGACACGTTCGACAACTTTTTCTTCCAGGACGCGCAGCATTTTGACCTGGGTCGTAAGGGGTAAGTCTCCGATCTCATCTAAAAAAATATCTCCGCCGTGGGCCGCTTCAAACCGGCCCTCGCGGCTGCGATAGGCACCGGTGAAAGCGCCTTTGACATGACCGAAAAGCTCGCTTTCCAACAGGGACTGTGTTAATGCGGCACAGTTGACCTTGACGTAGGGCTTTCGTTTGCGGGAGCCGGTATCATGAATGGCCTTGGCCACCAACTCCTTTCCGGTGCCGCTTTCACCGAAAATTATGACCGGAGCATCCGATTGAGAGGCATTGCTGATCAAATCAAACACCTTTTGCATGGGCGCTGAGGTCCCCAAAATTCCGCAAAAACCGTCTTCCGTTTTCAGTTCACGGCGAAATGCCTCGATCTGGGTATCTTTTTCAATCAATTCTGTGATGTCGGTCATGGTTTCAACCGCCCCTATCACCCCCCCCGAGGTATCGTGCAGCAGTGAGGCGTTTTTCAGTACCTGGATATAGGTTCCATCTTTTTTCATCAACTCGCACCTGCGATTGTTTACCTGCCCCGTTCTAAAAAGACTGCACCATTTTTCACCTTTTCTTTCACGAGCGATTTCGCAAATATTACAGTTGAATATCGTGCAGAGTTTTCCAATAAGTTCTGCATTGCTGTAACCCGTCATATTTTCCAGGGCTTTATTGGTGGAGACGATGATACCATCATTGCCGACGATCATGACACCATCCTGAATGGTGTTGACCACTGTTTTCCAGTATCTGTTTAATTCCTGTTCAATCATACGAAATTTTCCCTGTTAAATATTAAACATGTGTTAATTAATCATATTTAACATTTTTAACACTTTGCTGACAATATGCATTCTTACCACGTTGTCAATTTTTACACCAGGTGGAAGCTCAAATGGGTTTCAGATAGACTTAACTTACTGTAAATAAATAAAATACAGTTAGCACATGGCCAAAAATCTTTATCCGGCTGCTAATGCCATGATGTCCTGGCATTGAACTTGCTCAAGGGTATCTAAAATAGTTCAGCATTATCTGGTTGAGGGAAGTCATGCCACACAAACTTGATCTAAGGGGCGTCATCGTTCCTTTTTCTCTGCTTAAAGTGATCCAGACGCTTAGACGAATGCATCCCGGTGAAACCCTGGAAGTTTGTTGGAGCGATCCGGATACGCCGGCAGATCTTTTCAAAGTTTTACCGGATTCAACCTACGAAATGATTGGCTTTGATGAATTGGCAGATCCCAACCCCTCATATCGTCTGACGCTGATAAAAAAGGAATCGGATAAAATCAACCAAGGAGGCTAAAAATGACGGATTTAAATTCAATTGAAGTTTCAAGCACGGTAGATGCCAGGGGCAGCGCCTGCCCGGGTCCCCTGTTGGAGGCCAAAAAGGGCATCGGTAAAGTGAGAGTCGGTGAAGTTCTGGAAATCTATTCCAGTGATTCGGGTACCCGCACGGATATCCCGGCCTGGGCCAATAAAGTCGGTCATGAGTACCTCGGCATTTTAGAAGTAGAGGGTTACGACAAGCATTTTGTTCGCAGAAAAAAATAGGTGTAGCATGACGACTCCGCAATTTACTGCCAATGAAGGAAAAATTCTGATTCTGGCAACAGAAACCTGCGCCTATCCCGGTGCGAACTCGGTGGGGCAGGCGCATTCGAGTTATCCGGCCAACACCTATATAATGAGGGTCAGGGCCCCGGTTCTTTTCCCGAAGCAGTTCTACCTTGATTGTTTTAAAAAGGGAATCAGCGGGATTATCATCATGTCCTGCGGTGAGGAATGCCCTTACCCCGGCGCCTATCACGCGTTGGCTAAGCGTCTGGATCGGGTTTACCCGATGATGAAGGCGCATAATCTGGATATCCGCCGACTGCGTCTGACCGCCATCTGCACCGTGTGCAACCGGGCCTTTCTCAAAGAAGTAAACGATATGAATGCCCTGGTTCAGGAACTTGGGCCTCCAGAATACAAGGAGGCCGCCTAATTCTCTGTCAGGTTTGATCTGATTCGGGTGCCCCTTTCGAACAACCGCTCCGATTGTGGCACCCGCCACGTTTTATGCTGAAATCTGGAGGAAAGAATGACAACATCAAACGTCATGGAATTCGATGCCATTGTGGTTGGCGGCGGGATCGCCGGCTTACAGACGGCGCTGGACCTGGCGGATCAAAATTTTAAAGTGGCCGTGGTGGAAAAAGACGCCACCATTGGCGGTAAGATGATCCGGCTTTCCAAAGTTTTTCCCACCCTTGATTGTGCCAGCTGCATCACAACACCCAAAATGGCATCAGCTGCACACCATGACAACATAGCCATTTTTACCTATTGCGATCTGAACACCCTCAAGCGCGATGGGGCCGGTATCGTTGCTTCACTGACCCAGCGACCCCGCTATGTGGATGCGGATAAATGCATTGGCTGCCGCCAGTGTGAATATGGATGCCCCGTCTATGTTCCCGACGAGGAGCAGGGAGGATTCACCCTGCGCAAAGCCATTCACATTCCCTTTTCAAACGCCATCCCCCAATTGGCGGTACTGGATGTTGCAAATTGCTCCCTGTGCGGAAAATGTGCCCGGGTTTGTCCGACCCAGGCGGTGGACTATTTTCAGCAGCCCGAGGATTTTATCATCCAGGCCAAAACGGCGGTTTTGGCCACCGGTTTTAAGCTCACTGATCCGGGACAGAAAAAAGAATATGGACAGGGCCAGGTTGAAAACGTCATTAGTTCCATGCAGATGGAACGTTTGCTGGCTCCTCACGGCCCTTATCAGCGGGTCATTCGACCTTCCGACGGCAAGGAACCCGAATCCATAGCCTATGTGCAATGTGCCGGCTCCCGGGATAAGAGCCTGGGGATTTCCTATTGCTCCCGGGTTTGTTGCATGTATGCCATCAAGCAGGCCATGCTGCTGTCCGGATCTCTGCCCCTGGCGGATATTACGATTTACTACATGGACATCCGGGCCTTCGGTAAAGGCTATGAGCAGTTCTATCAAAATGCCAAGGCCATGGGCATTGAATTTGTCAAAGCCAAAGTGGCCAAAATTTCCCAGGGCGAAAACCAATCTGTCCAACTGCGTTATGAAGATCAGGAAGGTCAGGGCGGCGTGTTGACCCGGGACCACGACCTGGTGGTGCTTTCACTGGGAATGGTGCCTGAATGGAATCCGGCCGGCATCTGTCCGGTGTCGACCGATTCGGATGCCTTTATCAAAACCATCATGCCAAAAGTCGCCCCTGCGCTGACCGAAATCGAAGGCGTATTTGTGGCCGGCGTGGCAGCAGGACCCAAGGATATTGTAGACACCATCGCCGAAGCCGGAGCGGCTGCCATGGAGGCCTCCAATTATTTAATCAAATTAAAGAAGACAGATAGCAGAGAACAAAAAATGGAGGACCAAATTCAGGTGGCCGCAACCGTATGACTATCTGTTATCCGACCTCTGGCGCAACAGGAGATACGAACATGTCATCAAAACCCGCGAAAGAAGTAACCGACGAAAAAAAGGTGGGAGTATACATCTGCCATTGCGGGGGTAATATTTCCGACCACGTGGACGTTCAGCAGCTGGCGGATAACGTCAAAGGCCTTCCCGGTGTGGCCGTCGCCCACACCAACATGTTCATGTGCTCGGATCCCGGACAGGAGTTGATCCAGGAAGATATAAAAAGCGGTAAAATCAACCGGGTCGTGGTGGCTTCCTGTGCCCCCAGTCTCCATGAACTGACCTTTCGCAGTGCCATCAGACGCGCCGATATGAACCCATATCTTTACGAGCATGCCAACATCCGCGAGCAGGTCAGCTGGGTGCATGACGGTGAAAAAGCCACCCACAAGGCCACCGGTCTTGTGTCGGCCGCAATTTCAAAAGCCAAACACCTCGATGCGCTGGATCCCATTCGGGTGGATGCCGCCAACCATGCCACCGTCATTGGCGGCGGCGTGGCCGGACTGCGAGCGGCTCTGGATCTTTCCCGGCGCGGTATTGATGTTGTATTGGTGGAAAAGTCGCCTTTTCTCGGGGGACAAGCCTCCAAACTCGACAAATTGTATCCCACCGGTGAGAAGGCCGGAGAATTGGTCAAACACCTCGCGGATGCGGTTTGTGTCAATCCTCGCATCAGGGTGTTCACCTGCGCCGAAGTGATCAAATCGGAAGGCTACGTGGGCAATTTCAAAATAACCGTTAAAAGACGGCCGCCGACATCAGAAACTGATCTTGCCGAACTTGATGTGCTTGCCGGACAAAATGCGGGGGTGGGTGATTTTGTACCCTTTGCCGGTTATTACCCGGCCGCGATTGCCACAGATACCCGGGAAGTCGAAATAAACAGCGGTGTGATTGTTTTTGCCACCGGCTTCCAGCCCTATCGGCCGCGCAAGGGTGAATACGGATTTGACATTCACCCGCAAGTCATTACGCTGGCGGAATTGATCCGGCATATGGCCAGCGGAATCTCTGATGGTGATAAGCTGAGCATTAACGGAAAAGAGATCGGCAGGGTTGCCCTGATCCACTGCGTGGGAAGCCGACAGATCCCGGGCATTCATGAAGAGCGTCCCGACGGAACGCTGAACGAATATTGCTCGCGTACCTGCTGCACCGCGACATTGCAAGCGGCCTGTGAAATCAGGGAACGTTATCCTGCCACCCATGTCTTTGAATATTATCGTGATATCAGGACCTATGCTCGTGGCCAGGAAGAATATTATGAGCGGGCCGGCCAAAAGAATGTGACATTTTTTCGCTTTGAGCCGGATAATGCACCGACAATCGAAACCTCCGAAAGCGCTGAACATCCCTTAAAGATAAAAGTTGTCGATACCCTGACGTTTGGTGAGGAAATCGAGGCCGAGGTAGACCTCGTGGTGCTGGCGGTCGGTATGGAGCCCCATAACATCGGCGATCTGGTGGGCATGCTGAAGCTGCCCACCGGGCCTGACCATTTCCTGCAGGAAGTGCACCCCAAACTGCGGCCGGTGGAACTTGCGAATACGGGAATTTTGCTGGCCGGAACCTGCCAGGCACCCATGGATATCGGTGAAGCCTGCGCCGGGGCCCAGGCAGCCTCGGCCAAAGCTTCGGCGTTGCTTGCCAGCGGCTATGTTGAATTGGATCCCTTCGTGGCCGAAGTCGATCCGGATCGTTGCAGCGGCGCCGGCAAGTGTGTCGAGTCTTGTCCGGTGGAAGAAGCCATCGTGATGGTGGATACAGAGGTAGAGGGACAAACCGTAAAACGCGCCCGGGTGAATCCGGCCCTGTGCACGGGATGCGGTATTTGTGTGGCCGTCTGCCCCGATAATGCGGTGGATATCAATGGCTGGAGGTTGAAGCAGTACGAGGAAATGGTCGATGCGATAGTGGCGGCTTAGGGCTCAGGGCAAAGCGCATAGAGCTGAAGGACCGGAATATGGTAGGGCAACGTAAACGCCGTGGCTCTAAGCACGGGGATTTAAGCTTGCGTGCGCCGGATTGGCAGTCATTTCGGCATAGAGTCTTAACTGTGAATTCGGTGCATATTATGAAAAAATTTTTTCATCACGAAAACACGAAATCTAAAAAGAACAAAATTTATATTATTTCTTTTTCGTGTTTTTATCCTTTCGTGCTTTCGTGATTAATTATTCATTTTTTTGGATCCGGCTTGTCCGGCGCAGGAGGTAAGCATGCATGAGAAAAAAGCGACTGATAAGGAAGCGTTGAAAAAGCTGCGCGAAGAACGCCGGGTGTGGGTAGATAACGCCAAGCAGTCCATTAAGGCCCAGAATCAAATCATCAAGCAGATTAAAGCCCAGATCGCCGATTCGGCCAAAACAGTTCCTGAAATCGCGCAGGCAACCGGTATGCCGGCCTCACAGGTGTTACTGTATATTGCCGGGCTAAAAAAATATGGTCTATTAGCTGAAGCCGAAAAGGATGGGGACTATTTTAAATATGGAGAAATATCATGAGTTCAGCGGTTAACCCTGATTTGTTGCTCAACCTGAAAAAATTTGGCGTCCGGGACGCAGCGACCTGTTTTAACTGTGGCAACTGCACGGCGATTTGCTCGCTGTCATCGGAGTCCACACCGTTTCCGCGGAAAACCATCCGGTTCCTGCAGCTGGGACTGGAGGACAAAATAGAAAAAAGCCCGGAGCCCTGGCTGTGCTACTATTGCGGGGATTGCAGCGATACCTGCCCTCGCCAGGCCAATCCCGGCGAGGTGATGATGGGTTTAAGGCGGTATCTGACATCGCGCTATGACTGGACGGGGATTTCCCGCCTGTTTTACACCTCGAAAGTCTTTGAAGTGCTTTCGATTCTGGTGGTCGCCGCACTGGTGGGAGTGGGCTTTTATTTTTTTCACGGTCCGATGCTAACCGAGCGGGTAGCGCTCAATGTGTTCGCACCCAACACCACCATTGAAATTCTGGATTTGATCCTGCTGGTGGTGCTGTCCTTTTTTCTTTTAAGCAATGCTTTTCGAATGTCCAGGTCCGTGATGGGAAACCCCGGCGGTTCGATCCTGAGCGGCGGTGGGATATTCGGTATCCCGGCGCGGACGTATTTGCGCGAAGCCAAAGAGTTTATCGTTCAGTTTTTAACCCAGAAACGATTCGATACCTGCAACACCCGCTCCCAGCGAACCCAATGGATTGTCCATTTGCTGATCATGACCGGATACTCGATTGTCTTTTTGCTGGTTGTCTTGGGGATCCGATGGTTCCAGCGTGATGAAATTTATGCGCTCTGGCATCCGGTGCGGTTGCTGGGTTACTATGCCACCTTTGCGATTTTATACGGTGTCTCTTATGCTATTATCGGACGGCTAAAAAAAAGCAAGAGTGTTTATCAGCACACTCATTCGACGGACTGGGCCTTTCTGATTCTTCTGTGGCTGACCACTTTTTCCGGGATATTAATCCACGCAACCCGGCTGCTGGAGATGCCGCTCACAACCTACTACCTGTATGTAATCCATTTGATGATTGCGGTGCCCATGCTGGTGATTGAAGTACCATTTGCCAAGTGGACGCATCAGCTCTACCGGCCGCTGATTTTGTATCTGACGAAAGTCAAGGCCAGGGCCGTCGGGGCAGACGCTTAAAATATTAACCGTTAGGATACGTGAAAGGAGAGAGCATGGCGGAAAATAAAGAAGAAAAAATACTGTATATCGGCACCTGTGCGGATGAGGACTCTGAAAAAGCGTCCATGCCGTTTGTGATGGCCTGTGCGGCTTTGGCCATGGATATCAAGGCCACCATCGTTTTGCAGGGACAAAGCGTTTATCTGGCACAAAAAGGATACATCGACAAAATGCTGCCCGGTGGAGGCTTTCCGCCCATGAACAAACTGATGGCCGAATTTATGGAATTGGGTGGCGAGTTAAAGGTCTGCGTGCCCTGCATTAAAAGCCGCAATATCGAGGAGTCTGAATTGATTGAAGGTGCACAAACAACCGCCGCCGGGGCTTTAAATCTTGAAGCCATCGAGGCCAAGGCCGTCCTGGTGTATTAGATCCGGATTGCGCATTGCCAGTTGAAGCTTGCAAGATGCGGATCTCGATTACAGGGCCTGTATCCTTAAATATCTTGCGTGCAACTTTGGAACCTCAAAAATATAATGCTTTAAAGTGAGGCCAAAATGGAAACCGTCGCCACTTACAAGACGCCCAACCGTATTACCGATCTGATAGCCTTCAAAGAAAAGGGATTTGAAGTTGTCTGTAATCCTATCTTTGAAATTTTGCCGGTCGACTTTGTCCACCGGGATAATCAATATCGGGCATTTATTTTTCTCTGCCGCTTTACAGGCAGCATTAATTCACATGATTACATGTTCAGAAAATGCTATGCACGCGGCTGTCCGCACAATCTATGTCCGCATGTCTCCCAGGCCATAATGATCGCCAATCGTTACCTGCAAAGAGACTACAAAAGGCTGACGGATGCCAGTGTTCAGGTTCAAAAGCGACTTTTCACGTTAGAGGATATGGTCGTAAAGTTCGATGAAATGAAGGAAGAACGTAGCCCCCTGTTGGCGCTTCACGACTATATCAATATCGCCAAAGAAGGCAATGAAGTCACGGTGGAGATAGATTTGGAGTTTGTTCCCGGAGTGGAGCATTTCGCCTATTATAAAAATAAACAGGTCTTTTTGTTGGTTGATTTCAATGTCACGATCCTGGACAAAATCTACCACTATGAGCGCTGCCTGGCCTGTTATGAGGCGGATAGGGAAAAAGAGGAAAAAGCGCTAAAAATCGATGTCGCCAATAAGCGCTTGAAACTCCTGTATGATGAATTCGACCAGGCTTCGATAAAGTACCAACGGCGCTTTTTTACCTAGATAATATTCAGGTATCAATTTTAAAGTGAAGGATCAAATGGACGCGTTGATCTATGATGAGTTTGAGCCATCAAAGCGTGAGAAAAAGGTGATTTCGGTCCACAAGCGCAGAGAGACTGCCGAAAAAGCCTTAGAAAAAAGGCAGCACAAGCTGGGTAAAAGAGTCTGAAAGTGCAACACCCGGATCGTCTGAGTCTACCAGCCGGCCCGCGCCGGCGATACCATTACGCCGAGCGCTTTTGACACATGGGCGCCGGGTGAAAAAATCCCCGTCGGAGATCGAGTGCCCGATGGCGATTGATTGAGCTTCTTCAGTGAGAGCCCCATTTTGGCGCGAATCCCTTAAAAGCCGGTTGTAATGCTCTCATTTTACCGAAACGACACAATGAAAAATTGATTTCCCTTTTTTCCTGTTACAACATTGACACTTTTTGAAAACCCGGCATTGATTAAAAGTTTTCGAACTTCATCCTTCGAATAAAGATGGAAGACTTCTTGATTCAATTTACGTTGCTTTAATTGGACTCTACACATCTATCCCAAAGATTTGAGGCTCTTTCCGAGTACGGCAATTTTCATTTAACCAGGTGGCAATATTTTTCCACTCTCTGTCTTCCATAACCCTTGCACCTGTGGGACAGTTTTTAATACAAGCACAACAGCGAATGCATAGCTCGATTTCAGTGACCACGCTCTCATCAATTGAAATGGCTGCAGTTGGACATACACTGGCACACGTACCACAAACTGTGCATATGTCTTCTTTGGTCACTGGTGAAACAGCCATAGATCGCGCTCCGCCTTCATACGGAAATCTGCCGGGAATTTTCAGATCCATTTGGGCAGCTGGTGATTGTAACGCTGTGACTTTATCTTTAACTTTTGCGCCAAAATCCATTGCCTTTTGAACATCCAGGCTATCCGGACGTCCATTTGCTATGGGA
>JASFNW010000043.1:0-31969 GCA_050116835.1 Desulfobacterales bacterium
ACAAACCAAAATATTTTTAAACCCTAAAATTGCATGTTCTCCAACATATCCACACTTTTGACCCCCTCCAAAAAAAATTGTGATACTCGTTTTATATCTGTAATTGGAATAAATGCTTCATTCATCCGATCTTCCGGTTTCAATTTCCACGTCCCACTAATTCGGGAATTTCTCAAAATTGTTGCTGCAAAGAAATGTCAAAGATTGTTGAGGTTTTTTCCATTTTTTTAATAGGCCATTTTTTTAACTATCTAATAATATTATATATTTTTCTAAAACCTGTCTCAAGCAAAGCGTTTTGATACTAACATAGCGGTACATCCACTGGTGTACGAATCGGTGAAGCTTTGGGGCTGCAATGGGGAGACATTGATTTTAACAGCCGATTTATCAATCTGCAAAGATCGCTTTCACGGGGAAAAATAACGACTCTTAAAGGAAAAAGGGGTCGCCGTGTTGACATGAGTTTACAGCTTACTGGGGTCCTCATGAAACACCTTACAATATCTAAAGAAAAGGGTATGAAGTTAGGCCTCGGGGACAATCCAAAATATGTGTTTACTGATAGCAAAGGCGGCTTCATCATATTAAATAATTGGCGAAAGCGTGTGTTTTGGAAAGCACTGAAAATGGCTAAGTTAAGAAAAATAAGAATTCACGATCTCCGCCATACTTATGCGACCATAAGAATTTCTAAAAATGATAATATAGCGGACGTCTCAAATCAGCTCGGGCATTTTTCAGAAACCTTTACAATGAAGATCTATTACCACTGGATGCCCGGCAAAAAAAAGTCAGAGGTTGACGAGTTGGATGATTCATATTTTAACGACTCAAAAAAGATTTCAGATAAGATTAAACTGGCAAATTAGGGCTAATTTTTTTTGCACCTTCTTGCACCCTGTACGCACCCGGAGTGCTCAAAATTAAAAAAAGAGGCTGCAAATAAATAGCAACCTCTTGAAATCTTTGGTGATCCCAGGGGGATTCGAACCCCCGTTACCGGCGTGAGAGGCCGGCGTCCTAACCACTAGACGATGGGACCATGGATACATTTGTTGCGGCTTAAATATATAAAAACCTACATAAAAGTCAAATCAAATTCAAAAGCCGATCGATTCGGTCAGTTGATCGTTGTCAGTTGTCCGTTGTCTATTGTTTTACACCCTTCCGAAATCCGAATATCAAATAGACGATAAATCCAACAAACGGCACCGAAGCAATGATCCACCATTGTGCCTTTTTGCCGGCGGTGCCGAAATCTTTTTGAGCCACATCGACGATGGCCCATACCGTGGCTATAAAAAACGGAATGCACAGGGCCAAAAATATGCCAAGTAATTTTAGTGTCACTTTATGCGCTCTTGCAACTTAGATTGTTTATGCTTTTAGAAGGCTCGAAATTTCCAATATGGTCTTCACGTAATAGCTGCTGTGGTTGTAATGATAGATGATTTTCTCGGCCTTTTTACGGCTTTGTCCCGGCCGCCAGCCGTGGCTTTTGAGAAAGTTGGCAATACTGGCCATTGAGTCGGCGTGGTTGAGCATATCGACCAAACCATCGTTGTTACCGTCTTTGCCGTATGCCAGAATGTTGGTTGGCATAAATTGGGCGATGCCCACCGCACCGGCAAATGAGCCGGGGATCGAAACCGGATCGAAACCTTCGCGGCTGGTGTATTCTAAAAAAGCTTTTAGCTCATTATACGCCCAATTCGATCGCGAGGCAGCCTTCTTTTCGAATTTTTTGCGGGAGATTTTCTTTGAGTTCGGGATTAGGTCCCACAGCTTATTTCGTACATTGGGGTCTTTTAAAGCCGCCATGGTGGATAGCGTGTTCAGAGTTGAGCGCGTTCCCACCGAGGCACCCAGCCCGGTTTCAACCAGCAAAATAGCCGTAATGACTTTCTTATCAACGCCATATTCTTTTTCGATACGCGTCAGATCGGATTGGTTTTCCTGAAGATATTGATTGGCTTTGCGAATGGACCACTTATTGGTAAATTGGCCGTAATTGACCCGAGCCTCTTTATAAGTGAAAAGCAGGATGACGCCATCGGCTTCGAAGGACACCTGCGGCCGGCTGTAAATTTGCTTGATTTCCAGCGGCTCAAAGCCGTCGGCGATCAATCGTTTTTGGACTGATGTAAAGGGGTGAGTCCGGGTTTCAACGGTTGCGCTGCTATCCGTAAAGAAGAAAAATCCGGCAGCCAGCAAACCGGCTGTAAAGAGCGTCCATTTTGATCTTTGCTTAAAACGATTCCACATCCTACAAAACACCGTTTAAACCTCCCATCTTTAAAAGGCTGGTCTTTTCAGAGGGGCACAAGCCGCTTGATCGCGTTGGTAACCCATGCTATTTAGGTTCTGATCGAATATATCACATTTAACGGTTTATTTCTATTGTGAAAAAAAGCGCTAAAATCATCTATACCTGCCAGACGTGCGGTTACCAGGTTCCCAAATGGATGGGCAAATGCCCGGATTGCGGCACCTGGGATTCCATTGTGGAGGAGCGAACAACTGCCAAGTCTTTGCACGATGCCAATCGCGCCCGGTCAAGCCCGCAAGCGGTACCCGTAGCCATTGATTCAATTGAACTGGAAAAAGAAAATCGCCTTTTGACCCATATCCAGGAGCTTGACCGGGCTCTGGGCGGCGGCCTGGTGCCCGGAACGCTGATACTCGTTGGCGGTGATCCGGGGATCGGCAAATCAACACTGATGTTGCAGGCTTTGTTCGGGCTTGCCAACCAGGGCCATCGGGTTCTATACGTATCCGGTGAGGAGTCCCAGCAGCAGATCCGCTTGCGCAGCGAGCGCCTGGGAACGGTTTCTTCCGGCTTAATGGTAGTCTCCGAAGTCGATATGGACGCAATTCTGGCAACTATCCAGTCCGAAACGCCGCAGGTACTGGTTATTGATTCGATTCAAACCATGTATAACGCAGAGCTTACTTCAGCTCCGGGCAGCGTCAGCCAGGTACGGGAGTCAGCGGTTCGATTGATGTTAATGGCCAAAAAGACCGGCATACCCACTTTTCTAGTCGGGCATGTCACCAAAGAGGGCGCCATTGCCGGTCCCAAACTCTTAGAACATATGGTGGATACGGTGCTGTATTTTGAAGGGGACCGCAATCACATCTTTCGAATCCTGCGTGCGGTTAAGAACCGATTCGGCTCCACCAACGAGATCGGCGTCTTCGAGATGAAAGATCAGGGCCTGGAAGAGGTGGCAAACCCGTCGGCGGTTTTTTTATCCGAGCGGCCGGCAAATGCCCCCGGATCTGCGGTTACCGCCAGCCTGGAAGGCACGCGACCGATACTGGTCGAACTGCAGGCGTTGGCCAGCAGCACGAGCTTCGGCACGCCCCGGCGCACAATTCTGGGACTGGATTCCAATCGGGTCGCCCTGCTGGCTGCGGTTATGGAAAAACAGCTCGGCATGCATCTGATGGGTTATGACATTTTCATGAATGTGGCCGGTGGGGTTAAGGTGGTCGAACCGGCGGTGGATATGGCCATCGTATCGGCGATTGCTTCCAGTTTTTTAGACAAACCCATAGCAGCTGCAACGGTGGTCCTGGGAGAGGTGGGCCTTACGGGTGAGGTCAGGGCCATCGGCCAGATTGATACCCGGGTTGCTGAAGTTAAAAAAATGGGCTTTAAGCGCTGTCTGGTGCCGGAGGGAAACATGAAACGCATCCGCAATTTAGATGGGATAAAGATAACGGGCATAAAAACCGTCTCCGAAGCGGTTGAAATGCTTTTTTGAATTGAAATATTTCACCACGAAGGCACGAAAGTCACAGAGAGATTTTAACATATTGAGAGTCGGTAGTATCAAAAGAAATTTATATTTAAATTCTGTGGTCTTTGTGTTCTCTGTGGTAAGATTTAGATTGCAAAATTAGGCAACACGGCACAATGAAGCGCGGTCCCAAAAAAAAACGACGCTGGAGGGATCATTATTCCGAGCAGGCCAGAAAGGAACATTATCCGGCCAGATCGGTTTACAAACTAAAAGCGGCGCAAAAAAAATTCCGGCTCATTAAAAGGGGCGACCGGGTTCTCGATCTGGGATGCTCGCCGGGTTCCTGGCTGCTGTATGCCGCCGAGCTCGCCGGCAAACAGGGTCGGGTGCTGGGGATCGATCTCAAATCCGCAACGCATCAGTTGCCGCCGCAGGCCGAAACGCTTAAGGCAGATGTTTTGACCCTTGATCGGGCCTGGCTTGAAAAGCAAAAATTGTTCAACCAAGTTGATGTGGTCTTAAGCGACATGGCACCGGCAACCAGCGGCAACAAAATGCTGGATGCCACCCGGTCGTTTCAGCTGTGCCAGGCTGCTCTGAACGTTGCCGAAATGGCCCTGAAACCGGGCGGATCGTTTATCTGCAAAATTTTTCAGGGTGAAGAATTTAGAGAATTTTCGGAATCCGTTAAAAGCCGGTTCCGCAGCCATCGCATTTTCAAACCCCAGAGCAGCCGCAAGGAAAGCAGGGAGATCTTTGTGGTGGGCACGGGATATCATAGCGATAACTCAGTATAGCCTTTTTGTCATTTCAAAACCTCTTTTCCGCAGGTTTGCGGCTTTTGTAAAGCGTTAAACCCGTTGCGCTAAATCTTGAAAACTCGGCCGAACGCCCTCAAACAGGTCAAGATTTTGCGCTTCACTTCGCTAAGCGCTTTTAGACAAAAGGCCGCAAAATCAACTCCAAAGAAGTTTTGAAATGACTTTGAAAGTAATGCTATAAATGAGCTTCACCCCACTTATAAGATGTTAAAAAAGTTTGAGTAGGAGGCAATCATGTCGGGTCACAGCAAATGGTCAAGCATCAAACACAAAAAGGCCGCTACAGATGCCAAACGGGGAAAAATATTTACCAAGCTGATTAAAGAAATTACGGTAGCCGCGCGGATGGGCGGCGGAGACATTGATGCTAATCCGCGTCTCAGGACGGCTGTTCAGGCCGCCAAAACTGAAAACATGCCCAAGGATAATATCGAGCGCGCCATTAAAAAGGGCACCGGTGAGTTGGAGGGCGTCAATTATGAAGAAAGCATTTACGAAGGTTACGGCCCGGGCGGAGCGGCTATTCTGATCGAATCCCTGACCGACAACAAGAATCGAACGGTGGCCGATATTCGTTACATCTTCAGCAAAGCCGGCGGTAGCATGGGTGAAAGCGGATGTGTGGCCTGGATGTTTGATAAAAAGGGCTACATCGCGGTTGAAAATAAAGCCGTAGATGAAGAAGCCCTGATGGAAGCAGCGCTGGATGCCGGAGCCGAGGATATTCGTGAGGACGACAGCAATTTTGAGGTGATCACCGCGCCTGAAGATTTTGAGGCGGTTAAAAACGCTATCGACAGCGCAGCCATCCCCTATATCGAGGCCGACGTGACCATGCTGCCGCAAACCACCACCTATTTAAAAGGCAAGGAAGCCGAACAGATGGTCAGGCTCATGGAAGCTCTGGAAGACTGTGATGATGTTCAGAAGGTGTATACCAACGCGGATATCCCCGAAGAAATCGTCAACAACTTATAAAACGCCATGTTTTGTCCGAGGGCTGCGTTGCGATTCAATTCATAATGCTCACGTACTACCGTGTACGCTCCGCTTATGAATCGATTCGACGCCTTGCCCTCAAACAAGACATGGCGTTTTATAATTCTTCAATATATTTTCATATTCTTTGGTTTCCAATTTATAATTGAGAATTTTTTCTGATCAGTCCCGCACAATGCGGGATTTCACATCTTTTTCGAAGAAAAATATAGGTGTTCAACAATCCGCAATCGCCTGTATCTGTCCTCTGACCTCACTCGTCGATCTGGAGCACATCAACCCCCGGCGGGATTTTGAAGCTGAACAGCGAATCGTCCAGATTCGCATCAAAGACAAAATTAAGCAGGTCGATGCGGGTTTCATCGCCGTAAAAATTCAGGGTGACGATCTGCAGCACATTATAGGTTTGTCTGGAAACCAGAAGACGGATCTCTGATATGTCCAGGGTTTTTTCCAGAGGTATCAGTTTCAGGTGATAAAACAGGTCACTTTCTTCCGCTGGGCCCTGCTCCAGGGAAATATCAAATTTTTGCCGAATCACGCGGATGTCTGACAGAAAACTGGCGCCCTTGCCGTCCCGAAAAAAGGTGGGGGCAGTGCCGGTCAAAACCTGATTGTCTGCCGGCCGATAGATCCACAATTTATCCGCATCGGTAATAATAATTTGCCGATCCGGTTTTTCGTACTCCCAGCGCATCATACCGGGGTATTTGATATAGACCTTGCCCTTGGCCATATCCGTGATGTCCATGGCTTTGATAGTGGATTTTTGGATAAAATCGGCGCTGAATTTTGAATTGGCATATTTGTTCTCCACCCTTTCCAGAATCTGGTCCACCGTCAAATCGTTGCTCGCGGTTGCCGCCGCTAATCTGGTTTGTCCACCGGAGAGAGTGAGCACCAGGGCTGCGAGCATGACGGCTACGTAACATGCGAAATTTTTGATGGCAGACTTCATAATACATCCCCTCATATCACATCTATGGATTTCCAAAATCAACAAGACTGCTATTTTTTGCTGCGATGATTTTTTATCATATCACCGCTATCACAATATTCGAAACCCACTATTGCATTATTCCAAAATTCCAGTATTCCAATTGAAACAATCAACCCCATTCTTTGATCAGTTTATCGATATCTTCCTGGCTTTCCAGTGTGATGGATTGCCCGTCAGCAGGTATTAAATCAAAAAAATCAGTTTTGCCAAAAACCGCCAGACTGATTCGATCTATCATCTGGATCTTTTTGCGGGCTTCGGCTTTATCCATGTTGGCCAGACGGGTCCCGCCGAGCAAAAGCGTTTCCACATTGTGTTTTTTCAGCTGCTTTTCCAATTTAGCCGCTTTTTGCAGGCCTTGAAAATAAATTTTTTTATAGGTCATCAATCCCTTAAAAATATCTGTTTGATCATCTAACTCACCCAGAAAGTCCAAGGTAAAATCCAGATGTTCAAAAAACGAATCACTCTGGCTTTTCATCGTTTCAAAAAACGATTGAAAAAATAAAATTTTCTGGGGTGCGCTTATCGGCCGGGCATTGCGAAACCTGACCTTGCTCCGGGCTTGCAAGGCGGCCGCCACATGCTGTCTGATGGCCGCTCCGATTTTCGGATCCAGTGATCGGGTCAGATTCAGGCGCTGCACAAATGCATCGACATGGTTCGGGGTGACCTTCATCTTCAAGGTGCCCCGGCCGTCCGGGAACCGAAAACGGGTTTGAAACGATTGGCTGCAGATATGTGTCCGGATCGCTTTTTCGTCCTCCGGTTGCAGTTGCCTGCCTTCCAGCAGTTTTTCTAATTGCAGCTGCACCGATTCATCCGGGAAAAACAACAGCTCCGTCAGCGAATCGGTTTCACAGCTGGATTCATCCTGCAACAACTTTTCAAGCGCATCAATGGTGGGATGTGAAAATGTTGAATCGATATAATGCTGCGTATCCGCGTTAATTTCCAGCCCGCCTTGCAATATATCAATAATCTTATCTGCAATCTGTTTATTTTTATTATTTAATGTCATTAGAGTTAATTCTTCAAAAAAATTTAAAACCTTTAGATTTTGTCTGAGGGCAAGGCGTGATTCGTTTCAAAAGCGGAGCGTACACGATAGTACGTGAGCATTTTGAAGCGGAGCACAACGCAGCCATCGGGCAAAATATGAAGGTTTTTAGATATATTTGGACATTTTCAACATCAGCTCATGCTTCTGCAGCCCCCCGGGCATGCTTTCTTTCATCTGACCGTTATCGAAAATAAACAAAAAAGGCACACTCATGATATTATACCTGTTTGCCAACCCGGGATTGCCATCGATATTGACCTTGCCCACCCGCACCTTGCCTTTGGCCTGGGCTGCAAATTCATCGATGATGGGCGTAACCGCTCCGCAGGTCGGACACCAGGGTGCCCAGGCAAACAGCAGCACCGGCAGCGGGGACTTCATCACTTTGTCCTCAAAATTGCTGTCGGTAATCATCAGCGGCTGGGGCTCATACAGCGCTTCGGTTTTTAGCGCAGCGCCGCACTTGCCGCACTTGGCGGCGGCATCAATTTTATCGGCCGGGATTTTATTTCGGGTCCCGCATTCGGTGCAGCGCATCTTAACGGCTTCGCCCGGAGCGGTCTTTTTTTGTTCGGTCGACAGCAGCTTGTGACACTTTCCGCACTTGGCAGCTGAGCCGATCTTATCGTGCGGAATCCTGTTGGCCGCTCCGCATTCAGAACAATGCACAATATGAAAATTTGCCTGATCCATCGAATTCCCCAATTTTATCTATAATTTTTTCCATATGATAAGTACTCCGATACCCAAGTAAAGGTCGACCTTTTGATTCAGTTTTTATTAACCGCAGACACACGCGGACTGACGCAGACCTTTTCCTCTGACGACCCATCAGAGGAAAACCGGTCATCGCTACGCGACAAAAAGTCCACTGTCTAATCCTTGCTATCGAACCATTACCAAATACCAAATCCCCAATGTCCGATTAGGACATTACCCCGTATGCTTTCAGCTTTTTGTGCAGGGTTTTGCGTGTGATCCCCAGGCGGCGGGCGGCCTCGCTTTTGTTGCCGCCGGCGGCTTCCAGTGTTTTTAAGATGGCAGCCTTTTCGACTTCCCCCAGCGGCAGATCGCCTTTCATGGAAAGCGCCACGGAATCGGCCGAATCCCGATCATCCTGTGATATCGCGTTTTGCATAAACGGAAAATCGCCGATATCCAGATATTCGGTTCTTGCCAGAACAACGGCGCGTTCGATCGCGTTCATCAACTCACGCACATTTCCCGGCCAGTCGTAGCGGACCAGGTTATCCATGGCTGCGGGCGTGAATCCTTTGATCTCTTTGCGATTCTTGGCGGCGAACGTTTCAAGAAAATGCTGGGCCAAAAGCGGTATATCTTCTTTTCTATCCGGTAAGGGCGGCACTTTGATTTCGACCACATTCAAGCGGTAGTAAAGGTCTTCGCGGAAGGCGCCGTCATGGACCTGTTTCAGCAGGTCCTTGTTGGTGGCGGCAATCACTCGCACGTCAACCTGAATGGTATCTTCGCCGCCCACGCGGTTAAATTCTCGTTCCTGCAGGGCCCGCAGTAATTTTACCTGCATCATGAGCGACATTTCGCCGACTTCATCCAGAAACAGCGTGCCGCCATGGGCCTGGGAAAAACGCCCGTCTTTGCGGCGGTCGGCCCCGGTAAAGGCGCCTTTCTCGTGGCCGAAAAGCTCTGATTCCAAAAGCGTTTCCGTAATAGCGGCGCAATTGATCTTCACAAAGGGGCCGTCTTTTCGCAGGCTGTTAAAATGAACGGCGCCGGCAATCAACTCTTTGCCGGTACCGGAATCACCTGAAATGAGAACGGTGGCTTCGGACGCTGCGACCTGGGCTATGGTTTCCAGGAGTTTTAGCATGGCGGGGCTTTTGCCAATAATGTTTTGGCTGTCAAACTGCCGACCGAGTGTTTGGCGCAGCAGCCGGTTTTCTTCCTTGAGCCGGGTATGCTCCATGGCTCTATCAAGGGTCAGCTTGAGTTTGTCGAAGTCGAGCGGTTTGGTCAGATAGTCATGGGCCCCCTGTTTTAAGGCTTTCACTGCGGTTTCAACCGAAGAATAGGCCGTCATGATAACCACCGGTATGGCCGGATTAACCGCTTTGATGGTTTCAAGCGCTTCCAGACCGGAAACCTTGACCATGCGAACATCCATTAAAACCAGATCAAAAGCGGTTTCTTTGACTTGATCGACGGCTGTGGACCCGTCATCGGCTTCGGAAACGGCATAGCCCCAGCCGCCGATCAAGGTCCTTAGCATCGTGCGATGGGCGCTGTCATCATCTACGACTAAGACGGTATGTTGTTTATTTTTCATGTTTGCACGCTTCCGAATTCGGCAAGGCAACGGTGAAAGTGGTTCCGACGCTCTTTTCGCTCTGAACCGTTATTTTACCGCCCATTGCTTCGATGATATTGTGAGCAATTGCCAACCCCAATCCGGTACCGGTTGATTTGGTGGTAAAGTAAGGCTCAAAGATTTTGGTTAAATCCTCCGGACTGATTCCGCTACCGGTGTCTGAAACCTGAATGACGACATCGCGGCTTTTCCCATCGGCGGAAATCTCCACTTTTAATTCGCCGCCACTTTCCATTGCGTCAATTGCATTCAAATACAGGTTTAACAGAACCTGATTGATGCGATCGGGATCGATTCGCGCTTCATCAACCCGGGCATTATTCTGGACATGGATCGATATGTTTTTCTCGGCGGCCCGATCATCAATCAGCTTGAGGGAGTCGGTGACCAGCGACTGCAGCGAAATTTTTTGCGGTTCTATCGAGATGGGCCTGGCAAATTCCAGCAGCTGTCCCACGACTCGGTTCAGCCGGTCGACTTCCTGGACCATGATATCGGCGGTCTGCCGGTCATCCGGTCGATCGGAATATCTATCCTTAAAGTAGGTGGCAAATCCTTTGATCGAACTCAGGGGATTGCGGATTTCGTGGGCCACGCCGGCCGCCAACCTGCCCACCGAAGCCAGGCGCTGGCTCCGAGCGACTTCCCGCCTGAGGGCGCGGACTTCGGTTAAATCTTTAAACAACAGGACATTGCCCACAAAATGGCCATCATCATCCTTAATGCTGCTGGCTCCGATCTGCAAAGGAACACTGTTTCCGTCAGCGGCCGGGCATTCGATTTCTTTTTCGATGATGTCATCGTGGGTCCGGGAATGATTAATCTCTTTTAGGAGCTCTGCCGGTATACATTTTGAGCCCGACCGACCGATGATCTCCAGAGCCGAACATTTCAGGATGGCCTCCGCCCCCTTGTTGAAAGCGGCGATATTGCCCTGATGGTCCAGTGCCAGTAAGCCGATAGGCACATTTTCTATGATATTATCGGAAAAGGCTTTTATCCTGGAGAGGGACGCGCGGGTGGCCCGGTAGCTTTGAACCATAAAAAGCAAGGTGAAGCCGGCAAAGCCCACCAGCAACAGGATGGCCCCCATGATAACGGCATGCCGCACGTCCGCTCTATGAGCTGCTTCAATCGGACTCATGTCCAGCCCCACGAATATGATCTGGTCCCGGTCTGTAAACCGTTCATTTTCCTGCCAGTCCGACGGAGACTGGCGACCCATCATCTGCATGTGGCGGCGCATCATACCTCTTCCGCGGGGTAGGCCGGAAGGTATGAATTTACGATATACCTCAAATATGTTTTTACCATCGGGCAGGGTGATCTTTCGCCATTCTATTTTTTTGGAGCCGGATATTTTTTTAAGATCCAGTTCAGCCCCATGGATGCGGCCGATTTGTTCAGGGTTGTTATGAGCGATCGCTTTGCCGCTTTCATCGGTCACCATGAGATAAACGATATCCGGCTGCTGCGCCGTCTCAGCCAACAATTGCTGAAGTTGAAATCCGCCCCATTGTCGGCCCATCATCTGGCCCATCATCCCGGTCCGGGTGCCGGCCTCAAAGGATCGAATCAAGGCCGCTCCTTTTTCCAGTAGCAGGTCGGTGCTTTTTTCCTTCTGGCGGTTGATGTTTTCAACCGTAACAAAAATAACAATGGGCAAAAGTACGACGACCGCGCCGATTAATACCCAGGGGGGAACGCCGGTCCAGAACCTTCTATTTTTTGACTTCTCAAACATGGCCTAGTTTTAGAGCAAAATTAAAAATCCGAAAAGCTTTTTAATTGTTTACAAAATACCCAGTCATTGAAGCTTCAACTGGATACATAGTACCCATTTTTTTGTTAAATTCAACCGACAGCTTTCAATAGTGATGATCGGAAAATGAGCACTTGTGAAAATAAAACTAATAAAATAAGTATGTTAAAAAATAAATAAAGAATGTTATCAATTGTGGCACACGACTTGCGATATATGTATTTCAAATTCGATGCCGGAATAATAGATCCCAATAACGGATAACCGATAATCAATAACAATTCAAAATTTGCATGAAATTTTGAATCACGGAGGAAAGAAAATGAGTTCCAACAAAACAGGTAAAATTTTTATGACTTTGGTGATTGTAGCTGTATTAGCAGTTGCAGCGACTTCATTTGCCGGCTGGGGCAGAGGCCATTGGGGATACGGTCATCGTATGGGTCCTGGATACGGAATGATGGGCCCTGGATACGGAATGCATCGCGGCTGGGCGGACGGACCCAGAGGCTATGGCGGACAAGGGTATCAGAGTGATTTGAGCGAAGAAGACATGGCCAGACTGGACAAAGAACGACAGGCCTTTTTCGATGCCACTTCCGATCTTCGGGAAAAGCTGAATCAAAAGGAACTTGAGCTTCGCAGCGAGCTGGCCAAGCCTGACCCGGATGCCAAAAAGGCCGCCGGTTTACAGAAAGAAATTTCAGGACTTGAAAGTGAGCTGGATCAAAAATACCTCGAGCAACGCATCAAGATGCGCAAGGAATTTCCCCGCTCCGGTTACAGGGGCGACGGTTACGGCCCCCGCGGCTGGGGAGGAATGGGTCGCGGAATGTATCGCGGTGGCGGCGGCTATGGACCCGGCAGCTGCTGGAATTAATTCCACAATTTAGCGAACATCCAATCATGAGAGAGGGGGGCAGTCAGCCCCCCTTTCTATTTTTGTGCGGATGCGCTGATTTTCAATTTGAATACAATTTCATTATTGACTCCGCTCCTTATTTTCATTAGTTACCTATTTATCTCAGAACTCTTCTTCTCTCTAATAATTCTACCCTTACATTGAAAAGAGGCCCGGCAATTTGGTAAATCTTACGGGCGTGATTGCCGAAAACTTTTATAAAATTTTCAAAAACGATTTTGCAATATTGCGACTTTTAAAAACTCCCAAAGGTTTTAAACAATCCATTGTCCAGTAACTATCAGAAATTTATATGAATCAAGATTTTTTAGATGGTGGTATAAATCATGCGGAATATGAATTGATAAACTAATAGGATGAAAGGAGGTGATCGCGGATAAAGTCATTCTGAATTGTCTAAATGTGACCCTATCACGAAAAAGGAGGACAAAATGAGAAAGAAAATGTTGACGATCGCAATCTCTGCGGTCCTTTCTGTGACTTTGCTTCTTCCAACCCTTGCGGCGAAGGCGCAAGCTGCAGACAAAGTCGGCTGGGTCGGTCCCGTTTACACAGAGCTGGCTGACAGTCTGACGCGGGGCTTCAAGGAATACTATAAAAAGACCTATGGTAAGGAAGTGGAAATCACCTTCGTCCATCCGGGCGGATGGCCGGTTTGCGTGGACAAAGTCAAAGCCTGGGGCGGCAAGCCGGATGCCGATGTCTTTCTGGGTGCCGGCGCACCGGCACACGAAGTCTTAAAAAAAGACGGTTGGATCGTTCCTTACCGGCCTAAGCATTGGGACAAGGTCCCAGCTGAATGGCACGGCATGAAGGTCAAAGACAAGGATGACTACTGGACCTGTTTCGCACCCTGGATTGTTACCAATCTTTACAACGAAAAAATTTTGAAAAAGTTAAGGCTGCCGCCGCCCAAAACATGGAACGAGCTGCTCGATCCCATTTACAGGGGAACCATCGTTCATACGCTGCCATATGCTTCGGGCACCATGCATGAAACCGTTGAAATTCTCCTGCAGGCATTCGGCGAACAGGAAGCCTGGAAATATCTCAGATTATTGGCGGCGCAGCTGGACCGTTTTTCCACCGGCAGTACCGATACAACTCAATTAACAGCCCGGGGTGAAATTCCCATCGGCGTTGCCCAGCCGCAAATGAACGCTATGGCGGCACGCAAAGACGGCTATCCCGTGCGGGATCTGCTCCCGGAAAAAACGATTCTGGTTCCCGAGGCGGTGGCCCTGTTAAAAGGGGCACCCAACGAAGCAACCGGCAAGATTTTTCTGGACTGGCTGTTCAGCATGGACGGTCAAAAATACGTTCTGGAGGGCCGCTACTTCGCAGCCAGAACAGACCTCAATTTTTCTGAATTGGAAAAAGAAAATTTCGAAATGGCCACCCATGCCAAAAAGGCCCTGGGTGTCGATTCATTCTGGGATTTGAAAGTCGGTTTCATCAATTATGATCTGGATCTGGCCACCAAGAGATGGGATGAGGTCAACAAAAAATACGAGTATGAGATCTACCGCAAGTGGGGCGAGCTGAAAAGCAGCCTGTATCTGATCGAGGAAGTTGAGGGCGAAATTGACGCCGCCAAGGCTGCCAAGATGAATGTGGCCAAAGCGGATGCTCAAATAAAAGAAGCGCGCAAGCTCTTTGAGATAGACGGCAATTATGCGGCCGCCCGCCTTGCGGCATCCAAGGCTCGTGCGATGCTCGTTTCTCCATAACATCATGCTTGATTTTCTGCGCTGCCGCTCAGAAACGATCCAAATTGGCTCAAAAATGATCTCCTCCCCCTTTTTTGGGGGAGGGGTTAAACCCATGCGGTTGACCCGGAAACTCATTTTTTTGCAACCTGCTGTTTCTGTGGGAGCGGCTTTCAGCCGCGATTAAAGCGCCATCAAGAAAATATCTGTCGCGGCTGGAAGCCGCTCCTACATATTAACAACCAAACAGGCCAACAACATTTATCCCTGACCTGAGGGTCGGGATATTCCGAACTGGTTTCATAATGAAAAGGATCTGATATGACGCGCGGCAACAGCATGCTAGCAGCATTTCTGTGGTCGGTGATCGCCTTTCTGGTGATTTATCCATTGTCGATTCTGGTAACGGAAAGCTTTAAAATCGCCGCCACCGGAGGTTGGGGTTTCGGCAACTACCTGGAATTTTTCCAGGATGCGTATTATCTGAAAACCTTTGCCAACACGTTGCTTCTGAGTACGCTGGTACTTGTGACGACCACCATCTTTGGGGTGCCCCTGGCATACATTCTGGCAAGATACCGACACCGGGGAAAAACCATTCTCACAGCGCTGATCCTTTTGCCGATTGTTTTGCCGGCCTTCGCCGGCGTTTTCGCATTCATTATCTTTTTCGGCAAATACGGCACGCTGAATCTACTTCTGATGGATTCGGGACTGATCGAAAAACCCCTTAATTTCATCTACGGGTTCCACGGGCTGGTTTTTATTCAATCCCTGCATATGCTGCCCTTTATCGTTCTCGGTCTATCGGCCGGTTTTACCAACATCGATCCCTCTTTTGAGGAGGCGGCGGAAGTCGAAGGCGCCAGCGGCTTTAGGAGATTCTTAACCATTACGTTGCCGCTGTGCACGCCCAGTTATCTGGCGGGCGCCGTGCTTGTATTTCTATGGCCCTTCACCGATTGGCTGACACCGTTGATCCTGGGGCAGGTGGACTTTTTGCCATCGGTTTCTTACATCAACATCGCCTATCACTTTACCGATGTGCACCGCAAGTACATGGGGATCGTGGCGGTGGTGATTTCTTCGCTTGTTTGCATTTCACTCTTTTTGCTAGCCCGGTGGTGGGTCGAGAGAAAAAAGTATACCGGTCTCTCCAAAGGCACAACGTCAGAAGGCCGCGTCATCGAGCCCGGGCCCCTGTTGAAATCGGGCGCCTATGCGTATATGATCTTTATCGCCATTCTCGTTTTGCTGATACCGATCGTGCTGGGCTTGGCGGCTTTTTCCCGGAGATGGACTCTGGAGCCTTTTCCGACGTATTGGACGCTCGACAATTTCAGACTGATCTTGCTGGAAAGCCCCGGACTGGTTAAAAATTCCTTTTTGTTCAGCGGGATCGCCCTGGTTTTTGGGATTGCCTTCGGGCTTCCGGTGGCCTATCTGATCGTGCGCACGCAGGTGCCGGGCAAAGATGCACTTGACTTTGTGATCACGCTGATGCTGGCGTTTCCGGGTATTGCCATCGGTGTCAGCTATCTCCTGGCATTCTGGAAAGGGATTCCTCTGGCGACTCATTGGATCATCATGCCCCTGGCCCTGTTTGCCCGACGGCTTCCGTATTTTCTACGGATGGCGCATTCCTCTTACCTGCAGCTGGATCCTTCGTTAGAAGAAGCCTCTGAGGTATCGGGAGCCGGTAAAATATTAACTTTTTTCAAGATATCATTGCCCTTGCTGCTCAAAGGGGTGCTGGTCGGTGTGGTCATGTTTTTTATCATGGCCTTCCAGGAGATCTCAACCGCCATATTCCTTTATCGCGGCGGCTGGGAGACGTTGCCCATTGGCATCTTTTTAAACTGGCACCGCGGCATGGAGTTCGGAAATGCCGCTGCCATGGCTTTTTTAATGATTGTGATCACTTTCATCCTGCTGCTGATCATTTCGAGAATAAGCGGGGGTGTTCTCAAAGCTGCCTGGGGATCAGGGGAGCAGTAAAAGTGTCAGATGACAGACGATCGAAAACAGAGGACAGAGGGCAATCAGGCTGCATCACCCTGCAGTCACTTTCAACTGTCATCTGTCATCCGACCTCTGATATCTGAGAACGAAACAGGAGTAAAGAACGATGGCATTTATCGAGATCCAAAACCTGTTCAAGCGATTTAAGGACGTTGTGGCCATAAATCGCATACAGCTGGAAGTCAAAAAGGGCGAAATACTGACGCTGCTGGGGCCCAGCGGATGCGGCAAAACAACCACCCTGCGCTGCATTGCCGGATTGGAAAAACCGGAAGAAGGCGACATCATTATCGACAAACAGCCGATGCTTTCACAGGGGTTTGTCCCATCATCCAAAAGGGGCATCGGCATGGTGTTTCAAAACTATGCCGTCTGGCCGCACATGAAGGTTTTCAGTAATATTGTTTACGGTTTGAAACTTCAGAAAATTCCCAAGCCCAAAATCCGTGAACAGGCGCAGCAGGTTCTGGAACTGGTCGGGTTGGCCGGACTGCAGGATAGATACCCGGCCCAATTGAGCGGTGGCCAGCAGCAGCGGGTGGCGCTTGCACGCGCGCTGGTGACCCATCCTAAAGTATTGCTATTGGATGAGCCCCTGAGCAACCTGGATGCAAAGCTCAGAGAGGAATTGCGATTTGAGATCAAAAGCCTGGTCCGGCGCATGGGCATTACTGCGGTTTATGTCACCCACGATCAGGCCGAGGCCATGGTCATCTCGGATCGCATTGCCGTCATGGAATCGGGCAACGTGGTCCAGATCGGCATTCCCCTGGAGATCTACCAAAGGCCGGCCAATCGCTTTGTGGCCGATTTCATCGGCACGATGAACTTTATGTCCGGGGAGATCGTTGCCGCTATGGACGATCGGGATCTGGTTTCAGTACGCACCGAATTTAGCGACCAGCTGGTGTGTGCCGCGACGGACGCTGCGTCCGCAACACCCGGTGCAAGCGTGTATGCATCGATACGGCCCGAGGATGTGGAATTATCCACCGAACCACCGCAAGCCTCAGAAAACGTGTTCAAGGGCAAAATTGTCCACAAGGCCTACCTGGGGAATATTTTATTTTTTTTTGTAAGCGTCAATGACACCATGGTCCGCGTGCAGGCTCCGCATCATCTGGGTCAGGAAGAGGGCCAGGAGATTTTTTTGTACCTCAACCCGCAGAAGTGTATGATTTTGACATGACCCGAGCAAGATTCGGATTGAAGTGTCAGGGATTTTTTTTGGATTGAGCTGCTCCATGAATAATCACTCGCGAAATCCGCGCAAACTCATGCATAAGGGCTCGTATTAAAAAAAAGCGAAATGGTACCATAATCATAGATTTAGATAAGAGCTTGTGCTTATAAGGGATCTGCAACTCCTTGCCGATCCCTGTTTTTTTACAACGCCTCCAGAACGGATTTCAAGCGGTCGGGGCGATTGGTGATGATGCCATCCACGCCCATTTCAATCAGGCGCTTCATATCCGACGGATCGTCGGGTGTCCACACATACACCTGGATGCCCAGCTGATGAGCCGTTTGGATGTTGGCAATCGTCACATGCCTGTAATATGCGGCCCAATAACGACCGCCGGCTGCCTGGATTGCGTGCGGAATGGATCCGGAAAAGTCATCGATATCCAGGCCGGCCAGCCAGGGAGAGGCCCCGGGTTGGCCGGGCTTGATATTGTTTAAGCGTACCCCTTCGAGGGAAAGATAAACGGTTGGAATGTCGGGGGCGATTTTTTGCACATGCACCAGATTGCGCCAGTCAAAGGAAAGAATACGGGCGCGATCAGCGACCCCTTCGCTGCGCAATATCGAGACAACCTTCTCGCTGACCGCTTCCGGTGTCGGCGTTAGATCAGGCTCTTGAGGCGTTGTCTTTATTTCTACCCACAGCTGGGACGCCGGGTCACATTGTCTTTTGTGCAACCGGATGACCTCACGGAGCGTTGGAATGCGCTGACCATCTGCGGCTTGCTGCTCGGGATAGCGCCGGGAATAACGACTGCCGGGTTTGACCCGGCCGACATCATACGCCTTAAGTTCAGCGAGCTGCATATCCTTGATCGCCGGCGCCGAATCCGAATCCAGCCATTGACCATCGGGCGAGCGTGTTAGTTCCGGCTTGAGACGGAAATCATGGTATACAATCGCCTTGCCGTCCGCAGACACAAGCACATCTAATTCCACCGCATCAACGCCAAGATCACATGCCCGGGCAAAGGCTGCCAGCGTATTTTCAGGCGCCAGACCCGCAGCTCCGCGATGGCCGATTGTGTACACCTCCTGTGCCGCAGCTTGCGGTTGAACGGTCAGGGGGGCGCTTGTTTGCGTTCTCTGACAGGCAAAGTTATAAAACAGTACGACGCTTGTAAAAATTGCAATTGGCAGGACTCGGTAGAATGATCCTATCCCTCTTTTAAATGAGTTGGCATCCATGGTTCGCATATGCATATAAACTGCAATCCAAAATTGTTTAATCGTTAATAAAACCTAAACAATTGTTGCATATCAGAGCTTAAAAAAATAATCAAAACGAAGATATCCGGAAACGCTGCTGGCCGAAACAATTTTAGCTAGGATTTTCTTGACTAAAAGGCACCTGATCTGATTAATATAAACTGCTGAACGATTCTGATCATCATCCGGTAACCATCCTTTTGATTGTTTTTGGGAGCAACTTTTGATTTTGAAAATTTGCGAAAATAATGTTGTAATTTTTCTAAAATCAAGCCGGCACCAAACCATAACGTAGCCGGTGCAACCTATATTTGCTTGGATATGCTGATTAATTTTGACCGTTTGTCTGTGGCATATTTCATGCAGAAAAGACTATCGGCTCTCCAAAGGACAACGCGCCGTATTCACATTTGCTAAATTTCAAATGTAAAATCATTTTCCTTCTGTGGGGGAAGGATTTCTATCCGTTATCATCATCATTCGTACGTTAACCTTCATTTCAGAAAGGAGGACGACATGCTGAATTTGCGTAAATTAATTCTTGTCGGCGCCATGATAACGCTGGTGATTTTTCCGGCAACTGTCCTTGCCGAACCGATCACAATCAACTGGTGGTTTGCTCACGGTGGTCGTCTGGGTGAAAAAGTTCAGGAAATCGTGGCCAACTATAACGCCAGCCAGGATCAGTACAAAGTGGTGGCCACTTACAAGGGCAATTACACCGATACCATGAACGCCGGGATTGCCGCTTTCCGCTCCAAAAACCCGCCACACATTTTGCAGGTTTTTGAAGTCGGAACAGCCAGCATGATGGCCGCCAAAGGCGCCATTAAACCGGTCTACGAAGTGATGGCCGAATCGGGGCTGCCCTTTGATTCCAAGGTCTATCTGTCGACGGTGACCGGTTATTACACCGCTCCGGACGGCAAAATGCTGTCCCTGCCGTTTAATAGCTCAACGCCGGTTCTCTACTACAATCTGGATGCCTTCAAAAAAGCCGGCCTGGATCCGGACAAGCCACCCAAGACCTGGCCCGAGGTGGCTGATTATGCCCGGAAAATGGTAGCAGCGGGATATCCCGGTGGATTCTCCACCGCCTGGATTTCCTGGATCCATTTAGAAAACTTCAGTGCCTGGCACAATGTGCCCATCGGGACCAAAGCCAACGGATTCGGTGGAATGGATACGAAGTTCGTCTTCAATAGCCCGCTGCATGTCAAACATATTCAACAGCTGGCCGACTGGCAGAAAGAAAAAATCTTCGTCTATGGCGGGCGACGCAACAAGGGCAATGCCTTGTTTTCTTCCGAACAGGTCGCCATGTATACAGAATCATCGGCCGGATACGCCGGATTTAAAAAGACCTGCAAATTTCCCTTTCACACCAGCATGCTGCCTTACTGGCCGGATGCCGGTGGCGCACCGCAGAACACCATCATCGGTGGCGCCAGTTTATGGGTGATGCAGGGGCATTCTCCCGAGGAATACAAAGGGGTGGCTTCATTCTTTAATTATCTCTCCAAACCGGAGGTTCAGGCCGACTGGCATCAATTCACCGGGTATCTGCCGATTACCTATGCGGCATACGAGCTGACAAAGAAACAGGGTTTTTACGAAAAGAATCCCGGCACCGAAACCGCCCTGCTACAGATGACGCTGCACAATCCAACCGAAAATTCCCGGGGGCTGCGTTTCGGTAATTTTGTTCAGATGCGCGCCATTATGTATGACACCCTGGAGGCCATTTTTGCCGAAAAGGAAACTGCCCAGCAGGGTCTGGACGACGCTGTTGTTAAAGGCAACAAGTTATTGCGCCAATTCGAAAAAGCTTACAAGTAGCAGAACCTGAGGCTGTGCACATTGATGCTTTAGCGTTGCGGTTCTGAACATAAACCATCACGCAGGGCCCATTTTTATTTCAAAATGGGTCCTGCCCAATTTTACCTCAGGACAGCGCTCTTATGGAAAAACGGGTTATCTTCAAAAACAAAGTGTTACCGTATATTCTGGTAGCGCCTCAAATCATCATAACCCTGGTTTTTTTCATATGGCCCGCATTCATGGCCCTTTATCAATCCGTGCAGCGGGAAGACCCTTTCGGTCTTAAAACGGTATTTGTCGGTCTGGATAATTTCAAATATATCTTCACCGATTCCATCTATCTGAACTCGATTAAGGTCACCATGGTATTCAGTTTTTCGGTAGCGATCATCGCCATGTCGACAGCGCTATTTTTGGCGGCGATGGCCGATCGTGCCATTCGCGGGGCCACCGCTTATAAAACATTTATCATTTGGCCTTATGCGGTCGCGCCGGTAGCGGCAGCGGTCTTATGGTACTTTCTGTTTAACCCCACCGTCGGCATGATTTCTTTCTTTTTAAGAGCTGTCGGGATTGACTGGAATTTTACCTTAAACGGCGGCCAGGCAATGGTTCTGGTGATCATTGCCGCCGCCTGGCGCCAGATATCCTATAATTTCCTTTTTTTTCTGGCCGGACTCCAGGCCATTCCCAAATCATTTATCGAAGCCGCCGCCATTGACGGGGCTTCACCGGCCAAACGATTTTGGACGATTGCATTTCCGTTGCTCTCACCGACGTTCTTTTTTTTGCTGGTCATGAATCTGGTGTATGCGTTTTGCGATACCTTTGGCGTGATCCATGCCATTACCGAAGGCGGTCCCAATGAGGCCACCAATATTATGGTCTTCAAGATCTATCATGACAGCTTCGAAAGTTTGGATCTGGGCGGTTCCGCCGCTCAGTCGGTCATCTTGATGGTCATTGTGATTGCCCTGACGGTGATCCAGTTTCGCTATATCGAAAGAAAGGTCCATTATTAAAGGAGTAAACAATGGTCGAGCATCGACCCTGGCTCACTTTTTTAACGCACGCCACCCTGCTGCTGGGCTGCCTGATTATTGCCTTTCCCATCTATACGACTTTTGTCGCCTCTACCCACAGTCTGGAAACGATCACCTCTTTCTTTCCATTTTTGCCGGGCCGTCACCTGATCGAAAACTATCGTCAGGCCCTGACCGTCGGCAGCGGTGAAGTCGGCGCCACCGTTGGCAGCATGATGCTCAACAGCCTGATCATGGCACTCGGTATTGCCATCGGGAAAATATCCATTTCCCTGCTGTCCGCCTTTGCCATTGTCTATTTCAGATTCCGCTTTCGCATGTTTTTTTTCTGGATGATTTTTATTACCCTGATGCTGCCGGTGGAGGTTCGTATCTTGCCTACCCATAAGGTGGTGGCGGATTTGAATATGCTCGACTCGTATCCCGGTCTGATCTTTCCGCTCATCGCATCGGCCACCGCCACTTTTCTGTTTCGCCAGTTTTTCATGACGGTGCCCGATGAGCTGTGTGAGGCCCACCGCATTGACGGGGGCGGGCCCATTCGATTTTTCGTTGATATTCTGTTGCCCATGTCACGCACCTCCATAGCGGCGTTGTTTGTGATTCTGTTCATCTACGGGTGGAATCAATATTTGTGGCCGCTTCTGGTCACCGGAGATGAGCGTTACTATACTCTTCTAATCGGCATCAAAAGAATGCTTGATGTCGGCGAGGGGCAGGCCGATTGGAATATCATCATGGCCTCTACCATGCTGGCCATGATTCCGCCGGTGCTGGTGGTGATCTTCATGCAGAAACAGTTTGTGCGCGGTATGACCGAAACGGAAAAGTGACCAGGGGGGTTGTATGGCGGATGTCAGCCTGAGAGAAATTTATAAATCATTTGGCCAAAATGAGGTTATTCACGGTATCTCCTGCGATATTCATGACGGTGAGTTTATCGTCATTTTAGGCCCTTCCGGATGCGGCAAGTCTACGGTGCTGCGCATGATTGCCGGGCTGGAAGTGATTACCAAGGGCGAAATTGCTATTAATGGCAAGGTGGTGAATCAACTCGAGCCCGCCGATCGTGATATTGCCATGGTTTTTCAAAATTATGCCCTTTATCCGCATATGACGGTTTTCAAAAATATGGCCTATGGTCTCAAAATTCGGCGGATGCCCAAAGCGGAAATTGAAGAGCGGGTTCAACATGCTGCCGAGAAACTCGAATTGACCGAATTTTTGGATCGCAAGCCCCGCCAGCTGTCCGGTGGACAGCGCCAGCGCGTGGCCATGGGCCGTTGCATCGTACGCGAACCCAAGGTCTTTTTATTTGATGAACCGTTGAGCAACCTGGATGCCAAGCTGCGCGTTCAGATGCGCCTGGAGTTAAGAAACCTGCATGAATCGCTGGGCATCACCAGTGTTTATGTGACCCATGACCAGGTCGAAGCCATGACTTTAGGGGACCGCTTAATTATCATGGAAAACGGCTATGTCGAGCAAATTGGGTCTCCGCTGGAAGTATATGAACGGCCGGCCACTCTTTTTGTGGCAGGCTTTATCGGTTCACCCGCCATGAATTTTTTTGAAGCCCGCACCAGCCGTGACGGGCAATCTCTTGAACTTTCCGGCTCCGGTTCTTTGCCCATTGACCCGCATATGCAACCCGAGTTTTGCGACCAGACGGTTGTCGTGGGTATCCGGCCCGAGCATTTCAGCTTGGCACAGGAGGGCGACGGCACCATCAAGATGCAGGTAGACCATCTGGAAACCCTCGGTGCCGATACACTGGTTCACGGCAAGTCGGGAGAAGGAAGTTCTCTTTTTACCCTTCGCCTGCCGGACATCCATCACTATAAGAAGGGCAGCACTCTGCGTTTGAGTGTTTCCCCGGAAAGATTGCACTTGTTCGATAAGAAATCCGGGAAACGCATCGGAAGTTAGCCGAGGCTATTCAAGATCCATGACACCACCACTGATTAAGGCCATGACAGCTGCCATCGATGCCGTGCTGAGATGGCCTGTCAAAAAAGTTCATATTTTCCACCACAATGATGCCGATGGACTCAGTTCGGGCGCTATTCTGACCCGGACTTTTGAACGGCAAGGCTTTAAAATTCAGCGACTTTGCCTGGAAAAACCCTATCCCCGGCTTTTGGAAAAGATCTTCCAAAACAAAGGTGCATTGAATGTGTTCACCGATATGGCCGGCCGTATCGCGCCGCTGATCTCCGATCTAAATAAAGGCCGCAATTTAACCCTCATTCTCGATCATCATGTGGCCCGACCTGCCACCGATCCACTGGTCCATAATCTCGATCCTGATTTATTCGGTTTAAAAGGCGACCGTGATATCAGCGCCTCAACCACCTGTTATCTGTTTGCACGCACAATGGATCCGGCAAATATCGATCTGGCGCATATTGCTGCCATCGGGGCCGTGGGTGATGGTTTTTTTGTTAACGGGCGCCTGGTCAGTGAGAATCGCAATGCGGCTCTGGAAGCTGTTCGTCAGGGAAAGCTGGAGATAAAAACAACGGAATCCGGCGAGCAATATTTCCTAAGATCTTCAAATCAAGACACTCTGCTGGAGGCGCTGGCCCGCGATCTGGACATATTGGGCGCAGCTGGTTATCTTGACAGAGGCCCGGACGTTGGCGTTCAGGTCTGCTTGGAAGGAAGAACCGCAATGGCGGATAAAATGCTGGTGCGATTCAAACAGATTCAACAATTGGCATTTGCAAACGAAATATTGCGGCTCGAGCACGGCGGGCTACGGCAGACATCTCACATCCAATGGTTTCACGTGCAGGATCGTTTCGCGCCCATGGGCTGTAAAATGATCGGTGCATTTTGTGAAGTCAACAAAAATGCCGCTTTTTTTGACCCCGATAAGTATATCGCCGGATTTCAATTGATTCCCAACGAGATTCCACGCTATGGTCATCTGCCCTTACAGGCCGTCAATATTTCGATGCGGGCACCGGCTCCGCTAGAAGACAAAATCAAAAACGGAACGGCCAGGGCGCTGAATACTTTTTTGCCGGAAGCCACCGATCGACTGGACGGATTTTCAGATGCCTGTCATCGCCTGGCAGCAGCCACTATGATTGCGGTCGGCAAGGAAGAAGATCTCATTCGGGAAATGAATACGATTTTATCTAAGCACCAGACGGATTCGGAGTGATTCAACAGTGAGAAAATTTGAAACCCAGGTCTTGATTATCGGTGGCGGCGCCACGGGAACCGGCATCGCCCGGGATTTTGCCTTACGGGGTGTCCAATGCATACTCGTGGAGCAGGGAGATATCAATGCCGGCACCTCCGGCGCCAATCACGGTCTGCTGCACAGCGGGGCGCGCTATGTCTCGGCTGACCAGGACAGCGCCAGAGAATGCCGGGTGGAAGCGGCGCTGTTAAAAAAGCTGGCACCGCACTGTGTCGATGACTGCGGCGGTTTATTCGTTGCGGTGCAAGGCGATGATGAAAAGTATATCGCCGATTTTCCGCACCTGTGCGCCCGGTGTGACATCCCGGTCAAAGAAGTGGATGTCAAAGAGGCCCGCGATCTTGAACCTGTCCTTACCGATAAGTTAATCGCTGCTTACGCGGTCAAAGATGCCTCGATCGATCCGTTTAAGCTTTCTTTAGAAAATATTGCCCAGGCGCAGACTCTGGGCTGCACCCTATTGCGATTTACCAAGGTCACGGGATTCCAGAAGAAACGTAAGACGATTCAGACAACACGTCTGCAGGACACAGTCACTGGTGAAAAAATTACGATCAAGGCAGAGCAGGTTGTGAACGCTACCGGTGCCTGGGCCGGCGAAGTTGCCGCCCTGGCCGGTGTGAGGGTCGATATGATCTACTCCAAAGGGAGTCTTTTGGTCACGCATAACCGAATTACGGATCGGGTGGTTAACCGCCTGCGCGCTTCTGCCAATGCCGATATTCTGGTACCGGGAGGTACGGTGTCGATTCTGGGAACCACCTCAATTCGTGTCAACAATTTAGATCAGATTTATCCCACCATCGAAGAAGTGGATACAATGGTGGGTGAAGCTGTGAAGATGATTCCTGTCCTGGAAACCGTCCGATTTATTCGAGCCTATGCGGGTGTCAGGCCGCTGGTGGGATCAACGTCTGTCGTCGATGATCGCGATATCAGTCGCAGTTTCACGCTGATCGATCATGTACAAGACGGCCTTAATAATTTTGTGACCATTTCAGGCGGTAAGCTGACCACTTACCGGCTGATGGCCGAAAAAGCAGCCGATCTCGTTTGCCGTCGTCTCAGCGTTACCAAGCCCTGTCTAACCCGAACCGAGCCGCTGCCGGAAACGCAACCTGCTAAATGGACGCAACCCGGATTGGCACCCAAGCTGTGGATACAGAAACACGAGCCGGATGACATTTTGCTGTGCGAGTGCGAAATGGTGCCCAAAAGCGCGGTGGATTCCATTGTTGATGCGATTCGCAACCAGAACGGCAAACCGGATCTTAAGTCCATCGCCCTGCGCAGCCGAATTGGCAAAGGTGCTTGCCAGGGTACATTCTGCGGTGTCCGGGTGACGGCTTATCTGTTTGATCAGGGCGAGCTGACCTTTGACGAGTGCCTATTGGGCCTGAAAGAATTCCTCGGCAAGCGCTGGCACGGGCAATACCCGACGCTCTGGGACAAGCAATTGGTGCAATCAGAGCTCCTGGAAGCGCTTTACTGCGGTTTGTTCGGGTTGGAGCTATAAATCAAGGTTTTGGGGCTTCGCACTGCACTTTATGCCCCCCAAGCAGGGATCAGCGTATCGACGCCTCTGCAGCTGGCTTCTCGCTGCTGGCCACTGGCTTGAAGCCTATGACCGGTGACTGGCAGCCAGCAGCCAGCGACCAGCAGCCTTTGACCGAAACTGTTGAAGCTTATTAAAAAGGATACATCGCTCGATGCCGGACTTGAAAACGATAGAATGCGACCTGTGCGTGATCGGTAGTGGTCTGGCCGGTATGGCTGCAGCTCTTTTTGCTGCCAGCAGAGGTCTACGGGTGACGCAGATGGGGCACACCGGAGAAATTATTTTTGCCAGCGGCTTGCTGGATCTGCTGGGTGTGCACCCGGTCGTTGAAAAGCGGGCCTGGAGCGATCCATGGGCCGCGCTGGATGCTCTGGTGCGGGACCTGCCGGAGCACCCTTATGCACGGCTCAAGAAATCGGATATCAAAGCGGCATTTGCTGGAATTCTGACCTTTTTGGAAGAAACAGGCCTTACCTATCACCGCGATATCGATCGTAACACCGGCGTGCTGACATCACTGGGCACCGTAAAATCCACCTACGCCGTGCCGCATACCATGTGGCAGGGAGTCCGGGTGCTAAAAGAAAAACCGGCCTGTCTGATCGTTGATATCCGGGGTTTGAAAGGATTCAGTGCCCGCCAAATTGCAGCCGCCTTAAACACGGACTGGCCCGGTTTACGGTCAGCCCGAATCTCATTTCCGGATAGCGATCATCTGATCGAAGTGTACACAGAACATATGGCCAATGCATTGCTGCTGCCGCAAAATCGCGAGAAGCTGGCTCGGGTCATAAGACCTCTGATAAAAGAATCCACAATCATCGGGCTGCCCGCCATTTTGGGGCTGTATCGAACCCATGAGGTCATATCCCAGCTCGAAGAGTTGATCGGTGTCCCCATTTTTGAAATCCCCACCATTCCCCCTTCGGTTCCCGGGTTGCGCCTCAAAGAAGCGTTTGAAAGGGGGCTACGCTCCAAAAATGTGCAATATTTTTCTTTGACCAAGGCGTTGAAGGTAAGACCAACCGCAGCCGGCCGTTTTGAAACCCAGATCGGCCGGGATGAGGTCGAACACGTCGTCGACTCGCGGGGTGTTATTCTGGCCAGTGGCCGATTTATCGGCGGCGGTTTGTTTGCCAATAGAACGCGAATCCGCGAAACGATCCTTGATTTGCCGATCTACCAGCCCGATAGCAGACATGATTGGCATCACCGCGATTTTTTAGATCCCCGGGGGCATTTGATCAACCAGGCCGGCCTGCATATCGATGATTCATTCCGACCGCTCAATGATTCAGGTAACCCGGTCTTTGAAACGCTTTTTGCCGCCGGCTCCATATTGGCGCATAATGACTGGAAGCGCCTTAAATGCGGTGCCGGCCTTGCCATAGCCACCGCATACGGAGCGGTCAATGCCTTTGTTCGGCACTGTCGGTGATTGCATTAATGAAGTCCAACAAAAATATTGGTTGAAATAAGTGTGTATTTGCCCCGACTCATCTGAAATCGAATGATATTGGGTTGCCCTGTCATGTATTATCTCAGGAATTCTAAATTACTATTGACTAAATATCATTGTAATGAGTAAGTAAATTATTAAAATGTAGGGATAACCCAATCTTATTTGACCGAAAAGTAGAAATGCCCCTATGCGAGAAGCATTCAAAGTTCGCAAAGCGAATCCTGAAATACAACGTCTCTTCATTTAAATAAAATTCGATCCCGGAACTGACAAACGCGAAAAAATCAACCGGCGCCAGCACCAACGCCGTTATTGATAGCATCCGTTTCATGCGCGATGAGCTGCACGTCGGTTTGGAAAAGAAGCGCTGATTTAAGAAAAAACTACGCAGAAAGGAGGTTTTTTGAATGGCGAAAGGCGATTATAGTATCCGTTATGATCCGGACAGGCTCAGGGAAATGATTGAAACGGGGATGACTGCAAAGGAGATTACAAAAGAACTTAAAATATCCCCATTTACCCTGCGGGAACATTTGGCGATGCTCCAGGAGCGTGACGGGAAAATCTATGTCATCAAAGGGCTCTTTGATTATTCCCCGGCGGAAAAAACAAAGGTTAAAAAGGAAGGGATCATTTTCTCGAAAGCGATGCTTGAAAAAACCGGTTTTGAGCCGGGTGACTGCTTCGAGATGGTTGTTGAAAAAGACCGCATCATCTTAAAAAGAGTTGAAGGCGAATGTTCGGTAGATGAGTAAACACAGCTCAGGCATGGGTAACACCGTTCTGCCGTACTCAGAAAACCATGCATGTGCTGGCAGCCGGATCTATTTCAGATCGGCTGCCCGGGATGAAGGGCTGAAAAAGTGATCCCGGATTTGATGCGTCGTATCCGACAATCCCTCGTTTAATTTAACAATGGAGGGGTGTGAAGGAGGTGTTTTATGGCCGAGCAAGAGTTTAAAATCAGGACTGCCCGAACAATCAAGAACCTGGACAACAAGATTTTGAAATACGATATTCAGCCCTGGGTATTTTTTGTGGCTGCCGGGCTGATTTTCGTAGGGGTGTTCTTTACGATACTAGCCGGCGATGCCGCTGTAAATCTGTTTTCAGGCATAAAGAATTGGATGTGTAACTACACCGGTTGGTTTCTGGTGCTGACCATGAACGTCGTGTTGGCCACCTGTATCGGGATTATGGTCTCACCTTTAGGGAAGCTGCGTATCGGCGGGTCGGACGCAGAGCCCGAATTCAGCTATCTGAGCTGGTTTGCCATGCTATTTAGCGCGGGGATGGGCATCGGCCTGCTCTTTTACGGGGTGGCCGAACCCATGTTCCACTATGTGGCCAATCCGCTTTCAGAGCCCGGCACCATCGAGAGCGCCAAGGTGGCCATGGAGCTGACCTATCTGCACTGGGGTTTGCATCCCTGGGGCATCTATGCGCTGATTGGATTGGGGCTGGCGTTTTTCGGATTTAACGAAGGCCTGCCGCTGTCGATTCGCAATGTTTTTTATCCGATTTTAAAAGAGCGCATCTACGGCGGTCTGGGCAACACCATTGACATTCTGGCCACGATTTCCTGTCTGTATGGGGTCGCCACATCCCTGGCTTTCGGCGTTCAGCAGGTCAACGCCGGACTGACGCACCTGTTCGGTATCCCGCAAAATGCCGTTGTTCAGGTGATATTAATTGCCGCTATCACGGCGCTGGCGACCTGGTCGGTGGTGCGTGGCCTTGAGGCCGGCATCAAGGTGCTGAGTAACATCAACATTGGTCTGGCACTTCTGCTGATGCTCTTTATTTTTTTTCTCGGCCCGACCCTGTTCTTGCTCAACGGATGGATCGAAAACCTGGGTAATTATATCCAGCATTTCTTTGATCTGGGTTTCTGGAACGAAACCTATACCGAGGGCGGCAACTGGCAAAACGGGTGGACTATTTTTTACTGGGCGTGGTGGATTGCCTGGTGTCCGTTCGTGGGCATGTTTATCGCCCGTATATCCTACGGGCGGACGCTGCGCGAATATCTGGCCTGTGTGCTGGTCGTGCCAACCCTGGTAACCTTTAGCTGGATGACTGTTTTCGGCAACAGCGCCATCTATATCGAACGGTTCGCGGCCGGTGGCATGGCCAAAGCCGTTCAGGAAAACATCCCGGTCTCCTTGTTTGTCTTTCTGGAAAGTTTCCCGTTGAGCTGGGTGACGTCTATTCTGGCCATGGTCGTGGTCGTTTTCTTTTTTGTGACCTCTTCGGACTCGGGCTCCATGGTGATCGATATCATCACCGCCGGCGGCAACCCGGATCCGCCCAAGCCCCAGCGGTTGTTCTGGGCCATCCTCGAAGGCTGCGTCGCGGCCATCCTCCTGCTCGGTGGCGGCATGGTGGCCCTGCAGACCGCGGCTATCAGCACCGGCCTGCCCTTTGCCGTGATCATGTTTCTGATGTGTTTTGCGGTAGTCAAAGGGCTTATGGATTATGTCAAAAAACATGGTTACGATTGATTCGTAAGACCGGCCGGAGGGGGTTGCATAAGGTGACCCAACCCAATATGTTCCATGTGTTTTACCGGCTGCGTCAGGCGCTTCCAAGAACGATGTAGCCGGATCTTAATTAGGAGGTATCCATGAGAAAAAAGGCAACTCTTTATTATACGGCAATGCTGTTTTTTCTTTCAGCGTTGCTGGTGGCCCTTGTTCCCGTCCAGGCCGCGGCCGAGCAAAAGACGGTTCGCCTGTCCTATGTGGAATGGTCCGAAACAGTGGCCGCCACGAATATGGTCAAAACAGTCATACAGGAAAAACTTGGCCATGCCTGTGAAATCGTGCCGATGACAGCGGATAAGATGTGGGAGGCGGTGGCCACCGGCAAGGTCGACGGCATGGTGGCGGCCTGGCTGCCCACCACACACGGCCATTACTATGAACAATACAAAGATCAGATCGTGGATCTGGGCCCGAACATGGTCGGGACGCAAATCGGACTGGTGGTGCCGGACATCACCGTAGGGCGGCAGACGGCTTCATCCGGGCAACGCAATGAACCGTATATCAAAGCCAACTCTATTGATGACCTGAAAAAATACACGGATAAATTTAATCGAAAAATCATCGGTATCGATCCGGAAGCCGGTATCATGAAAAAGACGAGAGAGGCCATGCGGGAATACGGCCTGTACAAATACGAATTGATTAAAGGCAGCGAAGTCTCCATGGTGGCCGAGTTGTCCAATGCCATCCGAAAACAGAAGTGGATTGTCGTGACCGGTTGGGTTCCTCACTGGATGTTTGCCCGCTGGAAACTCAAGTTCCTTGATGATCCCAAAAATGTTTACGGGGGCAAAGAAGAAATCCATACCATCGTTCGCAGAGGTTTAAAGGATGACATGCCCGATGTTTACCGGTTCCTTATCAATTTTCATTGGGCGCCTGCAGACCTGGAACAGCTGATGATCTGGATCCAGGAAGATGAGGGCATGTATCCGGGTGAAAAGGTCCTGCGCTACATGCGCTATCACGGCGATCAGGTGCAATCATGGCTGAAGTAAGGGGGCTCTGGCTCTAACCCGCTGTTTTTTCGTGTTACACCCCCACGATGCAGAAGAAGGTTTTTTGTGGATTGGCATAGGGGTCCCGGGGGTTATGTGCTGCGGCACGCCCTGAAATTAGTCACACGTCACCGGGAACAGATAGACCGGTGGCTGGCGGAGGCCAGGGTTCATCAGCCGACCCAATTGCCGCCACCTTCGGCACGGCAGGTGATTTACACGAATGGATCCGTCATTGCAAAATTTTTGCAGTTGTTGATATGGGTTAAACTCAGGATTTTTAGAGCACCCATTATCGCACCACGAAGAAATAAATCTGCAATATTCCCAAATTTCATATTGTATCTGGGTATCTTAAAATTTTATGCACGCACTAAATTGCGTATGGGCTATCTGCAATTCAAACCATCATAAAAGTCGGTAGGTTGCCATAGGTTATCTGCAGCATTGACATTATGCCACGTGGCCTAATC
>JASFNW010000044.1:0-31478 GCA_050116835.1 Desulfobacterales bacterium
GAATTCGGCCCTACGAACAAACACCAGGCATCACCGATGCCTTTATCGAACGCTGCCTGCATACCCTGCAAGCTTGTTTTGAAACGCATGCGGCCCCCGGGGCCTACGATAAAATCCTGGACAAACTCGAAACACTGGTCCAAGAGGGTAAAACCCTCATGGATCCGGCTATCCCCGCCAAGCCCTTGATCGGGATTGTCGGTGAAATCTATTTAAGAATGCACGTGCAGTCTAATCAGGATTTAATCCGGATTCTTGAAAGGCATGGTGCTGAGGTGGTCAATTCGTCTCTGGCCGAATGGGTCAACTACATTACCTACGGCCAATTGCGAGAAAATAAAGCCCACTTCCGTTTAAATCTCAGACAATTCAAGGTGAAGCGGTTGAAAACAGATTTGGCACAGATGCTGAATTTCGGAAGTGAGCTTTTTTACCAGGAATTGAGACAAAAACAGTTTTATCGCCGGATCTCAAAAACCCTCGATATCGAGCACGATCATAAGGTGCACCATCTAAAACGCCTGCTCCACGAAGAAGATATTTTTACATTTGATATCACCACCGAAACCTGTTTGAGCATTGCCGCCATTTTGCAATTTGCAAAAGAAGGCTACAACGGGGTTGTCAATTTTTACCCTTTTACATGCATGCCGGGCATGACCACTTCGGCCATTGTCAAGCCCGTCATGAACGAACGCCGGGTTCCTTATCTGGACACGCCTTACGACGGCAGCCTGCAGCCGGGAAGAGAGACGGCCATCCGGACGTTCATGCATCAGGTGCAGCAACATTTTCAGCGCCACGGGAGAAAGGGATGTCTTCTGCAGCACGCCGCATGATCCTGCGATGTGGCATTTTAATTGACAGGCAAATGGTGGTATAATATCGTTTTTAATAAGGATTCGACAACCAGCCCACACCGCCAAAACTGCTGATGCTGCCCGGACGATAAACGACAACTCCGAACTGCCGTGCCCCGGCAGGCGCCGATTATTTTAATTTTAGACCTGATTCCGGCAACTTTAAAATCATTTTAATCCTATGTTACGATGCAAAATACAATTTAATCCCCGTCTCATTGCTATTTCCCTGATACCTGCCTATCTGATTTTTTTTAACGCCTGTCTCAATGACTCTCCCCGACGGATCATGCCTAAAGCAGTTAAGGGCGTTCTCGATCTAAGAGATTGGGACTTTAAAAGCGAGGGCCCGGTTGATCTTAGCGGGCAATGGGAGTTTTACTGGAAGCAACAACTGTACCCGCAGGATTTTACCTCCAAAACAGCGATTCGCAAACCGGCTTTTTTGCTCCCTTTGGCCTGTTTGCTTTCATTCTGTCTCAGGCATTCTTGCTTACCTTTCGTTTCTCAAATGCCCTGAAAACAGTTGAAACTCAGCAAATAGAATTAAGAGATACACTTGAATCCCTTAAGGCGGAAATTGTGGAGCGGGTGCAGGCTGAAGAAGCTTTGAGAGAGGGTGAAGAAAAGTATCGAACCATCCTCCAGAGTATCGAGGAAGGGTATTACGAGGTGGATCTGGCCGGCAACCTGACCTTCTTCAATGAATCTTTGCGCAGGCATCTGGGTTATTCAAGGAAAGAGCTGATGGGCATGAACAACCGGCAGTTTACGAGCAAAGAAACCGTCAAGCACGTATATGAAACATTTAATGCAGTCTTTAAAACCGGTAAGCCCGCAACCGCATTTGATCTGGAGATGGTCGCAAAACACGGCGTCAAAAAAAATGTCGAGCTTTCGGTTTCGCTAATCCGGGATTCAAACGGTGAGCCAATAGGGTTCCGGGGGGTGGCCCGCGACATTAGCGAACGCAAGAAAGCCGAGGAGCAGGCCAAGCTTCATCAACAGCAGCTTTTACAGGCCAGTAAAATGGTGGCCCTGGGCACACTGGTTTCCGGTGTTGCCCACGAGATCAACAATCCCAACAATTTTATCATGTTAAATTCGCCAATTTTAAAGGACGCCTGGGAAAGTGCCATGCCCATTTTGGAAAGGTATTACGAGGAAAACGGTGATTTTCTCCTGGGCGGCATGCCATTTTCACAGATGCGCAAAAATATTCCCGCCCTGTTTGCGGGCATATCCGATGGGTCCGAGCGCATCAAGCGCATCGTTGATGATCTAAAAAATTATGTTCGAAACGACACCGCCGATCTAACGCAACCGGTTGACATCAATGCCGTTATAAAATCCGCTGTTTCACTGTTGACCAATATGATCAAAAACACCAGTAACAACTTTTCAATTGAAAAGGAAAATCGTTTACCGGTTTTAAGAGGAAATTTTCAGCGGCTCGAGCAGGTCATGATCAATTTAATCCAGAACGCCTGCCAGGCACTTCCGAATAACAGCAAGGGCATATATATTTCAACCGGGTATGATCAGGAAAATTCAAACATCGTCATCACCATTCGAGATGAAGGTGTGGGCATTGCACCTGAAACCCTGATGCTGATCATGGATCCGTTTTTTACAACCAAACAGGATGCCGGCGGTGTCGGGCTGGGATTATCGATCTCATCGAGAATTGTTGAAGAGCATGGCGGTACGTTGCGCTTCACCTCTGATCCCGGCGCCGGTACGACTGCCACAATCACCTTACCGATTGCTCGCGAAAAACGAATCGAAGAGGGGAATCCAGAATGACCGAAACACGCTATCCGCAATACCCCGTTATGATGGTGGACGATGAAGCCCAGGCGATCACCAGCTTTGAAATGACGTTGCGCTCGGCCAACATATGAATCATTTCATTCGCTGTCACGACAGCCGTGATGTCATGCCGCTGCTTGCCAGCCAGGAAATCGATGTGATGCTCCTGGATCTGAGAATGCCGCATATTTCCGGTGAAGAACTCCTGCCGATGATCACGGCTGACTATCCGGAAATTCCGGTGGTGGTCGTAACCGGTTCAAACGATATCGATACGGCCGTATCGTGCATGCAAAAAGGTGCCTTTGACTATATTTTAAAACCGGTAGAGAAAAGTCGTCTGATCGGCGGCGTCAAGCGGGCTGTTGAGCTGCGAGAGCTCCAGCGGGAAAACCAATTGCTCAAAGCCCAGGTGCTGTCGGATAAATTGAAGCGGCCCGAGGCGTTTGCGGAAATCATTACCATCAACCCGGCGATGCGCGCCATATTTCGATATGTCGAAGCCGTTGCCGGCAGCCCCCGCCCGGTGTTGATAACCGGCGAAACCGGTGTGGGCAAGGAATTGGTGGCCCGGGCTGTCCATACGCTAAGCAACCGTTCGGGCGCTTTTGTACCGGTTAATGTGGCCGGCCTGGATGACCAGGTATTTGCGGACACACTTTTCGGCCATAAAAAAGGCGCTTTTACGGATGCCAGCGAAGCTCGCAGAGGATTGATCGAGCGTGCCTCCGACGGCACGCTTTTTTTGGACGAAATCGGGGACTTGAGTTTACCCTCCCAGGTAAAGCTTTTGCGCCTTTTGCAGGAAAGCGAATTTTTCCCCATCGGATCCGATGTGGCCAAACGCTCGGATGCCCGAATTGTGGTGGCGACAAACCAGGATCTTAGTGCCCTGCAGACAAGCGGAAAATTCCGCAAAGATCTGTATTACCGCTTGTGTGATCATCAAATCCGCATTCCGCCGCTGCGTCAGCGCCGCGAAGACCTAACGGTCCTAGTGGCGCACTTTTTAGAAAAAGCTGCCAAGGCATTAGGCAAAAAGAAGCCAACACCGCCGGATGAGCTGATCACCCTGCTTTCGACGTTTTATTTTCCCGGCAACGTCAGACAGCTGGAGTCCATGGTCTTTGATGCTGTCAGCAGTCATGCGGCCGGCAAGCTTTCCATGGATGCCTTTAAAGAACATATCGATAGACAACACCCGCCATCAAATGCGGATACAACGGCCACGATCGCTCCAAAAGGCTTGCAGGTCACCTTTTCAGAACAACTGCCCACCCTCAAACAAATTGAGCAGATGCTGATCGATGAAGCCATGAAAAGATCCAACGGAAACCAGTCAATTGCGGCCTTGAGCCTGGGGATTTCTCGTCAGGCATTGAATAAGCGTCTTAAAAAAGCCGAGCAGCAAGGTTCAACCTAAAAACAAGATACGACCATGAGTGTACTATTGCCCTGATGGCTTTTTGTGCTTGCGTCCCGTAAAAACTGAATGATAGAAAAGATGATCATGACTGAGATCCGTATCCATCCAAAAATATTTGAAGACTTTCCCTCCTTTCGGCGCGGGATTGTAATTGCAAAAAATTTGGATAATCAGGGTCACCCTCCGGAGCTGGAAGACAAGCTCGACCGGACCATCGCCCGGGCTGCACAAGCACCCATCGAATTGAAAACACACCCGCTGACTGCGGTCTGGAATGAGGCACACCGCCAATTCGGTTCCAACCCGAATAAATTTCCGCCAGCCCATTGCGCCCTGCTAAAACGCGTTCAAAAACCCGGAGCGCGCCTGCCGTTCATCAACAAAGTGGTGGCCATTATGAACATCAATTCCATCGAGGATAAAGCACCGGTGGGCGGAGATGATGTCCTCCGGGCTGCCGGCAGCGTGGAACTGCGGTATGCCGATGGCAGTGAAACTTTCATACCGTTGGGCAGCCCCGACAGCAGCGAGCACCCGGTCGCCGGTGAGGTAATTTATGTGGTCCCTGAATCAAAAGCGGTTATGTGTCGGCGCTGGAACTGGCGCAACGGGCATAATACCCGCATAACCGAAGACACCCGTATAATAGTTATGAATATTGACGGTCTGGGAGAAAAATGTGAAAAGCGGGTGATCGCAACCCGGGACCGGGTCGCCCGGATGCTTGAAAAATACTGTCAGGCGGATGTGGTCACAACGCTGCTGACGCCGGAGCAACCCGTCTTTCCATTTGGAATTTAGATTCGCTTTGGATAAGATGATGAATCGGTTTTGCGCCGCGCCCTTGGCCGTTATCTGCTATTCTCGAGACAGGTTCAGCCATAAATTTAGCGGCTTTTACCGTTTCTATAAACTGAACAAAGTGTGAACATAATTGTAAAATGCACGAGAATCCGGAAAATAGAAACAACGCCCGCATCAGACACAAGTCGCCGGTAATGATTGAAGATTTGAAGGCCGGCATCATCTATCAGGCCAGAATGCTCAACTACAGCAAGCGCGGGCTGTATTTTGAGACAGACAGCTGGCTGCAACTGGGCAAAGAGGTTTTCATCGGGATCGAATATTCACCTTACAGCGATTCCCGTGACACCTATGAATGTCTGCGCGCAAAAATCATGTGGCGCAAGAAATTGCCGATCTCTCATTTTAAATATGGCTACGGTGTTCAATACACTATTGATTATGATAAACAAAAATCGCGCGGCAGCCGCTTGAAAATTGTAGAAGATCAACGCAAACACACCCGCAGGCGCTACGTTCAGGATCTCCTGTTTAGCGCCCGAAATATAATCCTCAAGGGGCTGGCCAAAAATATCAGCCCTTCCGGCGTATTTATCGAAACGCATCACCGTTTGGACGCGGGCGGTATCATTAAACTGGTCGTGCCCTTAAAACGGGGCAGAACTGCCAAAATAAAAGGTGAGGTCACCTGGTCCAGCCCGAACGGGTTCGGTGTAAAGTTTATCAGCATCAAAAAATAATTCAGCTGTCTTGCGTTATCGTCGAGGTTCCACCCAGACGAGGATGATAAAATGGCTACAGCAATTATTCTTGGGGGAATCATTCTTGCGGCCATCTTCGTTGTGGTTGGCATAACAGCAGTCTGGTGAGGCTTCAAAACCGTTACCAAAATTCGTTTTCCCAAATCGATGTCCGGCTCAAACGCCGATATGACCTGATCCCCAACCTGGTTGAAACGGCCAACGGCTATTTGAAGCACGAACGCGAAACGCTGGAAGCCGTTAGCGTGCCCGCAACAGTGCCTTGACTGCCAGTCAGAAAGCTTCTATCAAGGAATTAGAAATGCAGTTGCCAGCCGCCAGTAGCGTGTCGCCGGAGGCCAGAAATACATTTGACAGCTGGATCCTGCTACTGGATGCCATGCTCACTGGTTTTATGATTCAAGGATGGCGTGAAGCGGGCAGGATGCGACGGGCCGTCCAATAATATTTGCCCCAATAATATGGATCAATTTTAGATACCGTCACACCTTTGTTTTTGGAGGCATGCACAAATTCGTCCCCGCCCAAGTAGATACCCACATGCCGAGGATAGGATGGGGGCCTGAAAAAAACTAAATCTCCGGCCCGAAGCTTTTCAAAAGAAACCGCCCGCCCCAGCCTGACCTGAGTGCGGGTTGTCCGTGGCAAATCCAACCCGAAAACGTCCTTATAGACTGCTTTGACAAAACCGGAACAGTCGATTCCCCGGCGGCCGTTGCCGCCGAGGTGATGTTGGGTTCCTTGCCAGCGTCCGTATTCCCGACGCAGCCGTTTTTCGATGTCCGCTTCATCGGCAGGTCCTTTGACTACTCGTAACGGATCGACCTCTGTGGTTGCCATACGAGACGACTTGGGGGATGCCGCACATCCGGCCATCGCCAACGATACAGCCGCAAGGCTGATGCCAAGAAGCGCTGATGATTTACAACGGCAAAAAATTTGAGCAATAAGTGTCACTATTTTCAACCATTTAGAAGACGAATTTTCTATCGTTAAAGATCGGCCAAAATCCGGATTTCTTGAGTTTTAGAATAAAGCCCGGACCGGCGAAAAGCCCTGCAAATGCAGGTCTTTGCCTTTTAGAGACGATAAATCAGCCTTGTGCGTCTACAATTCGACACCCTTTTTAGAATTATAAATACCGAAAAGTTGCCTATGCTAAACTGTGTTTTACCTTTTCATTGTGTATTTATTTAAGCGGAGGAAGATTCATGCGCCATATTATCATGACGATAATTTTTGTACTCGTATCGGCCCTGCCGGCATCAGCGGAATCGGGTTTGATCACTGTGAAGAGTTCGCATGATGTCAAAATTACGGCCGATCGCCTGGAGACGGTCTTAAAAGAAAAAGGAATGACCGTTTTTATACGCATCAACCATAGCGAAGGTGCCCGCAAGGCGGGGGAAAAATTGCGACCGACGGAACTGGTCATATTCGGCAATCCAAAAGTCGGCACGCCCCTGATGCAATGCGGCCAAACCATAGCGATCGACCTGCCGCAAAAAGCACTCATCTGGCAGGATGAGGCGGGACAGGTATGGCTGACCTATAACGACCCGCAGTACCTGGCCCAGCGTCATGGGATCGATGGATGCGCGCCGGTATTGAATAAGGTGCAAAACGCACTCAAAAACTTTGCACAGTCCGCCACGCGTCCTTAAAGGGCCTATATGGATTAAATTCATTCTGAATGTTGCTTCTGAGAAAATGGGTTGTCGATGAATTGCAGAATGGGAATTCCAAAAAGCGGATAATTACGGTCCACATTTCCAATACCCAGTCCCAGTTTGCCGTTGCTGCAAAATAGCTGGGGCACATCGTAAAAATCATTAAATCCATGGGGTGCCACATCATAATCGGCAAGGGCCATGAAAGGAATTTTGCGTTGGTTCATCAGTTCCGCAAAATGGGGATGGGTGATCGTTAAAAATTGGAACCCTTCGGCGGCAAGGCCGGTAGCCGAATTAAATTTTTTGCGCACCTGGGCGACGGTCATGTTGATGAACCGCTTGCCGGGCTGAATCCAGGCATGATAAAAACCCTTCGGCCGTACCGGCGCGCCTGGGCGCAGTCGCATATCCTGCGGCCGGCTGAAATCAATATACTCACATTGCCATGTCTTGTTTTTTCTGGTTTTAACAGCATAGTCCCAGGCCAGCTTTGCTGAAAGAATAGCATCTGCATTGCCCCGGCCGTCATCACCGAATCCATAGAAAACCACACATCCGATAAATCCACGCGAGCGAATGTCATCGGTCATCGGCGCTCCTGAGAATGCTTCAAGCTGTTCAAATTCATCATCGTCGATATCCCAACCCATTTTGCGGTCAGCGCGACGCCAATTTTGTGTCTGTGCTTTGATCGAAAGAATTGTGGGTTTTGGGTCTTGCACACTTCTTTTTAAAAATAGGTTTTGAAAGAATCGAAATCGCGACATGTTTAGATCGCTACCTTTCGCCATCATTTCTCACCAACACAACGATTCTGAATAAAATTGTCCTGTTATTCTTAAAAGACTGTCTCATTTTTAAAAACATTATTCAAACAAAATGCCATAAAAATCCGAGAGCCCATCCAACGATTATCACGCAGGGTCCGATATTCTTTGCGCACACAATTCTGACACTTTTATAACCGCAAGTCGATTCATATTGGCGATATAGCACACAATCGGCCTGGGTATTTACGATCCGCATCGAGAACGCCAATCCTTTAAAATCAATATTTTTTTTACCGTCTCACCGTCATACATAAGGCCCTGCAATTTGCGTCGGTTGTGCGGATGATTATCATTAGGACAGAAGCTGGAGTCCTTACGATGTAAACACACATCCGGCTTGCATTTAATTTCAACGAAAAGTGAGAAAACAGGAGAGAATTGTTCAATGAACCAGACAGCAACAGAAACCAATGCGGTAATCGATCCGGTATGCGGTATGACCGTCAACCCGGAGACGACCGATATCGAAGCAACGCTTGAAGGCCAGGCATATTACTTCTGTGCGGAGGGTTGCCGCAAGGCCTTTGTCGAAAATCCCCAAAAATACCTGGATTCACAGCCGGAAAAAAAGAAAGGGTGGTGGTGTCGGTTCACGCAGCGGCTGGAAAAAGCCACCGGCGGCAAGCCCATGAAATGCCATTGATGCCGCATTTCAATTTGTGAAGATCCCGAACGGATTCATCTGCCAGCAGCTCTCCTTATAGACAAAAGAAATGGGCTCAACATCTCAAATAGGGAGCCGCCTGATAACCTGTGATTGATATGGACTCGCGCAAAAATGATTTTCGAATATCCACGGCGGAACTGCAAAACTGACTTTTTACCCTTTTTCAATACTGGCTGTTATAGCGCCTCCCATTTCTCTGAGGGCTTCCCAGTCTCCCTGCACATTTCCCACGGTTAAAATAGGAACCGCTGCCTCGGGCGCGTCACCGCTGCTGGCCGGGGTCGGCCCGAAAAACAGGCAAAACCACTGGTTGGGGGCATGCCAGCCCAGATCGCCAACATTCATAACGGCGCCTTTTTCACCCGGATGATCTCCGATATCCGCCGATGGCGGCCCGTAATACTCATCGCCCCAGCGACTGCCGTTCCAGTCAAACGGCAGCGCGGCGGCAGCGGCCTTGCCGGCAGGAGTATCGTTGAATTCGCCTCTCAGCTCAAGCTCTCCAATTTTTACCACAATAGGTGTAGGCATCTGCTTTCTTCTCCTTTCTACCGGAAAAGAATAAACTTTATAATATTCACCGGGCAAAGTAAAGTTAGGATAGATTTTAAAAAATTTGCTTGCGCGGCAAAATCCGCCATGTCATATTGCCGACAGGGTCTCTGCCGTCCTGAACAGGATCGGTGACATTTTTTTGGGACTGGCCATCGGCTTCGGTGCCCAGACCCTGGTAAAAGATATCATCGCCGGCATCTTCTTTCTGATGGACGATTCTTTTCGTGTCGGCGACTTTATCGAGACCAGCGGCACCAAAGGCATTGAGGAGTCGAGTTTCGGTTAAATGATAGCAGAAAAAATCATCAGCGACTTCATCGTGCAAACTCATGATTAAGGGAGTGTAGCGAAAGAACAGAATTCAAATATAAAATAGTGGGTTAAACGCAAAATCAATTTTGCGCTCATTTGCGGTTCTACGGTTATTGCTGTTCTTTCGCAACGCTCCCTAAGCCATTCAGATCCCGCCATAGGCGGGACTGATAATTCATTCCGCTATTATTGGAGTTGGAATGTTTTAGGAAAGATAATGCTGCTGCGAACCCGAATGCGTGGCACTGCCCTAAATCTGAATCAGCGCACCAGTCGATAAATGCCTTTGCCGATCCAAAACAGCCCCAGGCCGTCAAAAAAATAATCCAGAACGCCGGGATTACCCAGAAAAACGGAGCCGCCGAATAAAAAGCCGATACCGATTAACACCACACCGGAAATAATATCCCGCACCCCGGAACCGCTCTTTTTTTCAGTCTGCGCCGGGGTTGCCGGTTCGTACATGCCCTGCACCTCGCCACCTACCATGTGAACACCGGATTGCTGTTGAATCGGCGGCGGAGTCGATGGTGCGGCGGCTTGCTGATCCATCTCCTGGATGACCTCTTGAACATCACAAACGGCTCCGGCGCGCTGCAGCGCCGTTTGATATTTCATGGCCTGATCGTAGTCAACGTTGCGCTTCAAAACTGCCTGGGGCGCTTCAAAAAGTTGATCAATTTTTTGGGGGTCGGCTTTAAACAGGGTGGCCAGATTTTTTTTAACGTCCTCGGCTTTGTGCCCCCCCGATATGGTGCCTCCAAAAACGACATTAAAATGTTTCATAAAAGGGTTACCTTCCAGCAGCAACTTGAAAATATACGTCTGTCTCCGTTGCGAAAGCTGCTGCATTTGTTTTCGACCGTTCGGGAAAATACTTTAGGGATTTTTTCCGGAAGCATCATGAGAAAACACGAATATATTCGCGGCTTTGACAGTTGCGGTGAATTGATGCGGTCAGGCGTGTATTAAGTTTTATGGGTGAAAGCCGATATAAGATACAGGCGAATGCCAAAATCCTGTATCGAAGGAACGCATGATGGATATGATCGAAATAAGAGCTCACAGGTCGTGGGAACGGCAAGTGATCGAGTATTTCGAGGACCTTGAAATTATCTGCAACGATTATAATCGTACGATTTTACGATATCTGGGCAAATTAAACCGTCTGCTGCACGAAGAATTCATTGACCAATCCGAATATGATGCCCTCAATCGATGCCTGCTGAAAGTTTCGGAAGCGCTGAATCAAGTACCGCGCTCTATTCAAGACATCAAATAAATCCAAACCTTATATTTTGTCCGCTTTTTTTTTGGCAGAAATCGGTAAGGGATAGCCACGCATGCGAAAGAGCCCGCCCAGGGTCGAGCCGGTGTAAGCCGGCGGCCGATTGGTAATCTCACCACCGGAGAGTCAGGCTGGGCTTTGATGACCCGTTTCATCCAGATGATGGTTTTCTGGGACATCACCTTCATTAAAGAGACCGCTTGCTATTTGGGTTGCTTCTTGGCCTTCTCTTCCTCCTCGGCTTGAATGGCCGCTAACGCTGCACCTGCAGCGGCCTGGCGCTGAGCTTCGCCGTCTGCCTTCGCCTCCTTTTGCTGGTCTTCATCCGCCGCCTGCGTGCCGGCCTCCGGTGGCATGTACACCGTCACGTTCCGATGCGCAAACTCGATGTCGGCTTCCCGGAAAGCTTCCTGCATCAGCCGGTAAACTTCCTTGCGAATTTGAAACTGATCGCCGGGCTTGGTTTTGTATTTGACCCGCATGACCATGGCCGAGTCATCCATCTGCCGCACGCCCTGGGATTTTATCGGTTCCAGCAGTTTGGGCCCCAGCTCGGGATTATTCGAGATGGGCATATAGACCTTCTTCTTGATGATTTTGCGAATTTTTTCCACGTCGGCATCGTAACGCACCCTGAAGTCGAGCTTCATGATGACATAGTCGCGGCTGAGGTTCGTCACCAGTTTTATGTCGCCGAAAGGGATAAAATTGACCATGCCCCGCGGGTTGCGCAACCTCAGCGAACGCAGTGAAATATGCTCCACCATTCCCTTGGTGCCGGATACTTCCAGATAATCGCCGACGCGAAAGGCATCGTCCATGAGGAAAAACACGCCCGAGATGATGTCCCTGACCAAGGTTTGGGCGCCAAAACCGATCGCCAGGCCGAAAACACCGGCGCCGGCAATCAGCGGGCCGATGTTCACCCCCATCGCCGATAAAACAATCAGAGCAGCCATGACGAGGATGACCACCAGCATGAACTTGCGCAGCAGCAGCAGCAAGGTGGCCATGCGCGAGCCGCCGGCGCCGCCTTCCTCCTGTTCTTCATCTTCGTCCTCCGGCATTTCCTGGCGCATGCGCCGTGAGATGGCAGCGTTGATCAGACCCCAGGCAACGTAGCAGACCAGCACGACGATGAGGATCTCTATGATGGTTCCGACCACTTCCTCTCCGATCGGAAGATCAATATTCCAGATGCCCAAAATCCAGAAAAACAGCAGTACCGCTAAAGCGATGCGCAGGGCGGCGCGCAGTGGGCCTTTCATGCGCTCGAGATCCAGCCGGACGCCGGAATCCGGTTTCTCCTCTGCGGCCTTGTCAGCCTCAGGCCGGTCGACTTCAGTCTCAATATTCTCTTGCGGCCCGTCAATTGCCGCTGCGGCAGGCACCGGTTGCTCCTCGGAATGCTCCACGATGCCGAAAGCTGCCTCCAGCATCAGGCGCAGGATCCAGTCCAGCATAAAGTAAAGCGGGATCATCAGCAGAGTCAAAGACGCCTGTCCCGAGGCGGTTCCCAGAATTCCGGCGCCGATCGCCGCTGCCAGCAACACTAAAACAGCAAAGACGGCAAAGTGATACCACTTTTGCGCAAGCCGATAGCGCAGGCTGGTTTCAGGCAGACCCTGGCTGAATGCGGCGGCCGCTGTTTTGCGTTTCTGCAGAATCATCCAGATGATTATTGCGGCCGCGATCAAACTGTAAAGCGTGCTGAACTTGAGCTGGGTCAGCTCGGTGGCGCCCGCCAAGCCGAGCACACCTTTGGTCACATTGCCGAAGCAAAGAACAAAGATCAGCGCGAGGATCCAGTGGTGCAGATACAGTGCGGTCTGGTCGCTAAACGGCAAAAAGCGCAGCGCCGGGCTGCGCGGGGCCAGAAAAAACCGCAACACCAGGTAGGCGACCTGGAAAAATGCCACGCCCGCCAGATAAGCGGCCAAAAGCACGCGCTGGCCGGCAGTGCGGTCCAGAAAAAGGAAAAAAAGGATCATCGCTGCGACGATGAAGATGATGATGGCCGTAAAATCCAGCAAAGCCCGCGAGGCCAGGGTTCCGATTTTGGCGATCCATCCGGAAGGCGCGCTTGATGCGATGCGGCGCCGCGCTGCTGCCGTGTAAAGCATATACAGCCATTGGATCAGCAAAGCACCGGCCAGCACCGCGGCGACACTCAATATGACCTGAGGCACGGTTTTGGTGCCGCGTTCTCCCCTGCCGAGAAAGGCGTATAGGCCACTAAGCTCTTTCGGCGCCTCCTTGCCGCCGGAGCGGATAAATTCAATGCGGGTTTGCAGCAAAGCGGTCAGGTTTTTTATCTTATCGATGAAACCGGCGATGCCTTTGGGTTTTGCCACGGCGCTGGTCTCCTGCTGCGCCTGCAGCTTGAGCTCATCGATTAGCAGTCGCCGCACCTGCTCGTCACTGAGGCCGGCAAGCATTTGATCGATTTGGGTCGCGTTCAAGTCCTTCGGCAGTGAAATGCTCTCAGTGCCCTCTGAAACTGTCTTCTTTTGGCCTTTTTGGACCAGCATTGGACTTTGGGACCAGGCTATAGCACCCAGGCACAGAACGAGAAGCAAGACCAATAGGACCACTTTCATCTTTTTGAAATTCATTGCGCGTGTCCTTTCATTGGATTCCTAACAAATCAAAAGACGATGCAGCATGGGACGATCATACAATCCCGGCATTATGTCGGCGGAAAGCAATCGTTTGCGACAATTTTTCGCTGGCAACGACCTTTCCATCTATGGTTGATACCAATTATCATATCAGTATAAATTCGAGAATTCTGAAAACGCTGATAATGATAAACAAATCACAGTTTTTTCATCCCCCAATTCATCTCTGATATCACGCCGTCCATCCGAACTTTCACTCGCATACGATCTTTCAGATTAGCCATGGCGAATACACATATTTTTGAGCCCATATTTTTGTTTGGTTCCGTGCCTGCTCCCACAGTCTCAAAAGACCACCAATTTATTGCAGTTTACATCTTCCAATCCTCAACTCGTATTCTACAATATGAGGTGTCTAATTTTTCCCCCACCGCCTTTATGCTGTTGAAATGTATTATAAATCGAATGGTCGCCTGCTTTGAATTATTTAATTTCCAAGGCCTTCTCAATTTCCAACCTGACCAAACCATTCTCCCTAAGTAGGCGGCTCTGCAGGGCCGCCCTGGCTCGTTGTCCGCCTATCTGCCCTAACGACCACGCGCACATGCCGCGTACCACCTCATGGGGGCTGTCACTAAGGGATTGGACCAGCAGTGGAACGTTGTCCGGGTCGCCCTGATTCCCCAACGCTCGAGCAGCGTTCATTTGCCATTTTGCTGCTTTTTTGCGAGAAATGTAAAATGCCAATGGCCATACCTTGTCTACATAATGTTTGTCGTCCATGGTCAACAGCGTGCTCAGAGCGAAATCCGGAGCCCGCTGCATCAGCGATCCGTTCTCAGGCAGCGCCTGGTTCAGCCAGGGCTGGTTGCGTGGACAGACCTCCTGGCACCGATCACAACCATAAATCCAGGTACCCATGGGTTCCCGCAGTTCCAGTGGAGTGATGCCATTCGTGTAGTAGGAATTAAAGGCAATACAGCGCAAAGGGTTCATTTTTTTGGGTGCATACAGAGCACCGGTGGGACAGGCAGCGATGCAGGCGTTCTTGCACCATTTAGGACATTCCAGTTCAATGCTTGGTTCATCAGGTTCCAGATCAGCATCAAGGATTAGCGGGATGCTTTCCAGCCAGGAAGCGCCGCGCATGCTATTGCGGGCGTAGGCAAAAACGTTTTTACCATAGGTGATGATACCGGCTCGGGCAGCGGACATTCGGGCCGGTAGTTCTTCGTCGAACCAGACACGTACACCCTGATCTTTGAGAAATTTTATGAAATCCACAATCCTCTGATGCTCGTCTCCATGCTCTTTGCGCTCATCAACCTGGTAGCAGCGACCGATGACACCCACCATCTGAGGCGGAAAAGCCCGGCGATGGTAATTTCGGATAAGGACAACCAGTGATCTGGCCCAATCATACTTTTCCCTTGGTCTTGCGCCCCGCAGCGTATTGAATTGCTCGGTCTGCACCCAGCCGTACATTTCCGTCGGCCGGGATTCGATTTCCTTAATATAGAGGTCCAACGGTTCCACACCGGTAAAACCGGCGTCCTCAAACCCGAGTTCCAGGGCTTTTTCCCTGATTGCTTCTTTGAGACTCATACTATTTTTATCCTATCTCAGTTTTTACAATTTTATTTGAATCCCAGAGTGTGCGGCAAAGCAAACCCAGCTAAAATTACATGTTTCAAAGTGATATCGCAAGTGCTTTTGGATGATGTTAAGGGATGCTCCGACATAGGGAAAAACCGCAATTAAACCGTGTTAATGAGTTTGCAGATTAGCCCAGGCAAATAGCCACTTTTTTGAGCCATGATTTATTTTGGGCTTCGTGCCTTCTCCTGAAATTGTGGCAACATGGAGAGTGCACAACAAAATATGCGATGATATTAAGGAGCTATTTTGTTTCTTTGTCTGTAAACCGATTGAATTTAAATACCCCTGCGGATCGGATAGACGGGTTCGGCCTTGCGGGGTTTTAGATGCACCACCAGAATACCGGCCACAATTAACGCCAGGGCGGTCAGAATTTTGACCGTAACCGGTTCTCCCAAAACCAGCCCCCCAAGCGCCACACCGGCGATCGGCATAATAAAAATGAAGGAATGCAGGGCCACCGCCCCGTGCTTTTGCAGCAGGGTGTTCCAGGTCACGAATCCAAAGGTGGCGGTAATCAGGCTCTGGTATAAAAGCGCACCAATGACCTTTAAATCCAGCTGCGACACCATCGCTGCGTCCCATATAAGCGCTTCTAAAAAAAAGATGGGGGCAGAAAAAATCATGGAATATAAAGTGATCTGAAAAGGATTGAAAGCGCCGATAATCCGTTTCAGGTATATTACGTTGCATGCCCAGATAACGGTGGCAAAAAGAATAATCAGATCTCCAGTTCTGAAGCCGGCTGCAACCCCCTTCTTTTCGGCAAACATAAATGCCACCCCGCCGAAACCCAGGAGAATCCCTAAAAATTTGCGACCCGTAATGCGATCACCGGGTATGAAAAAATGGGCCAGAAACAGTACCCAGAACGGAAGCAGATTGACAATCAAGGCACCGCGAGATGCATTGGTTTTACTGAGCCCGAGATAAAACATGGATAATTGAACCGAAAAAAGCGCTGCCAGAGTCAGGACCTGTCGAAGCTGGCCTTTTTTGAGCCCGATGGTTTGACCGGTAACCCTGGCCCAGACGAAAATCGCCAGGGCGGCAAGACTGAATCGGATTGCGGCCGTGGTAAAAACCCCCAGTCCGGTAAACGCCAATTTGATGGCCACCGCATTCGAACCGAAAATGACGCACAAAAATGCCGACATCATGCCGGCCACAAATGTAAAATCCGGGTTATCGAAATTTTGTTTTTGCATTAGGTTTGCTTCATAAAAAAATCAGCGTAAACATCAACTTGAAAATTGAGCGCTGAGCTTATACGACAAAGAATCAAATAGCAACGGAATATAATGCGCTGATAACCGATCGCCATTTTTAATTGCTTCGTTGACTTGCTTAATCTACCGACATTGAATATAGTTAATTTCTCTCATCTACTTTCATGCAAGATTCAGTAAGAATGACGGAAGCCTTTATTTACAGCTTAGCACCCACCATAAAATTTGGTCCCGGTCTGGCAGCCAGGATCGGAGGTGAACTGTCACCCATCTGTGCCGCCCGGCACGTGCTCGTCATTAGCGACCCGGGGGTGATTGCAGCCGGTCTTGCGGATGCGGCCATGGGCTCATTGCAAAAAAGCGGGGTTGCCGTCGACCTTTTCAATGATTTAAAGGGCGAGACATCCGCAGCGTCCATCGACAGAGCTGCCGAGATGGTTCGAACCTGCCAGCCTTCAGCGGTGATCGGTCTGGGTGGCGGCTCTGCGTTGGATGTCGCCAAGATGGCAGCCGTCGTGGCTGCCGACGATCACCGCACAGAAGCCTATGCCCTGATGCGCCAGCCCCTGCCGCCAAGAAAGGCGAAGCTAGTCATGCTGCCCACCACGGCCGGCACCGGGGCCGAAGTCACCCGCACAGCCGTATTCACCAACAGACAGGGTCATAAAGTCTGGGCCTGGGGCAACGCGCTTGCTGCCGACCTGGTGATTCTGGATCCGGCGTTAACCGTATCACTGCCGCATTCGCTTACCGCGGCCACCGGTCTGGATGCCATGGTACACGCCATCGAGGCCTGTACCGTTAAAAGCAGTCATCCATTTGTGCAGGCAACCGGTTTGCATGCCGTACGGCTCATATTTCAAAATCTGACCCGGATCTTAGACCAACCGCGGGATTTGATTGCACGCGCAAATCTCCTGATGGCTTCAACCCTGGCGGGATTGGCGATAGATGGGGCCGGTTCAGGCCTGGCGCACAGCATCGGCCATGCACTGGGGACGATCGCCGGCATTCATCATGGCAGAGCCGTTGCCCTGGCCCTGGATGTCATTTTCCCCAAAAATGCCACTGCCGCTATCGACATCCATGTTCAGATCGCTGCGGCACTGGGCGTTCACGCCGACAGAACAGCGGCTGCGCAATCAGCAAAAATGGGGGCTCAGGCGTTTGGTAATTTTATCCGGCGGACCGGTATCGAATTATCTTTAAAGCCTGACGGGCTGACCCGCAAGGATTTAAACCGCCTTGTGGATGCCATTTATTCGACCGAAAACACACCGATGCGCGAAAACAACTGCTACGCGGCTGGTGAGAAAGACATTCGTGATTTTGCCCAACGGCTACTGTCCCGCTAGCCTTACCGTTTACAAGGAGGCCGTTTGAAGATAACCGCAATCGACATTGAAAATTATCTGCTGCCGCTGGAACCGCCTTTCAAGGCGGCCTGGGATCCGTCACCCCGCAGGGCACTTGCCGCCACCATCGTCCGGGTGAGCACCGACGCCGGTATTACCGGCATCGGCTCCGGCGATGCCATGTTGGGCCTCGCCGAGCATGCCGACCTGTTTATCGGGCGTGACCCGTTCGACATCGAGCGACACTGGCAGATCCTTGATAACATTGATTTCCATTACGGCCGCTGCTGGCCGCTGGATGTGGCGCTCTGGGACATCATGGGCAAGGCCAAAGGATTAACCATCGCCAAACTTCTGGGCGCGAACACATCAAAAATTTTGGCCTATGCATCCACCGGTGAGATGCTCGCCCCCCAGGAGCGGTCTGCAAGGGTGCAAGAACTCTTGAGTCAGGGGTTTAAGGCCATGAAAATCAGGTTTCACCATAAAGACCCAAAAGAAGACATAAAGGTCGTGGAAGCCGTTCGCAAAGTTGTCGGAGATCAGCTGGAAATTATGGTGGATGCCAACCAGGGCTGGAAAATGCCCTGGGATACAGAAATTCCGTGGGATTATGAGCGCGCCTATCAGGTGGCCCAAGCGCTTGAAGAGCTAAACGTCTACTGGCTGGAAGAACCCCTGCCGCATCATGATTTCCGGGGCCTGGCCCGGCTGCGTCAGGAGACCAAAATTCGGATTGCCGGCGGAGAGATGAACCGCCGCTGGCATGATTTTAGAGAAATGGACACGCTGGGTTCCCTGGACGTCTATCAACCCGATGTCGTCCTGGCAGGCGGCATTACCGGCGTCAAAAATATCGCCGCCCGGGTCCAGAAAAATGACGCCTGGTTCAGCCCGCACACCTGGAGCAACGGCATCGGGCTGATGGCCAATCTGCATCTGGCCTGTGCGATCAGCAAATGTCCCTTTTTAGAATTTCCATTCGACCCGCCGGCATGGACCACCGCAAGACGGGATTACATGCTGCGCCCGGAGGATCGCCTGATGATCGACAAAGACGGATATTTGCATGTCCCCGAAAAACCCGGGCTGGGCTGCGAGCTGGATGATGAAGCCCTCGCCCGCTATGCAGTTTAGTAATGGCTTTAAAACCACTTCTACTTTCATGTTCGACAAAAATATTTACATAGGCTATTGTTTTCTGGATAGCCATTTGAGATCTTAGATTAAAAAAGTCTTGGCGTTGAATTGTATGAGAGAAACAAATGATATCGGAAGGTCTCGTATTTGACATCCTATATGAAAGGAGGGGATCAAATGTATCAGGGTAATCGCGATTTTGGCATTAACACCATTAAGACGCGCAAAAATCATACCTGCTATGGCATGGGTTTGGGGATTATCGTGCTCGATGATGCCTACCCCGGTTTTCCTGGGGACGTACGCAATGCCAGTGCCTTTCCGTATCCGATTCAATACGATATCGCCGAAGGGGTGGATAACTATACGCTGGTTTGGGAAGAGGACAAAAGCCCCTGCCGGGAGCCGATCAAGCAATCGGCCAAGCGGCTGGAAAAGATGGGCTGTCGGGCCATTGCGGCCGAATGCGGCTATTTCGCCTATTTTCAAAAAGATGTTGCCGGCTATGTCGATGTACCGGTATTTATGTCGAGCTTACTGCAGGTGCCGTTTATTCAGCAGGTGATCGGCCCGCGAAAAACGGTGGGTATCGTGTGCGCCCAAAAACGGTTCCTGACCGACACCCATTTGGAAAATGTGGGCATCGATCTGAACAGCAATTTTATCGTTGCCGGTGCCCTGGACGAATATGGCTGCCCGGAGTTTACCAATCTATGGGATCCTGAGCAGCGGCCCGAACGCCCGGAAGCCAGCTACGACCCGGCGGAAAAAGATATGATCCGGGCGTGCATGGAGGTCCGCAAGGCCCATCCCGACATCGGCGCACTCATGCTGGAATGCACCGGTATGCAACCGTTTGCGCGGGCCGTACAGCGCGAAGTCGATTTGCCGGTGTTCAGCTGGGGCACCCTGCTGGATTACGCCTATTCGGTGGTGGCACATCGGGATTACTACGGCCATGTCTAAAAAGTGGCTTCTAATGGCTAGAATCCAATATTCAGCGGTGATCGGAATGGATTTATCATTGCAATCGTCAAAGAAAAAAAACACCTCTTCCTTAACAAAGTGGATTGGACGCGCTTTAATTTTTTCATTCTTCGTTTTGCATTCCTCTTGTCATTCGCCGCCAAATGCCATCACAGAAAGTTCACTTTCAGAAACCTCCAATGCCGGAATGGCATGGATTGTGTACTTCGAATCCGGCACGACCTGTTACGATGATATCAAATACCATGCCGGTCATATCTGGCCGGTCCGCGGACCGATAGAATAACCCGGCATTTTTCGTTTCGCCTAAACTGGTATTCAATCCCCAGAATTAATTTACCAAATGGGGGCGGCCATGTCATTTATTGTAAATTATTTCTGGGACGACACACTAGTTTGCCGTTAATTGTCTCTTATTCCAGCATTGCGATTATTTCATCAGCTGATGTATAGGGCCTGTTCTGGGCTACGGCCGTCGGTTTGAATGTTAAATGCCCTAAGGCAAATCCCAAACCCCTGCGCAGCGAGACATCTTCTTTGATCGCCGCCAGCCAGCCTTTAGCCGCTATGTTTAATACATACGGCAAACTCGCGTTTGATAAGGCATCCGACGCTGTTTTGGCGACGGCGGATGGCAAATTGTCCACGCAATAATGCCGGATGCCGTCGACGACGTAAGTCGGCTGATCGTGCGAAGTCGGCACACAGGTCTCAACGGCGCCGCCGGGATCGCAGGATATGTCCACAATCAGGGCCTTATTTTTCATGAGACCAAGCATCTTGCGGGTCACAATATGTTCATCCGATTGGGGCGGCCACTTGACGGCATTAATCAAGAGATCGACCCCGGGCAGCATTTGCCGGACATTATATTGATTTAAATAGACCGTTTTTATACCGGGCAACATCGTTTGGCGGATCTGTCTTAGTCTTTCTAAATCGATATCCAGCAGGGTGACATCCGCCCCCAAACCCACTGCATAGCGTGCGGCTCCGAGCCCGACATGCCCGGCCCCGAGGATCGCCACTTTAGCCGGCCGGGAACCCACAGCGCCTCCGATCAAGACACCACTTCCGCCGCTGGTGGTAAACATATGGTACACGCCCATAATCAGTCCGACCTCACCGGCGATTTCGCTCATGGGCGTCAGCAGGGGACACCTACCGTCATCGGTTTCAATATCCTCATAGGCAATGGCGATGACCTTTTTGTCCAATAAAGCCTGGGTTTCTTCAAAGTTATTGGCTGAATGAATGTAGGTGAAAATGATCTGTCCTTCTTTTAAGAGATCGAATTCCTGCGGGAAAAGCTCTTTGACCTTCAGAATCATTTCAGCCTTCTGGTAAACCGTTTTAGCATCGGGCGCCAGATGAGCGCCCGCCGAGGTGTAAGCCGCATCGGATATTCCGCTGTCCTCCCCGGCCCGGGTTTCGATGATGATTTGATGTCCCCCGGCAACCAGCGCATCGACAGCCGGCGGTGTTATCGAAACGCGATACTCGTTTTTCTTTATTTCTTTGGGCACACCGATAATCATGGATCCACCTCCTTCGCCGGTTTGGACATGAACTGATTTGTCCTGCTGTTTACGAAAAATTGGGGTTTACTCAGGGCTGATATTATTATATGAATCCAGCGTTATGGTAAACACCCTGTATTTGTTTCCATGAGGCGTCGGGGAGTTTTTCATTCAAATGCTCACAGAGAGCGGAATGAATGATTGCCTGCGAAAACCGCGCACTGTCTGAGTGTATTAGGGATCGTTGCAAAAGAATAGGGATCGGCGTGATGGTATGGATCTCAAATTAGATTCAATTCACGATAACCAGTTGTTTTATATCTTTTACTGTTCTTTTGGTACGAGCCCTTACGCACGAGTTTGCGCGGGTTTCGCGGGCGATTATTCATGGAGCGGCAAAATCAAAAAAAACTCGACTCCTCAGTTATACAGGAAATTAAAATGTTTTATACCGCTTGTCATTAAAATATTCCGAAAAAAGGATGGCGGCATAAGTGTTGTCGCAAGAAAACGTTCTGCAATCGGAACGTTTTTTTGACAACGACTATAAAAGTTGGCCATTATGAAAGAATGCAGTGTCATCTATCCGCCCCAAATCCATTTGGCCCGTTTGCCCACGCCGCTTCAGCCGCTTGCGCGCCTGAGCGCAAAGTTTGGCGTTGAACTATTGATGAAAAGAGACGACCTGACGGGCAGCGCGCTCTCGGGCAACAAAATTCGCAAACTCGAATTTGTGCTCGCAGATGCCGTCGCCCGTAAGGCGGACACCGTTCTGACCTGCGGCGGTGCACAATCCAACCACTGTCGCGCAACGGCCATTGCTGCCGCCATGCTGGGAATGAACTGCCGGTTGCTGCTGCGAACAGAAGACCCTTCGAATCCACCCTTTCCCGAAGGTAATATTTTACTCGATCAGATGGCGGGTGCTGAAATTGTCTGGATCACGCCTGAAGAATACAACCGTCGTGACGAAATATTTGAGCGCGAAGCAACCGCCCTCAGAAACGGCGGCCTAAAACCCTATACGGTACCCGAGGGCGCATCCAATGCGCTCGGTGCCTGGGGTTACGTAAGGTGTATAGAGGAGCTCGTCAATGACATCGCCAACCTGCCGGGCGGCGCGCATAAAGGCGCTACGATTATCAATGCCACCGGCTCCGGCGGCACAAGTGCCGGTTTAATCCTGGGCACCAGGATCTTCGATTTGAATGCGCGGATTGTCAGTGTCAATGTGTGTGACGATCAGGACTATTTTAAACGGGTGATCGGCACCATCTGTGAGAGCGCCATTTCCGATTACCATCTTGAATTAGATTTTTCCCGCGATGGTGACATTAACATAATCGATGGCTATGTTGGCCGCGGATATGCATTGTCGCGGCCTGAAGAGCTTTCCATGATGTGCGATGTGGCTCGAACCGAAGGAATCTTCCTCGATCCGGTCTACACCGGCAAAGCATTTTTTGGAATGATGCAGGAGCTCAAGCGCGATCCCAAATGTTTCGGAGAACGCATCATCTTTATCCACACCGGCGGTATCTTTGGGCTGTTCCCAAAGGCCCGTGAAATCGAACCGTTGCTGTCATAACTTTAATCTTCGATGGTATCAGCAGATAACGCTCATTTAATATGCGGTGTAAGCGCGTATTTTGTTCACAAATGTCAGCCGGTGAACACGGCACAGGCTTTCAATTTGACGGCTCAATCGTTTCGTTTATTTGTATACCCCTTTTGTTCAACTGATCCATGAATAAATCACAGGGCATGTCTGTGGCCGGTGAAAGAACGCCCTTTGTGGTTATGTCTCCTTTGACGATCATCTCTGCGGCGATACAGGCAGGATAGGCAACGCCCAGACTCATCGCCATTAAGCCTGTCATCAAATCTCTTTCAATCATAAGAGAGCAAGTCAATCTTCGTTGCTTACCTTCCCCGACGCCCTCGACGATGTTCACCATAACACAAAGATCTTTTTCACGCTCATCATACTGCAATTGCGGCTCGAGCACTTTGGCGGCCATTTCAAGTGGTGATATCGCATAAGGCAGCCCTGGGATAGGCCCATCACTCAAAAAGCCTAATTTTTTCAGCGGATTCCAAAATGCGCACCAGCCGGGCCACCGAAGTGCGTACCGCCCTGTTTCACAAAGCGTATCCGCAATTTTCAGTAATTTAGCGTAACGAACGGCATCACCGTTGGGAACGGCTTCCAGGGTTCCAAGTCCCGGAAATTCAATGGTGTGAATGAATGCGTTCTCGTGTTGATTTTTGGCCGGGATATGTATCATTTCAGAATCCGAGATAAGCGTTGCATCTCTATTCTGGCTTTGCAATAGGGCCATCATATTCCAGCTCATTTTGTAGTTGAGCGGATTATCGCATGCCGCTTTTTCAGGAATCCCGCCACAATAGGAATTGAGCCTGAGTACCTCATCGAAATATCTTAGGGAATGTTTGCAAAGTACGAGGTCAATTCCCGGATCGAGGCCGCATTCCGGGATGATGGCGATTCCTTTTTCCTTGGCTGCGTGGTCCAGATCAAGAATATCAGACGCGTAGTTGGTGTTGACCACATGAACACCGCTTGTTATCGCAGCCTCGGCAACGGTCCGAATACATTGAGGTGGTAAAAAATCAAGGACAACATCAACCTTTGCGCCCATTTTAGATGCCAATGCGTTTGGGTCATTCGCATCGATCCGGACGATCTCAATTTTGGCCCTGTCGATAAAGTCAAAGGAAATAAAGCGCTCCGGCTGAATATCTGCACAGGTTACATGGTCAACATTTGAATTCCGTGACAAATCGTACAGCGCCGCCCTTCCTTGTATTCCGCAACCGCCTAAAACGAGCACTTTCATTTTTTATGAATCCAACTTTATCAGGCACCATTTGCATATTATTTACGCCAGCAGTTTTTCCAATTCTTCCGGAGTGTGCTTTGAAAGTCCTAAAGAATCCATTGTACGTTTGGCTTCATCCACATAATCTCGTTTCATCAATACAGAAGCCAGTGTGATCACCGCCGACATAACCGGTGTCGCCACTCCGATCTGTTCTCCAAGGTCGTGGAGGAACACCAGACCATACCCCACATCTTCATTGAAATACCGGTAATCCAGACTGCTCTGGGCTTTGACCCCCGTGAATCCCGGGGAGGTGATAAATCCGTTGTCATACGAGGCTTCTGTCATATAGCCCTGCATGACACCCAATTCCGGATCGGGAATAACGTCCACGCCCAATTTTTTCCCGATGGCGATGCGTTCTTTATCAACTGCTTCGATTAGCCTGCCGACCGCAGGCGTGACACCCTGGTGATAAAAATCGAAATCTCCTCCGGTGCGTTCGATCAAGGCGACATTCATGAGCGTAATTGTGGGATGGATGACCGGGTTGCCGTTCTGCAGGCTGGTCTGGAGTATATTCTTGGCCGCGCTCATCGTCGGATAGACATCGCGCACCTGCTCCAACACATGATGGGTCTGTTGCGCCGGAACCGCCGCCAGGAGCAATCCGCCGGTGAGCTTGTTAAAAATCCTGATTTTACCGGGTTCAAGCAGTCGAACGGCATACGGCAGCGTCGAGGTCTCTGCCACGACAATGTCCGTGTCCCCAAGCTCCAGTCCGGCGCCGTTTTTAAATTCAATGCTGCCGCCGCAGGAACTGGGGCACACGATCACGATCTGCCCTTGCTTGAGGTAAGGCTTGCAGGCTTCGGCAAAGGGCCGGGTGCTGTAGGCCGGACCGACGGCATATATGATATCAGCGCCATCCAATGCTTTTTCAATCTCGTGTCCGGCTGAAGCCACCGGCTGAAACCCTTCAACTATGCCCTCACAGTGGATGCCACCGTTATTCTGGACAGCTTTGATACTGTCCGGGAATTGTTCAAAATCAAATAGACGGACCTGATGGCCGTGGGCCGCGCAATCGAACGCAACGGCACAGCCCCCGTTTCCCGCGCCCAATACAGCGATGTTCATATAATTTTCCTCCAGCTTTTTCGATTCGAATCGCTTTATTTTTTGCCCTTCGATTTCTTTTTCTTCTTGGCCTTTTTGGGGCCTTTACCCTTACCTTTGGCTTTCTTTTTAGCTTTCTTCTTGGCTTTCTTTTTTGCCCTCTTATTTGCCTTTTTTTGGGCCTTTTTTTGATTTTTTCCTTTTTTCCGTTTCTTTTTTTCTTTATCCTTGGTTTTTTCTTTTTTGACCTTTTTCTTCGCTTTTTCCTTCTTTTCGCGTTCGGCCGTCTCGGGCTCGGCTGACGTTACCTGTTTTTCTTTTTCTTCCTTTTCTTTGATTTCTTCGGCCATGGTTGCCTCCCTTTGGGTCGCCTCTGTTTAGCAATGGTCAATGTGACATTTTTGATGAGAATTCTGATTGTGTTTGTGATTTGTGGCTCGATGCCATTCGAAAATGAAAATAGACGAAGTTAGCAGGATGTCCCAGGCAGCAAGCATGTGTTCAGAATTCAGTGAATGCGCTTTTTGGAATATTCAACGCACTTAATTTTTGATGACGGTTTACAGATTTTTAACCTATATGTCTGGTAGGGATACTGCTTATCGCACCGTGGCCAATGGTATCAAACAATACGGTGAGCCTCAGGTTATGACCGACCCTCATAACTTTTCGCACAGTATCCTCAATCGCAACGCTGATTTCCATCAATGCCGCTTTGCTCCCATGAGCCTGCACGCTGAGCATCGCGATTTTCAGACACCAACCATCGCTCCGTTTGGGCAAAGCCAACACCCCATCAGTGGGTAAGAATCGATTGCAGGAAATATTTACCCCGGTCGGTTTGGGGGTTGGTAAAAAAATCATTTGGGGGGGCAACCTCGATAATCTGGCCATCATCCATGAAGACGACCCGGCTGGCTACCTCCCGCGCGAATCCCATCTCGTGTGTGACCACCATCATGGTCATTCCGCCCTTGGCCAGATCGCGCATGACATCCAGGACCTCATTAATCATTTCGGGATCCAGTGCCGATGTGGGCTCGTCAAAGAGCATGATTTTGGGCTGCATGCACAGGCCGCGTGCGATGGCCACGCGTTGCTGTTGACCGCCCGAGAGTTGGGCCGGATAGTGGTCGATGCGCTCTTTCAATCCCACGCGTGTGAGTTTCTCCCTGCCGATCTTTTCTGCCTCTTCTTTCGGTATTCTTCTGACCTTGATGGGGGCAATGGTCACATTTCCGAGTGCCGTCATGTGAGGGTACAGATTAAATGATTGAAAGACAAAACCGATCTCCGCTCGTATCTTGGTCATGTTGGTCTTTTTGTCATGCACCGCCATGCCGTCGACAACGAGCTCACCTTCCTGGATGGGCTCCAGGCGATTGATACAACGAATCAAAGTGCTTTTGCCCGACCCGCTCGGGCCGCAGACCACAATGACCTCCCCCTTTTCAACCTCCAGATCGATTTTGTTGAGAACATGAAGTTCTCCGTACCATTTGTTTACATTCTTAAAAGAAATCATGAACCTTTTCCCCTTTTGGATGATGTTCTTTTCTTTAACGAAAATGTCTGTCCCACGTTAGAGCCTCGTAGATGCAACCGTCATTCGCCTTTCCAGGAAACCCGACAGATTGATTAACGGATAACAGATGGCGAAATATAACAGCCCCACAAGACCGAAAACCATCAAGCCTTCCGGGATGCGTTGCACTGTCAACCAGCCGACTCTGGTGATATCGACCACGCCAATGGCCGAGACGACGGATGAATCTTTGACCAAAAGAACATACTGTCCCACCAAAGGTGGCAAAATGGAACGGATAGCCTGAGGCAAAACAATAAATCGCAGCTGCTGGTAATGAGAGAGCCCGGATGCGGTGGCGGCTTCCCGCTGGCCTTTGGGTACGGAGAGGATACCGCTGGCGACGATCTCGGTGATGAAACTGGCCGTTAAATTGGTCAACGCGATGACGGCTGCCGGAAAGGCTTCCAGTTCTATGCCGATACCGGGCAGAATAAAAAAAATGACAAAAATTTGTACCAGAAAGGGCGTGCCGCGGATGAGATCCACCCATGCACCGACGATCATGCGGGCAGGCTTATTGCGGCCGGCCCTCAGGATGCCCCCGAAGAAGCCGATGATGGTCCCCAAGATCAGGCTCAACCCGGAAACGGCAACGGTCATCCAGAGCCCCTTGAGGAAAAACGGCAGACTGCGCATCAGTTCGTTAAAATAAAAACCCCACATAGTTTATCCCTCGTGTCTCAATGCGCTTCCCGGAAGACCAGTCGTTTTTCAGACCAACCCGAGAAAGCCTTGAGCAGGTAATAAATGATCAGATAAAAAGCCGCTGTGGTCAGGAACCCTTCGGCAGGTGTGAAGCGTTCCGATGTGAGCACCTGTCCGGCCCGCGTCAGCTCCATAATTGAAATCAATGAGAGCAGCGACGAGTCTTTTACCAGTATGATGGCCTGGCCCAGCATGGGCCGAATCGTGTTGCCCAGCGCCTGCGGCAGAATAATATAACGCATGCGCTGGAAATAGCTCAGGCCGGATGCAATCCCGGCCTCGACCTGTCCGAAGTCAATGGCTTGAATCCCCGCCCTGATGATCTCGGCATAATAGGCCCCGCTGTTCAGGACTAACGCAATAACACCGGTCACCCATTCCGGAAGCATGATACCCATCGACGGCAGACCGAAATAGAAAAAATACAGCTGAGCCAGCAGAGGTGTGGAGCGGATGGTTTCGATGTAAACCCCGGCAATGCTGCGCAGGATCCGCGCTTGACTCAGTCGCATGGCACAAGCGATGATCCCCACTGTAACCGCACCGAGCAGCGACAAACCAGACAGCCAAAGGGTGGCCGCAAAGCACTGCATGTAGAGCGGCATGTATTCCAGAATGATTCTAAAATTAAAGGCTTCAAGCATATTATTTACCCGTAAGTTTTATACCCTGTGTTCGATGCAGCAGGGTGTGAGCCGGATGAACCGGCTCACACACGACAAAGTATCATCCACCCTCAAGACAGTGCGCCGTTTAATGGTCCTTTTTCCAATCCAGAGAATTGACCCAATAGTCCAAATTTCGTTCCAGCCGACCGTCCAAAGAGATGTGCAGGAAAAAAAGGTTGAGCCATTGCCGCAGATCCGGGGAATCATAACGCACGGCAAAGGCCAAAGGTGATTTAGACAGCTGTCCTTCCAAAATCCGTACGCTGTTGGGCGGGAAGCTGGCTATCTGGCTGCGCGCAGCCGAGCCGTCGTTCACACCAGCCTCGACGTGCCCGGCAAGGACGGCATTGATCAACAGCGGGCCACCGCCCTTGTAAGTCTTCAATTTAGCCTCCGGAAAGGCCGTTTTTGCGTCGCTTTCACCGGTTGACCCTAAAAGGACGGCAACCTTGGTTCCTGGTTTCTTAACGTCTTCAAGCGTCTTGAACGGGCTGTCCTGTTTCACGAACACCACACTGCCGGTGTACATATACGGGTCGGTAAAACTGATTTTCATGGCCCGTTTCAGGGTCGGGGTCATATCGGCCGCCAGCATGTCGGCCTTTTTTGAGAGCAGGGCCGGGATCAGACCGTCCCAGTCGTAGTTGAGGTACTTCACCTTGACGCCCATCTCCTTGGCAATCATTTCCGTGAGCTCAACAGAACTACCGGTGCGCTTGCCATTTTTATCCACAAAACTAAACGGCGCCCCCTGGGTCTGACAGGCGATACGGATTTCTCCTCTTTTTAAAATTTCGTCCAGGGTTCCCGCTGAGGCGATCCCTAAAAAAGTGAAAAAAATAGCCAATGAAACTAGAATCGTAAAAACTTTAAACTTTTTCATTTTTCTCCTCCAATTTCCTTGTTGTTATTGGTACTCAACCGCTGTTCGTTACCCTTCTTTTAAAACCGAATCACCCCCCTATTTGACTGGATTCTAGGCGCTTATTTATGGCGTCATGCAAAGCCTGAAACCGATATGCTGGAACCTGTAGTGCGGTGGGCTCCCGAAACGGCTGGCGCTGCGACAATCGCGCGCCGGGCTGTACCAGGTGCCGCCTCTCATCGCCCGGTAGGAGCCTTCCTTGGGTCCCTTCGGATCGATGACTTCATCGTCCGGGTAAGCCCCAAACCAGTCCTGGCACCACTCCTGAACATTACCAAGCATGTCATAGAGCCCCCAGGCATTGGATTTTTTTCGAGCCACCGGCTGAATCACGTTATTCGAGTTACCACAATACCAGCCGATAGAATCCAGGTTGGGGTCCTGGCCACAATTGAGTTCCGTAATCCCGCCGTTGGGAAAAGCGGCTGTGCTTCCCGCCCGGCAGGCATATTCCCATTCAGCCTCGGTCGGAAGTCTGTACTTATTGATGCCTTCTTTCTGGTTGAGTTTCTGAATAAATTGTTGCGCATCTTCCCAGGAAACCTGTTCCACCGGGCACGTGTCCCCGCATCTTTTATGGCTGGCAGGATTTTTGCCCATTAACGCTTTCCATTGTGCCTGGGTGACTTCAGTGGTCTGCAGATAGAACGGCTTTGTCAAATTGACCGGGTGTAATGTTTCTCCGCTGTACCGACCGGGTTCATCTTCAGGGCTTCCCATATTAAATTTGCCGGGTTTTATAAAAACAAATTCCATCCCCAGGCTATTGGTGAACGTTTCCTTGGGTTGTTCAGCATAACCATTAATAGCCAGGCATCCGATAACCATGATCAACTGAATTGGGATAATACATTTTCTCATTGCCATATCCCCTTTCTGCATTGATTATGAATGGCCGAATTACATTTCAGCTAAATTGAAACTGAAAAGCAATCTGATGGTTTCTTTCTAGTACGACTGCTATATTTCCGCCACGCCTTCAGGCATGCGTATCCAGTTATTTCTGGATTTCATGATGATAAATGTTTCACTTCTGACCACATTTCCGATGGTCAGAATTGTCTTGGTGGTAAATCGATATAATTCGTCCTTTCCCTCTACACAAACAACCTCTGCGATAATATCGTAGCGGCCGGTACTGACGCCTGCCCAGACCACATTGGGCAGGCCGGCGATTTTATCCAGGATTTGATCCATTTTTCCATGCGACCGGATGCTCATTGCAACGAGGGCCGTTACCATCTGGGGATGTTCATTGGGATCGATTAGGCCGGAGACCTTCAGCATGCCGGACTCTTCCAGATTTTTAATTCTGGAGCGAATCGTCGGTGCGGTTACATTTAACTGAGAGGCCATATCACCAATCGGCATGCGGCCGTCGTCTGTAAGCAAACGAATGATCTCGTTGTCCAGGGAATCGAGGATTTTCTTTTCCATAGGCGGTGTATTTTTTAATAAAATAATTACTTTTCTAATAAATATCTATATTGAAAGTTTGTCAAGGAAAATATATCTATTTAGAAAATTTTTTTATATATTTTTTTCAGACCGGCTTTGATTTTCGATCCATTTCAGGCAAAATCAGATACGTTGGTGTGTCTGCCGCACGCCAACCATTTTCGCTTTGGCCGCTGCACAAAATCGTGCAGCAAAAAACCGTCGGCTTTGGATCAACAGATTCCGATCTATCGCGGGATGTAATCCATCTGGGGATACATGCGGTTCTCACTTAATCTGAACGGTATTCTGATCAACGCTCTAATTGCCATTTAATTTGGAGTGTTGTATATACTACCTACTCAGTATTCGACATGCGAGGTCATTATGGATTTTAAACAGGCTCTGCAATACGCCCGCGCCAAAGGCGGGGAATGCATCCCCACTGTTTGTGGGATGTGCGGCCCCGGCGGCCCCGGAGGCGGCTGCGGCATCTATGCCTTTGTCCAAGACGGCCGCTTTACAAAAGTTGCCGGGATGGACGAATCCCCCGTCAACAAAGGAGCCCTCTGCGCCAAGGGCCATGCCGCCCCCCAGTGGGTCTACTCGCCGGATCGGCTGACCCATCCCCTCAAGCGCATCGGCAAGAAGGGGGAAGGCAAATTTGAAAAAATAAGCTGGGACGCAGCCA
>JASFNW010000045.1:0-31247 GCA_050116835.1 Desulfobacterales bacterium
ATCCCGTTATCAAATGGCGCTTTTCGGATAACCCCAACAAACAATCTTACGGAGTAAGCCGTGATTTCCTGTACCCGGTGTAAAACACCGCTCAGCAAGCAGGCGCTCAACACCTTTGAATTGGTTCCGTGTAACGCCTGTAATGATCTCATTCGTGCCGACGTTTATCCGGCTCTTTTTCGCAAGCTGCCGTCCGGAAGCAGCGGCGCACCTTTACAGGGTGAACAGGAAGCCAGTTGTTTTTATCACCCGGCTAAAAAGGCGGCGGTCGCCTGCTCGGCCTGTGGTCGATTTTTATGTGCGCTCTGCGACGTTGAATTCAACGATCGGCATCTTTGCCCGGCGTGTTTGGAAAAAGGAAAGACCCAACGCAAGATTAAAAACCTGGAAAATCATCGGATCTGTTATGACACGATCGCTTTATCGATTGCGCTGATTTCATCGCTTTTTGTGTGGCCGACCATCCTCTCTGCTCCAATTGTTCTTTATATGGTTATCCGGTACTGGAAGGCGCCCGGCAGTATCATACCCCGGAGTAAAATTCGCTTTGTGCTCGCATTTTTGATTGCCGGATTGCAAATTGTGGGATGGATATTTTTCATCGGGGGTCTGATGAATTCTTGAAAGTCGATTAGCTTAAGATTAACGCGGAACAGGGGATAAAAGCATCAACCACGAAAGTACGAAAGTGCGGAAACACGAAAAAGAAAAGATTTCGTGCTTTTTTTATTTCGTGATTTCGTGGTTTATAAAAATGTTTTGCGCAATACTACGATAATATTACAAACGGGAATTTGAGTTAACATTATTATGGCTGTACCACCACCACCGACATACCAGCGCCTGCCCGGCAAGAAAAAGGGCTTTCTTATGGGGCAACACACCCTGTGGCGAGGCAGAGACCACTTGCTACAGATTTATGCCCGTTGGGGCTCGGAAGACTATAAGCGCTATTACTTCAATGATATTCAAGCGATTATCACGCGCAAGACTGACGTCGGAAAAATTCAAAATTTCGTTGCGGGAGCTCTGGCCGGTATTTTCGGTTTATTTGCAGCAACCGCTACGAGTGGCTGGGTGATATTCAATGCCATCCTAGCGATAGCGATACTGTGTATCTTCATTATCAATGTGATCAAGGGTCCCACATGTGAAACGCATTTATTGACTGCGGTTCAGACTGAAAAACTGCATTCCCTGAATCGTATCAAAACAGCGCAGACCGTCATGAATCGACTCAAGCCGATCATCGAACGCTTTCAGGGGCAGCTTGCTCCCGAAACCCTTGTCCGACAAAGAGATGAGCTTGCCAGCTCTTCCCCAAAAAGGCCACCGGCACGCCTGATGGACAAAGCACCGAAAGCACAAAAACATGAAAGCGGGCGCGTGCATTTGATGCTATTTACACTGTTGAGTTTTAATGGCCTGATTGTGGCGCTTGGCTTTGTTTTAAGTCATGCGGGCCTGACCTTTCTGGCATGTGTGGTGATGCTGATGATTGGAATCTGCGTGGTGGTGGCATTGGTCAAACAACATGAAAGTAATTTGAAACATCCTGTCCGCACCATGACCTGGGCGGCGTTGGCCTACGTCTGTTTCTCATTTATCAGCAGCTATATCATCAGCGTGGGACTGGCATTCAAAAATCCTGAAATTGTCCACAATCAGTGGGAGATGATCAAACTGGTCTCCAATGTCACGCCCTGGGACAACCCCCTGATGATGACCCTGAACATTGTTGCACTCACCGCCGCGGTAGCGATCGGGATACCGGGGCTTTATCTGTTAAAAAATTTTCGACGGGCGCACCGCCGGGGTGCGCGTTGAGGCCATGCCGGATTCGGTTACGGCACCCAAAAGGATTACCTGATGGAAGATTTGCTGCATCAGCGCTGTTTCAATCATCTATTGCGGGAGGCGGTTGCGCGCTGTCCCCAGTGCCAGCGCTTCTTCTGCCGCGAATGCGTGACCGAGCACAAGGATAAAGTGCTGTGCGCTACCTGTTTGAGCGCGGATGCCGATAAGGACGGGTCGGATCGGAGCCGACTTGGCGTCCTGATGCGGATGCTGCATTTTGTGCTGGGTGCAACGTTGCTATGGATTTTTTTTTACTACCTGGGGCAGATTTTGCTGTCGCTCCCATCGGCGTTCCATGAAGGGACATTATGGGAAAAGGGGTGGTGGAACTGACCATGAGCCCCAAGACCAAAGAACACCGCCGAAGTGCGATTCTGCTTCTGGAAGAAGCTGTTCATATCTTGCGCAAGGCCCCCCTGTCACTGCTGTCCACTTACGCCATCGGCACGCTGCCCTTTGTGCTGGCATTGTTTTATTTCTGGGCAGATATGAGCCGCAGTGCCGATGCCCAGCACCATCATGCGATCGCCTCGCTGGGCCTTGCATTACTCTATATATGGATGAAATGCTGGCATGTTGTTTTTGCCGCTAACGTTAAAATTACATTGAACGGCGAATCACCACCCCGCTGGTCTTATCAGCGCGCCCTGCGATTGGTGTCATCGCAAGCATTGATTCATGCGACAGCCTTTTTTATTTTGCCGCTGGCGGCTGTCATCGCTTTGCCTTTCGGCTGGTGTTATGCATTTTATCAAAACGTCAGCGTCGAAGCCGCAAATGATGATGGAAATGTAAAAAAGATATGTCAAAAAGCGTGGTCACAAGCCAGACTATGGCCACGTCAGAACCACATCTTGATGTCTATTTTTTTTATCTTTGGGATCGTTGTTTTTCTAAATGTTGCCAGTGCCATTTATATTCTGCCGCATCTGGTTAAAAAATATCTCGGGATCAAATCCTTGTTTACGCTCAGCGGGTTTCATGTGATCAATACGACTTTCTGGGTCGCCACGCTTGGCATTTCCTATTTGTGTATCAATCCGCTGGTCAGAACGGTTTACGCGCTGCGATGCTTCTATGGGTCGGCCATCCATACCGGTGATGATTTGAAAATGGGACTAAAGGAACTGGTGGCAAGGCGCACGGCGGCGGTGATCGGTCTGCTCATGTTCGCATTGTTGGCCGGCAGCCCCACGCCCACGGTGGCCCGTCAGGCGCAGGTTATCGCTCCACAAGAATTGGATCGTTCGATAGATGACGTGCTGCAACAACGGGAATTTTCCTGGCGATTGCCCAGAGAAATGCCGGCGGAAGATCAAACAGAGCCCAAAGGGCCGATTGCATCAGTTGTGGCCTGGATTATTGAAAAGCTCGGCAAAGGGATCAAAACGGTCTTTGACTGGATTGATCAATTTATCGACTGGCTGATGGCGCTGCTGCCGACCGGTGAGCGCCAAGAAGGGTCATCGGATACGGATTGGATAGCCTCGGTTCGCTTTGCCGTTATCGCCTTACTTATCGGTCTGTTCATGGTCCTGGCTTATATCCTGTGGCGCTCCTGGAACCGGCGTCAGATCGGCAAAGACGAGATTGTGGCTGCACCCGTTGAATCTGTACCCGATCTGGAACATGAAGACACCACCGCAGCTGACTTGCCGGTGAACCGCTGGCTGGACCTGGCCGGCGAATTGGCCGGCAAGGGAAAGCTGCGTCTGGCCCTGCGGGCTTTTTATCTCGCAACGCTCGCCGGCCTGGCCGAGCACGGTTTAATTACCATTGAAAAGTTTAAGTCCAATCGTGAATATGAAATAGAGTTGCGCCGCCGGGCGCACCAGAAGGAAGAACTGTTGACGGCTTTTACGACCAGCAGGGAAGTTTTCGAACGCGTCTGGTACGGATTGTATACCATCAAACAGCGCCAACTGGATGATTTTGTCGCACTTCAGAAAAGGATGACAACCCTTGCCCAGGGCTAACATTATACGCGCCGTTGTTTTTGTGATGATCATCTTGGGCTTTGTGCTCGGGGTGATTCAATTGTTTTTGCTGCGCTTTGAAGCCGGGGACGTATATCCGGCCTATTCAACGTTACGCAGTGATCCGCTCGGAAGCCGGGCATTCTACCGAGGTCTGGAAAATTTGAGAAACACTTCGGTTCAGCGTAATTACCGGCAGTTGGATACACTGGAATTTAAGGAACCCGTCACCTTTTTTCAGATCGGAACACCGGTCTTTGATTCAGAATCCGTGGCGGCAAAATGGGTTGAATCCATCGATCGCTTAACCGCCAGAGGCGGTCGGCTGGTGCTGTCTTTTTTGCCGGTCGAGAAAAAACCGGCCGCCTGGCGAATGTCATCCTGCCGGCTGCCCCCCGCCGACGATTCAGATGATACCGACACCCAATCCCCAAAGGGGTCTGATGACGCTGAAACCTCCGCGGACAAGGGGACCGAGCCGTCCGAAAATCCTGCCGGGCCGCCTGTTTCGGAAAATGACAGCCAGTGCGTTGCGTTGGCAGAACTATGGGGCCTGGAGTTGACCTTTGCTGAAAAACCGGCGACCGAAGCCGTTAAAAAAAGTCATGAACCGTTAGCGGCTGATGTAAAAGGGCTTCCCCAAACGATCTCCTGGCATACAGCCCTGTATTTTGATGAGTTGGATATCAGCTGGCGTGTCGTCTATACCGCAGCGGATCGGCCGGTCATCGTCGAAAGACCTTATGGGAATGGCAGCCTGGTGCTGTCGGCCGACAGCTACTACCTGAGTAACGAAGCGCTGCGATCCGAACGCCTTCCGCAGCTTTTGGCCTGGACGGTCGGGCAAAACAGCCAGATTATTTTTGATGAGACCCATTTGGGGATCCGCAGGCAACCCGGCGTGCTGAGTTTGATTAAAAAGTATCGCTTCCAGTGGTTTATTTTTGCCGTCGCCGTTTTGGCCATTTTGTTTGTCTGGAAAAATTCAGCTTATTTCGTGCCGCCGCCCAGAAACGGCTACGACCGGCTGCACCGGCACGTTTATGCCGGGCGGGATTCGACCCAGGGTTTGATCAGCCTGCTGCGCCGCAATATTCCCAAACGGCAGATATTGCAAATTTGCGCCCGTGAATGGTGGCGTGCTTTTCGGCGCAATCAGCGCTTTGCAGGCAGCAGTGCCGATGCGAACAAAACGGCTTTTGAAAAAATAAAGGCCTATGGTGCGCAATCCAAGGATCCGGTCATCGGCTACCGGCAGATGTGCAAAATAATTTCAAAAGGACGACACAATGAATGAGAATACCGAAATTTTAAAAAAGGCTTTGCTAAGAACCAAACAGGAAGTGGCCAAGGTGATTATCGGCTATGACCATGTGGTAGATTTGGCCTTAATTGCCATTTTTACCGGTACCCATGCGCTGATTGAAGGTGTGCCCGGCATAGCAAAGACACTGCTGGTCAGAACGCTTGCCCACGTGATGCGCTGTGATTTTGCGCGTATCCAGTTCACACCGGACCTCATGCCGACCGATATAACCGGAACCCATGTATTTAATTTGCAGACCAATGAATTTTCACTGGTCAAAGGCCCGGTTTTTTGCACCTTTCTGCTGGCCGATGAGATCAACCGGGCACCCGCCAAAACCCAGTCTGCTTTGCTCCAGGCCATGCAGGAACGCACCGTAACCATCGACCGCGACACGCACCGGTTATCTCCCAATTTTACGGTATTCGCCACCCAGAACCCGATTGAATATGAAGGCACCTATCCGCTGCCCGAAGCACAAAAAGATCGGTTTATGCTCAAGATTAACATGGACCCGCCGGGCAAAACCGAAGAACTCACCCTGGCCCAGCGGATGCTGGGAAAAGATGCGCCCGAGAATACCCTGGCCAGTGGAGCGGTACAGCAAATTATCACCGAAGACCTTATCGGCAAGCTCCGGGCAGCCATGGCGGGCATACTGGTGAAGGAAGAGCTGGTCGCCTATGTGGTCGATATTGTGCGCGCATCGCGCGCACATCAAAGCATTCTGGTGGGCGCCGGGCCGCGGGCTACCCAGGCGCTTTTACTATCGAGTCGGGCGTTTGCAGCCCTAAGCGGTCGGGATTTTGTGACCCCCGATGATATCAAACAGATGGCCTATCCGGTCATGGAGCATCGTCTGATTTTGCGTCCCGAATATGAAATCGAGGGGTTGACGGTCAAAGAGGTAATTGAGAATATTTTAAAAGGAATTGCGGTGCCGCGGTAAGTTGCTGCGTTGCGGGTTACGCGTTACGGGTTGCGCGTTACGATCAGACGACCGCTTGTTGCAAGACATCAACCCGAAATCCACAACTGAATATTCGCCGTGATGTATCTTAATTTAAAAAAAGTTTTTATGAGTAATTTGAATTAATGAAGATCGTACCCACATACCGTCTTCTGCTTTTAGTCGGATTTGTTTTGTTGCCCGGCACACTGCTGGTCGCCGTCTTGGCACAACTGACGATACCGGTCATCCTGCTGGCAGTTGGCCTTTTGACGTTATCGATCTTAGACGCATATCGCTCGCGGGGGCGCCTGCAGGGGATTCATGTGGTGTTGCCCGAAGTTGTTCGGATTTCAAGCGGCCGGCCGGGAAGTTTTGATGTCCAGATAGAAAATGAGAACCGGAAGATCAATCGTATGCGATTGGGTCTGGCTTTTCCGGAGCAGATCGAAACGCCGACGCTGGAGCCGGCGGTTGAATTGCCGCCCGATTCCACAACCGCCATGTTCGTGTGGTCGTTAACGGGATTAAAGCAGGGGCGCTATCTGATTGACCGGTGCCATCTTGAAGTCGTTTCGCCATGGGGATTATGGTCCGTGCGATCGGCAGCTGCGGTGCGAATGGAAATTCGGGTCTATCCCAACCTTTTTGATGAACATAAAAATCTGAGCGGATTGTTTTTAAACCGGGGTCTGGGTATTCATGCCCAGCGGCAGGTCGGAAAGGGTAAGGATTTTGAACAACTCAGGGAATACCTGCCCGGTGACAGCTTCGAAGACATTCACTGGAAGACGACCGCCAAACGCGGTATCCCGATTACAAAGGTTTACCAGATTGAAAGAACCCAGCAAATTTATGTGATCATTGATGCATCGCGATTGAGCGCCCGAATCTCGACGACGGGCAAACCGGCAGGAATCGGGACAGACGGCCATCCGGCTGATGAAACGGCTCCAATTCTGCAACGATTTATTACGGCGGCCTTGATCATGGCGCTGGCTGCCGAGCGGCAGGGCGATTTGTTTGGTCTTCTGACCTTTGACGATAAAGTCCGTACCTTTTTGAAGGCCAAGATGGGCAAGGCGCATTTCAATGTCTGCCGGGATGTGCTCTACATGCTGCAGCCCCAAAAGGTCTCACCTGATTTTTCAGAGCTGTTTACCTTTATCGGCACCCACATCCGTCGGCGGGCCTTGATGGTTTTTCTTACTCATTTAGATGATCCGGTGCTGGCGGACGGGTTTGCGCGCCACATCGATCTGGTTGCCCGGCATCATGTGGTCCTGGTCAACATGATCAAACCGTTGATGGCCAGACCGCTCTTTTCATCCGAATCGGTCTCATCGGTTAATGATATTTACACCGATCTGGGTGGACACATGCTCTGGCGGCGATTGCGGGAGACGCAAAAGGTTTTGCAAAAGCGCGGCGTCGGGTTCGCAATGCCGGAAAATGAAAACCTGTGCATAGATTTGGTGGGGCAGTATTTGTCATTGAAAAGAAGACAGGTTCTCTAACAAACAGCTGAAACTAAGCTCAAAAAATACGAAATTCGAATGTCGAAATTCGAAACAAACTTGAATTTTCAAATGACCAAAATTCAAAACCGTTTTGTACATTGGAATTTATGGTTTCGATATTCGGATTTATTTAGCCCGTTACTCCATGAAAATCGTTTGAAATTGAATTGATGATGAAATGACAAAATCGTGAGTTTTTGAATGATTATCGATTTACAAAAATTTATCACCGAAGAGCGCCTTTATTGGACGGAGCTGGAACAGGTGTTGAACCGGCTGGAGCGAAAGCCGGACGAAAGGTTAAAACTCGGGGCGCTTGAACGTTTCCACTATCTGTATCAGCGCGCTTCGGCTGATCTGGCCAAAATCTCGACTTTTTCCGCTGAACCGAACACTCGCCAATATCTTGAATCGCTGGTCGGCCGGGCCTTTGGCGAGATTCATGAGACACGGGAAAAACCGCATCGGTTGAGGCCCTTGCACTGGTTCTTCAATACCTTTCCGCAAACATTTCGTCAGCACCTGCGGGCATTCATCATCTGTTTAATTGCCCTGTTGGTCGGTGCGGCCTTCGGCGGATTTACCGTCATCGTGGATTCAAGCACCAAACAAATCCTGCTCCCGTTTTCTCACCTTCAGGGTGACCCTTCCGACCGCGTCAAAACAGAAGAAAGCACCGATACCGATCGACTCAAGGGCGCCAAGAGCTTTTTTTCGTCTTATTTAATGACCCACAATACCAAGGTAGCCATTTTTACCCTCGCTCTGGGAATGACCTGGGGAATCGGCACCCTGATCATGTTGTTTTATAACGGGGTTATATTGGGAGCCGTGGCTGTTGATTATGTGTTGGCAGGTGAGTCCACTTTTTTATTCGGCTGGCTGCTGCCGCATGGCGCGATTGAAATCCCGGCAATTCTGCTGGCCGGCCAGGCCGGCCTTGTTCTGGCCGGCGCGCTCATCGGATGGGGCAAACCAGTTGCGTTGCGCACACGGCTGAGGAGAATATCAAATGATCTGGTGACGCTCATTTGCGGCGTGGCGCTGATGCTGGTCTGGGCAGGGGTTATCGAAGCTTTTTTTTCTCAATATCACGAGCCGGTCTTACCCTATAACTTTAAAATTGCTTTCGGATGCGTCGAACTGCTGATACTGGCGTTGTTTTTGGGCAGAGCCGGCCGCAGGAAAGCAGACACTAGCACGTATTGCAGATGATCGGACAAAAAAAGATAACATTTTAGGCGTGACAATCTATGTTGGCTGACAGAATCAATAAGCTGATCATCAAAACACCTGAGGGCGTCGAATTTTCGCTGCGCCTGGCAGGGCCGATCACGCGCTTTCTGGCCTGGTCGATCGATCTGGCGACCATTATGGCGATCATGTCGATCGTCAATATCGTTTTTTCAGTTCTGGGTATACTCAGCCGTGGTCTGGCAGCCGCCGCCAATATTATCGGCTTTTTTGTCATTTCCATCGGGTACGGCATTTTAACGGAGTGGTACTGGCAGGGTCAAACAGTGGGCAAAAAGCTTTTGCGCCTCAGGGTACTGGATGCCCAGGGACTGCGGTTGAAATTCAGCCAGGTGGTAATTCGTAATTTGCTCAGGTTTATTGATAGTCTGCCCGCATTCTATCTAATTGGGGGTCTGGTGTGCCTAATGAGTCAACGCGCGCAACGTTTGGGCGATTTTGCAGCCAACACGATTGTCACCTGGAATCCACGGATTGCCGAACCGGATTTGAACCAGCTGCTGGAGGGCAAATACAATTCGTTTCACGATTATCCCCATTTGGAGGCACGCCTGCGGCAACACATTACGCCTTCAGAGGCCCAGATTGCCATTCAGTCGATAATGCGGCGGGACGCGCTCGATCCTCAGGCGCGGATTGCGCTTTTCCGCGAACTCAGAGCCTATTTTGAAGCGCTTGTGACATTTCCACAGGAGTCCACCGACGGCATATCCGACGAGCGTTACGTGCGCAATGTCGTCGAAGCGGTTTTTCGACCGAAAACATCCTCTATAAATATCGTGTAGATGGCCTTACGACCTTTGTTTTATAGTGGTTGTCAAAAATTTGTTTCGATAACTTATCATTGTGAGGAGTTTGGCGACGGAGCAATCTCTAGAGAGCCTTATAGATTGCTTCGCTTTGCTCGCAATGACGCTTGAAAGGCTCACCAGGTCAATCGAAACATATTTTTGACAATCATTATTAATATCGCTGAAAATCAGAGGAGCATAAATGGAACCGTCTTTTTTGATCGTCACCCTTACAGGCGTAATCGGTGCTTTGTCTTTTTTCCTGTGGCAGATTCCCCGAAAAAGAAGAAGACTGCAGCATTTATCACAGCAAGGCGGACGACATGGATTCACGGTGGCGGCCGATACAGATATGCCTCCCAAAGAAAAATTTGCCCCTTTGCGCCTGTTCTGCCTGGGAAGACCGGGTCGGATGGAAAATGTGTTAACGCGTGGAAACCCGGCCATGTGGATTTTCGATTATGACTACAGGGTATCCAGTCATCAGACGGTTCGACAGACAGTCGCCGTGTTCAAGACGGATGGCACAAAATGGCCCCATTGGATTATCGAAAGCCGGAAAAGAGAACGGTTGACCGTTGCGTTCATGCGCATACTGACACAAAAAGTGGCCAATTGGCAGCTGCGGTTTAAAGAAGTCGATGTCTCCTTTCACCCAGGTTTTTATCAACACTATAAAGTCTTGTGTCAGGACAACCGGGAAAATCTCAAAGATCTTATGCCTCAGTCGTTGCTGGATAGGTTGTGTCAACATCCGGGAAGGTACATTGAGGCCATGGATCGATGGGTTCTCATCTGCCGGCAGGGAAAGACCGTCAAACCCAATGATTTTGAAACGTTCCTCCATGAGGTCATGGACATCTATAAACATCTTGCACCGTAAGCTGCATCGCTCATAGTCCTATGAAAGTGCCCGTGGCCCTCTTCAGTGCAAATTTTTCCAAAAGCATTCGAAAAGCTTTTTTTATACGCTAAAGACATATCCCGTGAATGGTTGCATTTAGAACCTCTGAATGATAATATCTCCGCATGAATCGAATTTGGGTCAACAAGGCTGGCTCTTTTGAAGCGGCCAATAGATTTGAGGCGAAATATTATGCGGGTCTTTCAGGTGAAGTCCGCGTCGAAACCGTTCAGCTGCTGCGTGAAATGCATTTCAAAACCACTGGATTTACGTTTCGTGAAGACGGAAAAAGATTACGAAGAGTTCTTGGCGTTATTAAACAAGCATAAGGTCCGGATAAAGCCGATCTGGAAATGCTAGTATCAGATAAATAATTCTGGCCAACATCTTCTTCACACATTTTCTCTGAATTATCTCCTATCTGACTTACTGTGAAGCAAGGGGACATCCCTTTAGCAAAATAACGTGCCGTTTTCCGGCCTGAGTTGCGCTCCTGAAGCCACGGTGTGTCGTTTTCCGGCTTGAGCTGTCAACCGCGCAATCGTTTTAACGAAGGCTGCACGTTTTCCAGCTTACGTTTTCAAGAACCTTTGCCCCTCTTCAATCCACTTCAAAGCGATCCAGGTATCTGCTTATCATACGGCCTTTTTATGCCATTCTTGGAAAATCTTGCAATTTAGAGCGATAAGCCATAAATGTTGGCAATTGGTATAATTTCGTTAGCCATAAAAACAATTATTATCCCCATAAAATTTATCATGAAACCCATTGTTGCCATTGTCGGTCGGCCCAATGTCGGCAAATCCACATTTTTTAATCGGGTCACCCGCACCCAGGATGCCCTGGTCGATGATTTTCCGGGTGTCACCCGTGACCGGCATTACGGGGATGCCGTCTGGAACGATATTGCCTTTACCCTGGTGGATACCGGTGGGTTTATCGAAGGCCATGAATTTGCGGATGAAATTAGACTCCAGGTCCACCAGGCCATCGCGGATGCCGATGTCATCGTTTTGCTGCTGGACGGTAAAGAAGGAATTTCACCATTTGACCGGGATATCATCGAACTGCTGCGTGTCACCCCCAAACCGGTTTTTTATGCGGTTAATAAAATCGACGATGCCGAACGGGAATCGCATGTCTCTGAATTTTACAGTCTGGGGGTTGAGCCTTTGTATCCCATATCGGCTGAACATCGTTATGGAATGGGCGATTTTTTGGATGCCCTGGTCGATGGAACCGCTTCAGTTGTCAGAACTTCGGAGCTTGAGGCAGCTGAGGGTGTAATCGGTCTGGCAGTGGTGGGTCGTCCGAATGTCGGCAAGTCTTCTCTGATCAACCGGATTCTGGGTCAGGAACGGCTGCTGGTCAGTGATCGGCCGGGTACGACCCGGGATGCCATTGATACGATCTGCCGGGTGGCCGGCAAATCCTACCTTCTGATTGATACGGCCGGCATCCGTCGTAAGGGTAAAGTCACCCGTAAAATTGAAAAATTTTCGATTATCAAAGCATTACGCAGTCTTGACCGTTGCGATGTGGCCCTGATCGTGCTGGATGCCGCCGAGGGAATCGCCGAGCAGGATATCAGCATTGCCGGATATGCCTATGAACGCGGCTGTGGTTGTATTTTTCTGCTGAACAAATGGGATCTGGTGCAAAAGGACGCCCATACTGCCAAAAAATACCTGGCGGAATTAAAAATGCGCGCCAAATTTTTAGGATTTGCGCCGGCCACGACCATTTCGGCCCTGACCGGTCAGCGGGTGATGAAGATTTTTAAGCTGGTCGATGATGTTTATGATCAATATGTCAGGCGAATTGGAACCGGGCAGCTAAACCGGATTTTGGAGACAGCCACAACGAAGAATCCGCCGTCGCTGCATCGCGGCAAGCCCATCAAATTTTATTATGCAACTCAGGTCAGCAGCCGGCCCCCCACGGTGGTATGCTTTGTCAACCATCCCAAAGCCGTTCATTTTTCCTATAAACGGTATTTGATCAACCAAATTCGCGAGCAGGCCGGCCTGGATAAAACGCCCATACGGATCCTTTTTCGGCCACGGGAAAATCGTAAGCCAAAGGGTAGGGCGCGTAACCAATAACAAAAATACCGAAAGGTATTTTTCCATGGACATCTTTGATTACCACGCTCAAAAAGCGTCGGCAGCGACAATGCCGCTGGCCGAGCGCATGCGGCCGCGCAACATCGATGAGTTCGTCGGACAACACCCGGCTGTGGGGGATGGTTCGTTGATTCGGCATGCCATTGAAACGGATCGCGTTTTTTCCATGATTCTGTGGGGGCCGCCGGGTTGCGGCAAAACGACGCTGGCCCGAATTATCGCCGGCGAGACCCGCTCCCATTTTGTTCACTTTTCAGCCGTACTTTCCGGTGTCAAGGAAATCCGGGCTGTGATCGAAGAAGCGCGCAACCAGCAGAAAATGTACCGCAAACGCACGATTTTATTTGTCGATGAAATCCATCGATTTAATAAAGCCCAGCAGGATGCCTTTTTGCACCACGTGGAAAGCGGCTTGATTACGTTGATCGGCGCCACCACTGAAAATCCTTCATTCGAAGTGATTGCACCGTTGCTGTCCCGTTGTCGGGTGATCACGCTAGATCGACTTGGTGAAGAAGACATCAGCGCCATCATCGAACTTGCCCTGCATGACGCTGGAAGAGGGTTGGGAGAATTTCAGCTCGAGTTGGCCGCCGGAGCACGCGATCATATCATTCGGATCGCCGATGGGGACGGGCGGGTGGCCTTGAACAGCCTGGAAGTCGCCGCTTCCCTGGTACTGTCCAGAAAGAAATCCAAAAGTGCGGCAACGGCCGAGCCCATCACGCTAAAAGATGTAGAAGCTGCCATCCAGCAAAAGGCACTTGTTTATGATAAAGCCGGCGAGGAGCACTACAATATCATCTCCGCCCTTCACAAAAGTTTAAGAGGCAGCGATCCTGATGCGGCGCTCTACTGGCTGGCCCGCATGCTGGCCGCCGGCGAAGACCCGTTTTACATTGCCCGCCGCATGGTGCGCTTTGCTTCAGAAGATATCGGCAATGCCGATCCCCAGGCACTTGGTATCGCCATGAATGCAATGGAGGCGTTCAAATTTTTAGGACATCCGGAAGGCGAACTGGCACTGGCGCAGGCGGCTGTGTATCTGGCGACGGCACCTAAAAGCAATAGCATTTATGCCGCATTCGGCAAGGTCAGTGCCGCGGTCAAAGAGACGGGTTCCTTGCCGGTTCCGCTTCATATCCGCAACGCCCCCACCCGATTGATGAAGGATCTGGGATACGCTAAGGGCTATAAATACGCCCACCAATATAAAGATGCAGTTGTCGCGCAGACCTACCTGCCGGATAAGCTTAAAGGACGGCGTTTCTACTTTCCAACCGACAGGGGGTTTGAAAAGAAAATCAAAGGCAGACTCGAACGCTGGCGGAAGCTGCTCGAGGAATCAAAAATTGAAAGCGGTCCCAGGGATTAATTTTTTTATCCTGAAGCTGTATCGACGGGTTTCAGATTCCTTTATGTCAGCTCCGGAATTGCTGAATGAGCGCTCCACAACGGTCACCCGGCCGGATCGATCAAACAATACCACCGAAGACGATCGGGTGCCGTAATCCGGGCTGATGATGAACATCGGCGACAGAATTCGCTCCCATTCCAGGCCGACGCCGGTCTCCGGCAATTCCGCGTCCGCCGGTTGCGCTCGATCTGCAAGGATGTCCAAAATCTTTTCGGTATTTATTTTTTGGCGCCCGTCGAACTGGTCCTGTAGCAATGCTTTTCCCCTTCGCACCTTCGGCCAGGCGCTGTCGATCAGATGGTTGCTGATCCCGTAAATTCCGGGTCTCAATTGCCGTATGCCGGCCGAGCGATTCGAATAGTAGAAAAACCCACCGGCATCACCGGCAATTAAATTAAACCCGTTGTAGCGCTGCCCGATTTGACTAACCGTTTCAAGGTAATCTTGCGGAGATGCGTTGCCGAGCAGATAGTCTCGAACCAGGATACCGCGTGAAGGCGCATTGGGCATGAGGGCGGCCGGATCTCTGTAGTTGGTTATGGCCGCGATCCTTCCGGTGCGGCTGACGCCCAGCCAGGTTCCGTCGGCTTTTAAATCCCGCCCGGCGAGCACTTCAGGATGGTCCGACCAGTAGGCCAGAGCGCCGGTGGGCCGGTCGTAAAATTCGTCCCGGTTGGCCGCTAAAATGAAGCGGTAATCCGGATGCAGATTATTTGAAAGAAGGATTAAACACATTTTATCTTCGTTGACCTTCGCCGGGCAACCATGGTATGAATCACTCTTTTATTCCGATCGCCATTAGTGCGCTGTGTTGGAGCCGAATGCGGAACGCACGCTTGCGTTCTGCAGCCAATAATTTGCAAAATCAGAGTGCGTTATCCGGTCATGTCATTTTCGGCAAGGCACTATGATTTTCAAATTGCCGGTGCCCCGATTCTTGGGACTCGACCTGCGCCTCGGGTTGGGACTAAACCTTCGGTGCCCCTCATCCCAAATACCGGGGCACAGTGTTGCTCATGCGTTAATACTCGGCATATCGCCTTTTGAACACATTCATCTATTGAATCAAGATGTGAAATTCCGTTTTTAAGCGGAGTCAGAAAAAAACATGATCGTCCTGCAATTATGGCTATCAAAGACCGGGTAATTTGTAAATCGCTGTGTATGGATGTGCAATGATTTTAGTATTTTTATATAATTGAGGAGGTTTCAATATGAAAGAGGTTGTCATTGTTAGTGGCTCGAGAACGGCAATCGGAACGTTTGGTGGCGGGTTAAAAGATGTGCCCGTGACAGAACTGGGCGCACTCGTCATGAAAGATGCCTTGAAACGGGTAAACCTGAAGCCGGTTCCCGATGAGGGCATGAAGACGGCGGCGCCGGACAAACTCAAAGACCAGGGCCTTGTTGAACTGGAAGAACAATCCTATGACTGGGGTGACGACGGCCAACCCGTAACGGTGGACGAGGTCGTTATGGGCAATGTCCTGCAGGCGGCCCAGGGACAGAACACCGCCCGCCAGGCAATGATCCGCGCCGGTATTCCCAAGGAAACCCCGGCCTATACCATCAACAAGGTCTGTGGCTCTGGTCTCAAGGCGATTGCCTTGGGGGCTTCCGCCATTATGCTCGACCAGGCCGAGGTGGTTGTTGCCGGCGGACAGGAAAACATGAGCATGGCCCCGATGGCGTTGCCCAAGGCGCGCTGGGGACATCGGATGGAGCTGACGGGCGTTGGAGATGTTTTGGATTTAATGGTATTTGACGGCCTGTGGGAAATTTTTTACGGCTATCACATGGGCCTTACGGCAGAAGCCATTGCGGCCCTGTATGATATAGGCCGGCAGGAACAGGACGAACTCGGTGTTCTCAGTCACACGCGGGCGCGCTCGGCCATCAACGATGGCCTTTTTGCCCAGGAGATTACGCCGGTTACCATTCAAACCCGCAAAGGCGAAATTGTATTTGACACCGATGAGCGCCCCATGGATACCAACATGGAGAAAATGGGCAAGTTAAGGCCGGCGTTCAAAAAAGAAGGAACGGTCACCGCCGGTAATGCCTCGGGTATCAATGACGCGGCTGCGGCTGTCGTGTTGATGAGTACCGATAGGGCCAAATCCTTATCTTTGGAGCCGGTCGTTAAAATCAAAGGCTTCGCCTCCGGTGGCGTGGATCCGGCTTATATGGGATTGGGACCGATTCCAGCGGTCAGAAAGGTTTTAAAAGCAACCGGCATGACCCTGGGGGATATCCAGATGATCGAACTCAACGAAGCATTTGCCGCCCAGGCCATCGGGTGTATGCGCGAACTGGGCTTTGAAAATGATCGTCCCAATGAGCTGGGCAGCGGCATTTCTCTGGGCCATCCCATCGGCTGCACCGGAGCCCGGCAAATGGTGACCGGTATGAACCACATGCGCCGCCAGGGATACAATACGGGCTTGATTACGATGTGCATCGGTGGCGGTATGGGAATGGCAATGATCGTCGAGCGCTAATTTAGCTGTTTTAATTTAGACCCGGTAGCTTTGCATATATTGGCATTCTTTGACCCCGAACGGGGCTTGGCGCAATGTAGCCTTTCTGGCGAAGGCGGGAACGCCGAACACGGTACTTTTTTTCACTTTTTTCTTTACTTTTTTTGTAATAATTGCTAATAGTTAGTTAAATTTTGAACCTTAAATACCATTGAAAATATTCGGTTTTTCGACCGCGGTGATCCTGGATCCGGTAAAGGGATTTTACGCCTCTCTTGATCATGAAACGTACGGCTAAAATGGGGCTGCAAATGGCAACCCGTTGGCCTGCGCTGAATTTAACAACCCCTCTGGCAACGGTTTAGCATATAGAAGGAGGTTCAACACCAATGGACATTAGCCGCAAATTGGGTATTTTAGTATTTTTTGCCGTTCCGGCGATCATCGGCGGCGGTATCGCATTTGGATTATCGGGCAGCTGGATGTATGTTGCCATTTACGAAATCATTTTGCTGTTGGTAGCCGGAGGGTTTATTGCCAAGTAAAGCGCCTGTCCTCAAACCTTACAAGCGCCCTCTCTTGAAAATTACCATCACAATGGCCAACCGAATTTAAAGGCACTAGCCTTTCTGGATAATTATGTCCTTTTTAAAGGGAGGAGATGTGAACCCTCAGGGAACACCGAATATGATTTTATGGTTTTTTCTGGCGGTTTTTTCATTGTCCTGCGTCATGATGGGCTGGCTGCTGTGGCCCTTCGTATCGGTCATCGTTCTGGCCATCGTTGTGACGGCCGTATTTATGCCGGTATACAAATTGTTGAATCGCAGGATGAATCCAACCTTGTCCTCGTTGCTGACCTGCGCCCTGATCTTTATCGTTTTATTTCTGCCGCTATCGTTTTTGGTCGGCATTTTAGCCAATGAAGCCTGGGAGTTGTATTTGACGGCCAGAGGTGCACTTCAAAGCAAGCCCATCATGGAGCTGCTCGAAAGAAGTGATATATTCGACACGATCAATCATTTTTTGGCACGGTTTAAAATCGAAATCACAGGTGAGCAGCTGAACCGGGCAATTGCCGAAGTCGGCAGGGTTGTGGCCCTCTTTTTGTATGAGCAGGCCCGTTCGATTACCACGAATGTGCTTAAATTTATTGTCAATTTCTTTTTTATGCTGCTCATCATATTTTACCTGCTCATCGACAGCCACCGGTTAATATCCTTTATTGTCAAAATTTCCCCTTTGCCGGAGGATCAGGACCAAATATTGATTCAAAAGTTTAAGGATATCGCCACCGCCATTCTACTGGGCAATGGCTTGGGCGGACTGATCCAGGGCACATTGGGCGGTATCGTCTTCGCTCTCTTTGGTTTAAAGTCGCCTTTCGTGTGGGGAGTCATCATGGCCCTGCTGGCTTTTTTGCCCATTTTGGGAATCGGGGTTGTTTTTGTACCGGCGGCGATTCTGTTATTTTTGCAGGGTCGTATAGCCGCCGGCATATTTTTTCTCGCCTTTTACATTGTCCTGTCCGGTGGCATTGAATATTTCTTCAAGCCCAAATTGGTGGGGCAAAGGGTGCGGATGCACACCCTGATTGTTTTTTTATCGATTATCGGGGGGTTGAAGCTATTCGGGATATTGGGCATTATTTACGGCCCGCTGGTGGTCACAGCATTTTTGACGCTGTCCGAAATTTATCTGGCCAGTTATCAGCAGTTGATTGAACCGTCTCAATAAGGTTCAGGGTTCGAGGGTTCAGAAGTTCAGGGCTCGCAGGTTCAGGGTTGGTGTTTTGCCGGGAGGCTGGAAGGTTATAAGGCTGGAAAGCTCAAAAGTGCTACAGCATCTGAAAATGTAAGCATTCAGGCTTGTCAATTTCCAGCATCCCGGCATCTCGAAGACATTGACCATCGGCCGGGAGCCCACGGCCAGAGACGAACAACCAATAACTGATAACCAATAACTTTTCATCTTAGAACACGGAGTAAAGATGTATCAGAGCGAAACTCATGCTGAAATCAGCATCGAAAAAGAAATGAAAAAATCCTATCTGGATTACGCCATGAGCGTCATCATCGGCCGGGCCTTGCCGGACGTTCGAGATGGGCTGAAACCGGTGCACCGACGGGTGCTTTTTGCCATGCGGGAGCTCAAAAACGACTGGAACAAGCCCTATAAAAAGTCGGCCCGCATTGTCGGCGATGTCATCGGTAAATACCACCCGCACGGCGATGCCGCCGTGTACGATACGATTGTGCGGCTGGCGCAGGATTTTTCGATGCGCTACCCGCTGGTGGACGGCCAGGGCAACTTCGGCTCCATTGACGGTGATCCGCCGGCAGCCATGCGGTACACTGAAATCCGGATGGTGCGATTGGCCCATGAGATGCTGGCTGATCTGGAAAAAGAAACCGTTGATTTTATCCCCAACTACGATGAATCGATGATGGAGCCCACCGTGTTGCCGGCCAAAATTCCGGATCTGCTGATAAACGGCTCGGCCGGTATCGCTGTGGGGATGGCGACGAATATCCCGCCCCACAACCTTTCTGAAGTCATTGATGCCCTCAGTGCCCTTATTGATGACCCGGAAATTTCCATCGACGAGCTGATGCAATACATCCCGGGTCCTGATTTTCCGACCGGCGGTATTATATACGGCACCGAGGGCATCCATGATGCGTATATGACCGGCAGGGGCAGCATTCGGGTCAGGGCCAGAATACTGATTGAAAAAGACAAACGCACCCAACGGGAAACCCTCGTCATTACCGAGCTTCCCTACCAGGTGAACAAGGCCAAGCTGATTGAAAAAATTGCCGAGCTTGTCCGCGACAAGAATATAAGCGGCATCCAGTTCGTTCGGGATGAATCGGACCGTGAGGGCATGCGCATTGCTTTAGGGCTCAAGAAAGACCAGATTGCCGGGGTGACCATCAATCAACTCTATAAGCATACTCGCCTGGAAATAAGCTTCGGTAGCATTTATCTGGCGGTTGTCAATGGCCGCCCCGAATTACTGAATCTCAAAGAAATCCTGCAAAATTTTATCCTGCACCGCAAAGACATTGTCATTCGTCGCACCCGTTACGATCTAAAAAAAGCCGAAGACCAGGCACACATTTTAGAAGGCTTGAAGATCGCCCTGGACAACCTGGATGAAGTCGTAGCGCTCATCCGGGCCGCGAAATCACCGGCGGATGCAAAATCCCAGCTGATCAAAAAATTCAGCCTTTCAGAAAAACAGGCCCAGGCCATTTTAGACATGCGATTGCAGCGGCTGACCGGCCTCGAGCGACAAAAAATTGTTCAGGATTATAAGAGTTTATTGAAAGATATCGCCAGATTCAACGAAATTCTGGCCAGTGAACGCCTGGTGCTCAATATCATCAAAGAAGAACTGACCGAGATAAAGGAACAATTCGGCGATGAGCGCCTGACCGAGCTGGTTGAGAAGACCAAAGAAATCACCATCGAGGATATGATTGTCGAAGAAGACATGGTGGTCACCATTACCAAGCGCGGTTATATCAAACGCAACCCCATCACCCTTTACCGGAGCCAGCGCCGGGGCGGCAAAGGCAAAACCGCCATGGGAACCAAAGAGGATGATTTTGTCGAGCTCTTATTTGTGGCATCCACCCACCACACCTTTATGTTTTTTACCAACCTGGGCAAAGTGTACTGGTGTAAGGTATACGATATCCCCCAGGCCGGGCGCATGAGTCTGGGAAAGGCGATTGTGAATTTACTCAATTTCGGAAAGGATGAAAAACTGGCCACCGTGCTGGCTGTACCGGAGTTCAAACCGGGATATCATGTCTTGATGGCCACCCAAAACGGACTGGTCAAAAAGACGGAACTGATGGCCTTCAGCCGTCCGCGGGTCGGCGGTATTATTGCCCTGAATATTCTGGAAGGTGATGAGTTGATTGCGGCCCGGATCACCGATGGTACCTTGAATGTTTTTATGGGATCACACGGGGGCAAAGCCATTCGATTTCATGAATCAGATGTTCGACCGTCGGGGCGCGTCGCAACCGGTGTTCGCGGTATGCGGCTGGCAAAAGAGGACCGGATCGTGGGCGTCGAAGTGCTCAGCCATGGTCAAACCCTTTTTACCGTGACCGAAAACGGATACGGAAAGCGGACCTCTATTGATGAATATCCGGTTCAGAAACGAGGCGGTAAAGGCGTCATTTCGATTAAAACCACCGAACGCAACGGAAAGGTCGTCGGAATATTACTGGTTTCCGATGACGACGATTTGATGCTTATGACCAACATCGGTAAAGTGATCCGGATGCAAATCGACACGATTTCAATCATCAGCCGCAATACCCAGGGAGTAAAACTGATGGGCATGGACGCCGATGAACGGGTAGTCGGTGCAGCCCGGCTGGCCGAAAAAGAAGACGATTAGACGCTGATTGTCTAAAATAGAATCCTGCTTGTCATTATTTTGCATTTGATAATAAAATATGTTTGCCACCAGGACGCTAAGGCACCAAGATTAATTTAAGACATTCATTTTACTTTGTGTCTTGGCGCCTTTGTGGCCATTTTTCCGGATTGTCCGCGATAGGCCTATGAAAACAAAAACTGAAGTTGACTCGTCGACACTTAAAATAGCAGTTGTGGGTGCCGGTAGCTGGGGTACGGCTATTGCCGATCTGCTGGCATGTAAGGGCTTTCAAATCAGTCTATGGGTATATGAAAAAGAAGTCAGAGACCAGATTGCTCAATTTCAGGAAAATAAGCTTTTTTTACCGGGCCATTCGCTTTCAACCCATATATCGCCTTCCAATGATTTGGCCGCCGTTGTTACAGACAAAAATTTAATCGTCATCGTCGTGCCGTCGCATTTAATGCGGGCGATGACAAAGAAAATGAGAGGACTTCTTTCCGAAGGTACCGTTGTCGTTTCGGCTTCGAAAGGGATCGAACAGAAGACCCATCTGACCATGTCGGGCGTCATTAAAGAGAATTTGCCCGAAGTAACCGAAGACCTTTTGGCGGTTATCTCCGGCCCCAGCTTTGCCAAAGAGGTCGTCCGGAAAATGCCGACCTCCGTTACCGTGGCCTGCATGAATTCCGATACTGCTGCGATGGTGCAGCACGCATTTGCAACCAATTACTTCCGGGTCTACACCAGCGATGATGTTGTTGGGGTCGAATTGGGGGGAGCCGTAAAAAACGTGATTGCCATTGCAGCCGGCATCCTGGATGGTCTCGGACTGGGATTGAACACGCGTGCGGCGCTGATCACAAGGGGAATGACAGAGGTCAGACGCCTGGGGCTCCATTTGGAAGCCAATCCGAGAACCTTTACCGGACTGGCCGGATTCGGAGATCTGGTTCTGACGTGCACGGGCAATTTGAGCCGGAACTACACGGTGGGAATCCAGCTGGGGCGCGGCCAAAAACTGCAGGAAATTTTGGACGACATGCACATGGTGGCCGAGGGGGTTAAAACCGCAAAATCGGTTTATAACTTTTCGCGTGAGCTCAACGTCGAAATGCCGATCTGCCATGAGATCTATCGTATTCTTTATGAAGATCTGGCACCCAAAGAAGCGGTTCACAGATTGATGACGCGGGATTTGAAGCAGGAACTGGATGAGGAATAGGGCATTTTACGAGTTGCGGGCTACTGAATATATAATAGCCACGGACCCACACGGATAATCACAGACAAGCTAAAATAAATTCACAACGGGTTTAAATTTGTATCCGTGGACGGGAGCCTTTGCGAGGATGCAAAAATCCGCTGCAAGTTGCCAGCAGACAGCGGCCAGCGACCTGATACCTGGACACTGACACCTAATGACCCCATAAAACTAAAATCGAAAGCAGTCAAATGTCCAAAGACGGCAGTAAAAAAGATCACAAAGGAGCGGGTCATCGGCAAAGACTGCGCGACCGTTTTCTGACAAGTGGCCTGGAGGGCTTTCATGACTACGAAGTGATTGAGCTTTTGCTTACACTGGCCACGCCGCGCAAAGATTGCAAGACTGCAGCCAAGGCTGCTTTGAAGCGTTTTAAGACCTTTCAAGGTGTGCTCGAAGCCTCACCTTATGAACTCTGCAAAATTAAGGGTATCGGACCCAGAAATCTTTTCGGCGTCAAACTGATTAAAGCTGCAGCCGATCGATATCTTAAAAAAAAACTTATCCACAAAGATGCCATCAACGATTCCAGAGCCCTTTATGATTATCTGTACCATCATATCGGCGATAAACGCCGGGAATTCTTCAAGGTCATCTTTCTAAATTCCAAAAACGAGGTAATTACCGCAGATACCATTTCTGAAGGGACATTAACCGCCAGCAGCGTTTATCCGCGTGAAGTCATCCAGGCGGCTTTGCGCCATGATGCCGCAGCGCTTATATTTGCCCACAATCATCCCTCGGGCGATCCGAAGCCCTCTTCAGAGGATGTGGCCATTACGCGCCAGCTCGTATTTGCCGGTAAAATTATGGGCCTGATCGTTCATGAGCATATTATTATTGGTGATAATCACTATTACAGTTTCGCGGATCAGGGCTATATTGAAAGCATGAACCGTGAGTTTGAAAAGTTGTCGCGGCCGGGACCCAATGATTGATGATATAGGTGTTTTCGAATAATGGTAAAACGAAAAGAAGAACGCCCGTATTGTTTTGGCAAACTTGATAATGTCTTTCCGCTAGGAGAGGACGGCCTCAGGAACTCTCCCGAAAGCTGTATGGTTTGTTTTTGTAAAACGGAATGCCTTAGGGCCGCCGTTAGCGGTGAAGAAGGCATTCAGGTTAAAAAAGAGCAGCTAAAACGCGCCCACAGCTCCGGCACCATCAGTTTTGTTGAACGCTGGTCCCGGAAGAAAGCGCTGGAAAAAAAGAAAAAGAAACAGCGCTAGTGTTGTGCTCCGCTATCTTTTAGAAGACTCGGCGTGTTTCAAGTCATATGATAGCAATGCATGTGTTTGGTGTGATACATAAAAATACGCTTTGACAAACCATCAGGCATTAACATAACCACATCCATAACGTTATGCCCCCAACGGCGATCCCCAAAAAATTAAAAATCTCGATTCTGTTGACGCTTGCCGTTTTGTCTCTTGTGGTGTTCTGGTTTCGTGTCCCGATATGGGAAAAGATGATCGATGGGTATCGATTGTTTTCCGATCGGGAACAAATCCGCAACCTGATTGCCTCCTTCGGATCCAGCGCACCGCCGGTGTTCATGTTGATCCAGATTTTACAGGTCATGTTTGCGCCGGTGCCCGGTGAGGCTACGGGCTTCATCGGCGGTTACCTGTTCGGTACGCTACCGGGATTTATTTATTCCAGTATCGGTCTGACGATCGGTTCGTACTTAAACTTTATGATCGGTCGTCTCCTGGGCAGGCGCTACGTCAGAAAGTTGATTCCAGCGCATCGGTTGACTAAAATTGATACACTGCTCAAGCGTCAAGGCATACTCATCGTCTTTGTTCTGTTCTTAATCCCGGGTTTTCCCAAAGACTACTTGTGCCTGGCCCTTGGATTAACGAAACTGCCGATCAAACTCTTTATGTTAATGGCCGCGATCGGCAGAATGCCGGGCACATTTGCGTTAAGTTTGCAGGGCGCATTCCTCTACGAGCAAAATTATGTTTTACTCGTTGTGGTCGCATGTGCCTGTCTGGTTTTAGTCTTGCTCAGTTATCTTTATCGCGAAAGAATTTATGTGTGGGCTGAGAAGTTTGAAAATAAATAGAACTCTATAGTAATTCATGATAGAATATATCAGAATTTGTTGATTTTCGGTAACTTAAGGCCACTTTTCAGGAGAAGACATTGGCACATTGGAAATACAGAGAGGAACTCAGCCTCGTAAAAAAACTGAGGCGTTCCTATTATGAATTGTTGCGGGATGAGCTGGATCAGACGTTGACTCAATATGCCCTGATCGATTCCTATGAGAACTTTAGCGCCCAGCAGAAGCCGTTTCCTTTTGTTGAAAAGCGTGAGATGAAGCCCCGGGGGCGCATTCCGGATCGGGAGTATGAATCTCAGAATGCGTTTCTGGTTATTTTCGTAGAAGATACGGTTCTGCCGGAGCACAAAAAGTACATCCGATACTTTGATGTCAACAGAACAACCAAACAGAATTTAATGCGCTTTAAAACCCTTTCCCTTTCTGAAAAGTTCGACAGCAAGTGGAAGTATCTTGAATCCGTCTACTTTAAGAGCTTTTTAAAAATCATGCTACCGGTGGATTATGCTTTGCTCATTCAGGGCGATTCCACCAGCTTGAAAAAGAACCGTTACGGGCTCACGCATTTCCATGTGCGCATTGACTGGCCGATTACCGAAGCGGCTGAGGATATGGCACGGAGTTTGCGGTATATTTCAAAAGATATTTTCGAAAAGGGTGACAAGTACGCTGAAGACCTGCAAAAGAAATTCTTTGAATATTATGGACTGCCGGTAATGGTGGGCGGAAGGCGGACAGCCGCCATCGTTGCCGCCCAATATCTTAAACGCATTCCGGGGATCTCCACGGTGTATGTGGGCAGCAGTGAGACGAGAGCTTTGATCCGGGTATCAGAGCGGGGCATTTACAAATCGGTTTTGATCAAAAGATCCATCAAAGAGTTGAATGAGATTGCTGAAGCCAATGGGTTGTCACCGCAGGCATTTAGAAAAAATTACATTGTCGCAAGGGAGAAAAGATGCGGGATTTGTATCTTCCAGGCCAGCTATGTGGCAACCTCCCATGCCCGTGAGCCTGAAGACGGAAAATTGAGAGACCTCAAGCCGGACCTGCATTGGTTATCGGTGGGCGAACAGCATATTTTGCCAAAACCGGGTATTTCGAAGCATGCGCCGATTCCGTTGAACCTCATCTACACCTAAACGGGTTTCAAAATTCTTATCTTTTGCCCGATGGCTGCGTTCCGATCCGCTCCAAAATACTTTCTCAATCGCGGCAAGATGCCGCTCCTACGCATATTTTATTCTGTTAGAGGTGCACGTTGATGTGATTCAACAATTTGTGGGAGTGGCTTCCAGCCACGAAATGTACGCTTATTTGAGCTCCTTCATCATAGCGATTTCATCGCAGTCGGGAAATTTGACACAGATGATGCAATCTGCCCATATTTTTAAAGGTAGATCAGAGCGTTCGATTTGAACGAAATCGAATTGTTTGAAAAAATCCGGTTTGTAGGTAAGGGTGAAGACTTTTTTGACGTTAAATGACATGGCCTCCTGCAAAACCGTCTCCGTCAGTTTTCGTCCGATGTTTTTTCCCAGGTGCTCGGGCAAAACCGCCAGTGAGCGAATCTCTGCCAGATCTTCCCAGCAAAACTGCAGCGCACAGCAACCAATAAGTTGATCATTATTGCGATCGACATGCACCCAGAAATCTCTGACATGATCGTAAAGCTCGCTCAACGGGCGTGCCAGCAGCTCTTCTTTCTTGCCGTATTCGTGCAAGAGTCCGTGGATGGCCTTGACGTCTTTGATGGTTGCTTTTCGGATCATGACCCGGGCTCACCTAAAAAATTTAATTTTGTCTTACCTTGGATTTTTTGAAAGCATCAGCTATATCACTGTTTGCTGGAAAAATAAAATGCAAAGTAAATTTTTGTCTGCCAAATTTTCATTCCGGAATCCAAACATCAAATGGGTAAAAAGCGGGTTACCGCCAGCTTGCATCTGGCTTCTGGCTACTGGTCTCTGGCTCAAAAAAAGGCCAACTGCAAGAAGCGAGAAGCCAGTGGCCAATAATACCGACAGCTGCCTGCGCGTCCGTAGCCGCTATGGCGCGGCGAAGGTCCAAAACCTGTTTTACCGAAGCGGTGTCGGCTCGGTGCCCTTTTTAAACAGGGCCACGACCGATGATTTTGCCTCATCTGCCTGGGGGCGGCCGGTCAAGGGATCAATGCGAATCGGGCTGACATCGTCGGGAATGTCGAAATAAAGGTGGGGCTCATTTTGGAGGGCGACCTGCATAAAATCGATCCAGATGGGCAAAGCTGCACGAGACCCCGTTTCGCGGTTTCCCAAACTGCCACCCCGATCCCGGCCGACCCAAACGCCGGTAATAATACGGGGTGAGAAACCGACAAACAAAGCATCCTTGTAGTCATTCGAAGTGCCCGTCTTGCCTGCCACGGCTTTTCCCAGAACCTGTGCTCGTCTGGCAGTGCCTTCGTTGACGACGCCCTCAAGCATATTGGTCACAATCGCAGCAGAGCTGCGCGCTATCACCAATCTTTTCTGGGGTTTGGTGCGCCAAATGATTCGACCCTGTCGATCGCTGACTTCCAGGATGCCAAAGGGTTCAATTCTTTCGCCTTTGTTTGGAAATACGGCATATGCTGCCGTCAATTCCAGCAGGGTGACTTCGGATGTGCCCAGGGCCAGGGATAAATTCGATGTCAGCGGTGATTTGATCCCCATTCGGTGGGCAAACTGGGCGACAGACAACGGCCCCAGTGTTTGCAGCAGCCGCACCGCCGGAATGTTTTGCGAGATGGCCAGCGCGTGCCGCAGGGTCATTTCGCCCTTGTATCCCGATGAAAAATTTTGCGGTTTCCAATCCTGGCCTTCCTGAGCGCCCCTGTAGACAACGGGTGCATCCAGAATAGTTGTATTTTGCGCCAGGCCCTGTTCAATGGCGTAAGCATAAACAAACGGCTTAAAAGCGGAGCCCGGCTGGCGGAGCGCCATGGTCGCCCGGTTGAAGCGGCTGGTCGTAAAATCTTTACCCCCCACCATGGCCAAAATGCCGCCGGTCGTTAAATCAATGGAGATCAGCGCTGCCTGCGAATCGGCATCCTCTAATTGGGCCTGCTGCATTCGCTCGCTCAGGTCAGCAAGCCCGTCAGTGACGGCTTTTTCAGCGGCCTGCTGAAGTTGAAAATTAAGGGTTGTATAAACCGATAGCCCCCCTTTATAGAGCCGGGTTGAACCCAGTTCGTCTTCCAGAGACGATTTGACATAATTGACAAAAAATGCGGCTTTTGAGGAATCTGATCTGTGGTTGTTGGTATCCAGCGTCGTGAGGACAGCCTGCCGATAGGCCTCATCTGAGATATTACCGGTATCGCGCATTTGTCGCAAAACCGTGTTGCGCCGCTTGATAGCCAGTTCCGGATCGACCAGCGGTGAATAGCGCGAGGGCGATTTGGGCATGCCGGCCACCAGGGCACATTCAGACAGGTTTAAATCCTTTACGGATTTGCCAAAAAATATTTTTGCGGCAGACTCCACACCGTAAGCGCCGCTGCCGAAATATACCTGGTTAAGGTACAGTTCCAGGATTTCATCTTTGGTATAACGGCGCTCCAACTGAAAGGCCAGGATGGCTTCTTTTAATTTGCGCACCAGGGTTTTACGTGGTGTTAGAAAAAGCGTTTTCGCCAGCTGCTGAGTAATCGTGCTGGCGCCTTCAACGAATTCACCGGCTTTTATATCTTTGATGATGGCCCTGGCGATCCCCTTTAGATCCACACCGCTGTGCTTGTAAAACTTGCGATCTTCTGTGGCGACCAGAGCCGTGATTAAATGGCGGGGAATCGTTTTTAGCGGCACGGGTTCACGCTTTTCAACAAATAATTCTGCCAGCAAAACGTTGTCGGCAGAATAGATGCGGGTGACCGCGTCCGGCGTGAAATGTTCAAGTGCGCGAATCTGGGGCAGATCATGGGTGAGCGCAAAAAATGCACCGGCTAAGCTGCCACTGATGACTCCCACCAGCAAAAAGAGTGTGATGAACAGCTTGTGTCTATTTAAACGGAAATCGAGCATGATTGACAAGCTGATTTTAAAATAAATGGTGAGCGATAGCAATAGGTGAGGGGATTAGGAGTTGATTGACGATCAGTTGCAACAATTAATAACGAAAAGATCCCTTTGGAATAAATTGATTATTTTTAAAATTTGAAACGATCAGATTAGAAGTCTAATTTGAGCGCTTGTCGAGGTTGCCGCAGCTGCACGACAGATGTAGTTCCGCTATAGTCGCCTATGCGGAACGGCATCTAACACAGCAGATGCGGTAAGATCGACAAGCCCCTACGGGGTTTTTAATTTTAAAAATTAAAAAGAAGGGATTCCTTTAAAACAAATGGTTATTTTTAGAATTTGAAACGATCAAATTAGAGAGAATTAATTTTGGCTGCTCATCAACACCTGGTTCAATTTCTCGCCCAGCTCACCCATGGTGTAAGGCTTGGTGACAACGCCTTTGAATCCATGACGCTCATATTCGGCCATGACGGGATCATTGCTGTAGCCGCTGGAGACGATGCCGACGACATGAGGGTCAATTTTTGCCAGTTCCTGAATGGCTTTTTTACCGCCCATGCCGCCCTTGACGGTCAAATCCAATATGACCGCATCAAACGGCGCTTTTGAATCCAGCGCTTTTTTGAAGCGTTTTACCGCTTCGGTGCCGTTGGACGCGAAATCGACCGTATAGCCCAGGTAGGTCAGCAGTTCGCCGGCCAGTTTGCGAATCATGGCTTCATCATCCATGACCAAAATGCGGCCTTCGCCAAAAATCGGGATTTCCTGCTCGCTTTTTGCGCTATCCTGATGATCGGGCGCTTTGCCCTTGGCACAGGGCAGGTAGAGATGAAAGGTGGCGCCTTTATTGTAGGTGGACTCCACGGTCACATTACCGCCGTGTTTTTTGATGATCGAGTGGCAGATGGATAATCCCAGGCCGGTGCCCTTTTTATCACCCAATTGCTTGGTCGAAAAATAGGGGTTGAAAATCCGATCTAGGTTTTTCTTGGGAATGCCGTTGCCCCGGTCGGTAACGGATATTTTAACATATTTTCCGTTTTTCAGACTGGGCACATCGTCATCGTTTTTGATATTTTGCACACTAACCGTAAGCGGGCCGCCCTGCGGCATGGCCTCCCGGGCGTTCATGATGACGTTGTGAATGGCCTGACCGACCTGGCGACTGTCCACCTCCACCGGCAGCAGGTTTTCCGCGAATTGATACTCACATTTCAGGTTGGAACCGCTAAGTGTGAATTCGCTTGTATTTTTAACCAGTTTGGCCACATCGGCTACTTTTTTATCCGGTGCGCCGCCTTTGGAAAAGGTGATCAGTTTCTGGGTCAGATCCTTGGCGGTTTGTGAGGCCGCCAGGGCCTGATTCAGTAATAAAAAGACCTTGTCGTCCGGATCCAGATAGGTCTGGGCCAGGGTAATATTGCCGATGATGGCCGTCAACAGGTTGTTGTAATCATGGGCAATGCCACCGGATAGGGCGGCAATGGATTCCAGCTGCCGCGCTTTTACCAGTTCACGCTCGGTGCGGTTGCGCTCGGAGATATCGCGCACCACCAGCAGATTGGACGGTTTGTTTTGAAAAATAAAGCGGCCGGCGATGACTTCGGCTTCCACCCGCTGGCCGTTTTTGCACATCAGGGTCAATTCGTGCACGGCCAGGGCGCTGTCGTCCTTTAAGGGCTTTTCATATATTTTTTCGATGGTTTCAATATCATCGGGATGGAAAAAACTGGCCAGATCGGTGTCCAGGACCTCATCGATGGCGTAACCGCACATTTTGGCCAGGTAATAATTCACCTCTTTAATCTTACCATCCTGCACCACAAGGACCCCGTCGGTGGCCAGCTCCATCAGAAGGCGGAATTTTTCCTCGTTTTCGATCAACCGTTGCTCTAATTCATTCTTCTTGCACGAGCAATTTTTCTTATGTTCAACCACCATTGTTTCGTTCATATCTAAGTTGCGTGAAAATGCAGTGATCTATAATTCTTTAGAAATAGTCCATTTTACCGCCTGGACCATTTCTTATATCGGCATAATCGCATCGAATCTTAAGCATTTGTTATAATTTTTAAAACGGCGATATTCGCATGCGATACCCAATTATAGCATTGTTATTATTAAAATATCATAAGAAGGCCAGTGTGGCTATTTTATTTAATATGTATAATATTAACAAGTTGTTATACTATTTTCTGATCGGTGGATAGACGGATAATTGCCTAAACGGTGTTGAAATAGGCGTAATTTATTCACTTCAATTAGATAGAAGAGGGGATGGCGATACGAAAAACACGAGAATCGTTGAGACGATTATGTAAATTCTTGGCGTTGTGAACTAGAAACTTCCCGAAAATCCTGTGAATTGATCGTACTCCGGATCCATTTCGTAACCGAAAACATCTTTACCGCTGAATTTGAATTCGATGTGCATCGGATCGATGGTGCCATCGGCCGCAGCGTTTTGCCGTATGTTGAAAAACAGGGTCGCCGTTAATTTATCCTCATCGTAGTAGACGCTTTGCGGTACGGGGGAGATCGTTACCTCGGTAGACGGGATCGACAGGCCAAAATTATAGGCCTGGCCTGGCCCCTGACCGGTGGTGCGTATAATTTGCCAGTTGGCGACATTTTCCACGGATTCGCGTTCCATTTGTTTATCAAACTGCAGGACCATGGTGAATGTTTTAGAAGCATCGGCGGTGGCCAAATATGTATTTAATGCTGAAAGCGGTGTTTTTGGTGCCATTAAAAACGAAAATGTCCCGGCTGACTGGGCGAACATCATTTTGGGTGAATCCACCTTGTACATGTAACGGCTTAGGGTATCGGCCAAATCATCTTGTTCCTGCAGTTCGAGATAGTGGACCAGGTCCTGGGCTGC
>JASFNW010000046.1:0-31039 GCA_050116835.1 Desulfobacterales bacterium
AGCAGCGGCGCGCCCAGAGAAAGGATCATCTCCAGGGATTCAAGGGCCTTTGCAGAAAAATTCGGCGCGTTCAGGATAGCAATAATCTGGGCAGGCACCAGCATGACGTGGGTGACCTTTTCACGCTCGACCGTCTCAATATAACTGACAGGATCAAACTGGCTCAACAGGATATAGGTTGCCCCGAGAAACATGGTGGGCATCAGGTCAACAAAGGCGCCGTTGAAAACGATGGCACCGGCATGCATGGTGACGTTTTCCGGGGTCATCCGGTAGGCGGCCGCGAAGGAGGTCCCGTAAGCCGCTCGAATGCGATGGGTGTGCACAATGCCTTTGGGCAAACCGGTTGTCCCGCTGCTGTACATAATATTGAAAGGATCATCGTCGCCGATGTCCCTGTCTTCCGGTTCATCGTCCCTGGCAGCCGCTTTTAAATCGTGATAATCACGATAGCCTTTTTGACCGGCGTAATCCGTGAGAATAAAACGGTTTTTTGCTATGGCCGGCAGATCAGGCTTGATTGAATCGATCTTGTCGACAAACTCGGAGGTAGTCACCAGCAGGACGGTATCCGAGTCATTGAGCAGGGTTTTCATGGCCGGCTCGAGCAGCAGCGTGCTGGACGGCACCACCACCGCGCCAATTTTGGCAACCGCCCAATATACCTCCAGCAATTCCAGACAGTTGGGCAGTATGGTGGCAATCTTATCACCCTTCTGTATCCCCAAATTGATAAACGCATTGGCGAGGCGATTAATCTGATTGTTAAATTCAAGCCAGGTCAACCGCTGCGCTTCGAACACAACCGCAGGATGGTGGGGGCGATATCTGGCATGGCGTGAAAACAGGGATCCGATATTCATGTCTGCCTCGCTTAATATGTGGATGGGTTTTTGATGAAAATCAGAAGATCGGTTTATTTTTCTGCCAGATTTTAATAGCGAAATCTATGCCAGAATATTGCGCCTGAGACGCGGTCCTACAGGGTGGATCAAATGACCCTTTTGGTTTATATTTATAATATTTTCAGATAAATAATATTTTTCACAAACCAGCTACGCTGAGGATAGACGCCAGCAGGTGTGTAGCAAAAAAAATACATGTAGCCAGTTTGAAACGAAGCATCAAAAACAATGATCGCCACGACGGCATCACCGTTCGTTGAATCCGTTGGTGGTCATCAGGCATCAGCAGATTGAAGCGTATTAGGACAATAATGTCGAAACCCTTTTTCAGAGTGCATCTCCCGAAATGCATTGTAAAAATTTCTGCCAGCTCCCGGCAGACAACGCCAAACCGTTGCTGCAAAAGAGATCAGCGTTGCAGGCGCCAAAAGCCTTTGTACCAATTTTGATACAATTCTATCTTAGAGGAGTGCATTACTCTGGCGCGGGCAAACGCACCGGCATGACCGGCATCTAGCTGCGCCGCAATACGCGCCGGGTTGTGCTGCCCAGAACAGCCTCTTCGAACTTGCCGCGAACATAATCGCCCATCACAATTAAATCGCACCTCCGGTCACGACTGAGGGCTACGATTTCATCCACGATGTTGCCCCGTGTCATTATGGTTTCAGCAGTGATGACCGCACATTCAACGTGATCTTTTTGAGTGGCCGCACAAGATTTGCGCCCAAAATATTATCCGATCCTTAAATAGCCACCTGAAAAAACTTTGAGTTGATAATATGCGCGCAGTCTTATAAGAAAAATAAAAGCCTGATCAACACCGATTTGTACGCATTACTATCGAATGCAGATAAATTTATATTTGCCGCACCGCAAAATCGGAAATACATTATATCCTGGTAAAATTACTGATCCATAACTAACAAAGTCAACCGGTGAACGTTCATGTCACAGGGCGCTTCCAAACCCGAAAAAGTGTATTACTTCGGCACCTGCCTGATGGACTCGATTTATCCCCAGGCCGGGCTGGCAGGGCTCAAACTCATCCGGCGCGAAGGCGTTCAGGTTATTTTCCCGCGCCAACAGAGCTGTTGCGGACAGCCTGCCTATAATTCCGGTTTTCCAAAAGAAGCCAAAAAGGTCGCCCTGAAACAAGTCCGCTTGTTTACCGAAAACTATCCTATCGTGGTGCCTTCCGGCTCCTGTGCCGCCATGATGAAATATCACTATCCGTTGCTGTTTGAAGACGATGCAAGTTTGAAACAGGTGCAACAATTCTCTGATCGGGTTGTCGAACTCACCGAATTTCTGGTGCAAACCCTAAACATCCGTCTGGCGGATCGCGGGCAGCCGATCAAAGTAACCTGGCATTCCTCCTGCCACGCACTGCGAGAGATGCACATCATCGAATATTCAAAATCGCTCATCCGCCAGCTGCAAAATGTTGAGCTGGTTGAACTGCAAAACGAGCATGAGTGCTGTGGTTTCGGCGGCACCTTCGCCATTAAACAGCCAAAAATTTCCGGAGCTATGGTCAGCGATAAAGTTGCCGATATTCGGCAGACCGGCGCCGATCTTCTGCTGGCCGGGGATTGCGGTTGTCTGATGAATATCAGCGGGGCTATCGATTATCAGAAAATCCCCATTCGCAGCCAGCACCTGGCCGAATTTATCTGGGAGAGAACCCATGACAAATGATACCGGCTCCAATTTTCAGCAAAATGCTTCGCGCGCTTTAGACGATCCACAGCTGCGCAAAAATTTCAAATTTGCCATGGGAAATTTTATTCTCAAGCGCAAACAAATTTTCTCGGATGAGGACGAAACCGAGCGGCTGCGGCAGATCGGCAACACCATCAAACGACGCGCTCTGAACCGGTTGCCGCAGTTACTCGAACAGCTCGAAGAAAATTGCGCCCGCAACGGTATCCAGGTGCATTGGGCCGAAACCACGCCAGAAGCCAACCAGCAGGTGTTGCGCATCATGCAGGCCCACCGGGCCACCCGCCTGGTCAAAGGCAAGTCCATGGTTTCCGAAGAAATGGGGCTGAACGAATTTTTACAGGCGAATAGGATCGAAGTCGTTGAAACGGATCTGGGGGAATTCATCATCCAGTTAAACGATGAGAAGCCCTCGCACATCATCGTGCCCGCCATTCACAAGAACAAACAGCAAATTGCCGAGATCTTTCACCAAAAACTGCCGGACATGCCCTATACCGAGGATGTCGAAGAACTCAATGCCATCGCCCGCCGCACCCTGCGCCAAAAATTTTACGACGCCCAGGTGGGTTTGAGCGGCGTTAATTTTGCGGTGGCGGAAACCGGCACCCTTTGCCTGGTGGAAAACGAGGGCAATGGTCGTATGAGCACCACGGTGCCGCCGGTTCATATCGCGGTGATGGGACTGGAGAAAGTCGTTGAACGTCTGGCCGATATTCCACCGATGCTGCGACTGCTGACCGGCTCGGCCACCGGCCAGTTGATCACCACCTATGTGAACCTGATTACCTCGCCACGCAAGCCGGAAGAAAAAGACGGGCCCAAAGAAGTCCATCTGGTCATCCTGGACAATGGCCGCTCCAAAATTCTATCCGATCTCCAGCTGCGCCAAACACTGCAATGTATTCGTTGCGGCACCTGTTTAAATCATTGTCCGGTGTACACCCGCATCGGCGGCCATGCATACGGTTTTGTCTATCCCGGGCCGATCGGCAAAATCTTAAACCCCCAGGTCGAAGGCTTGAAAAAAGCCGGCGAACTAACCATGGCCTCCAGCCTGTGCGAGGCCTGCGCAGAAGTTTGTCCGGTCAAGATACCCATTCCGCAGCTGCTGCGCCGCCTGCGGACTGAAAGCTATACGAGCGAATCATTGGCCACGGTTAAAGACGGCGGCTATAAAAAAAATCTGCTGGAAACCATTGGATGGAAAGGCTGGGAGCTGATGAACACCCACCCGCGGCTGCAGGCCATCGGTCACAAATTAATCGGCCGCCTGGGCCCAAAAATACCCAAGATCGGACCATTAAAGCAATGGACGCGCCACCGCACCGCACCGCAAATTGCGCCCAAAAGCCTGCACCAGCTGGTTGACGAGGAAGGAATCCAGAATGAATGATGCTTCGCGTGATCGAATTCTGAGCCGGCTGCACACAGCCACCAAAGGACAAGCGGTGGATATCCATGAAACGCCCGATTTGCCGATAGCGCCGCTTGACATGGCTCAAAAAATTGAAAAGCTCAAAACACTGATGGAAGCGGTGCGTACCGAGGTGCATGTTATTGAGAATCAGGATTGGATAAAATCACTAAAAGAGATTATAAAAAAACGGAACCTAAGGTCGTTGCTGTATGCCCCCGGCACGCCTATTGGGGACAAGATCCAGGTGGCGTGGACGCAGGCATCCAATCAAATGCCGAAACTGATGACCTATGATGGCCAGATCGAAGATTTTAAGGAGCGGCTTTTTGGCATCGATGCGGCCGTCACCTCGACGGTGGGTGGGATTGCCGAAACCGGTGCGCTGATTCTGTGGCCCGATGAAAAGGAACCGCGCCTGATGTCTTTAGTTCCGCCCATACATATTGCCGTTTTAGAGGCGGATAAAATTTACACCACATTTTCAGAGGCCATCGAAGCTGGAAACTGGACCCGACAAATGCCGACCAATGTGGTGCTGATCTCCGGTCCTTCCAAAACAGCAGACATCGAACTGACACTGGCTTTTGGCGTGCATGGTCCCAAAGAACTGATTGTTTTAATTTTGCATGAAAATAGATGAAATTTTTTTCAAATAGACACCAGCACCTATCGTAGATTACCAGTCACAGATTTAAATTTTCTAAGGATGATAATCTTTTTTTATTTCCGATAACAATCATTTGACTGCTATACATCCAAACAGATTGGCAACATGTTACCTGTGAAATACCAACAGTTATATGATGATCTGCGCACCTTTATTCCCGAACAGCGGCTGTTCACCGATTCGCTGCGAACGCTGGCCTACGGCACGGATGCCAGTTTTTACCGCCTGATTCCCAAAATTGTCATCAAAGCCGATTCCGAAGCAGAGGTCCAGCGGATTGTCCAGGCGGCCGACCGCCGCAACATCCCGCTGACCTTTCGTGCAGCCGGGACCAGTCTCTCGGGTCAGGCCGTCACCGACTCGGTTTTGGTCCTTTGCGGCGGCAACTGGAACGCTTACGAAATCTTAGACAACGGCCATCGCATTCGTCTGCAGCCCGGTGTCATCGGTGGACAGGCCAATCGTTATCTGGCGCCTTACGGCCGCAAAATCGGCCCGGATCCGGCATCGATCAACGCCGCCATGATCGGTGGCATTGCCGCCAACAACGCCAGCGGGATGTGCTGTGGTGTTGCCCAGAACAGCTACCAGACCATTCACAGCATGCGGATACTGTTTCACGATGGAACGCTGCTGGATACCGCCGATGAAAAAAGCCGTGCCCAATTCAAACAAACGCACGGTAAGTTGCTCGACAACATTGCACAGCTGGGGGAGACCGTGCGCGCCGACACCCGGTTGGCCGAACGCATTCGCCAAAAATTCAAGATAAAAAACACCAACGGTTACAGTCTCAACGCCCTGGTTGATTTTAAGGACCCCTTCGACATATTGCTGCATCTGATGATCGGCTCCGAGGGCAGTCTGGGGTTTATTTCCGAAATCACCTACGACACCGTTGTCGAGCACCCCCACAAGGCCAGCGCTTTGATGATCTTTCCGGACATCGCCAATGCCTGCAGTGCCGCCACTATTTTAAAGCAAGGCCCGGTAGATGCGGCTGAGATCATGGATCGGGCTGCCTTGCGCGCGGTGCAGGACAAAGAAGGTATGCCGGATTATATCAAAGCTTTTTCACCGAAAACGACCGCCTTGCTGGTGGAGACCCGGGCGCATACCGGCGAAGAGCTGCAACACAACATCGAATCGGTCAAGCAATCCCTGGTGCATCTGACCACCGAGCGCCCGATCGCATTCACCGACAAGGTCAACGCGTACACACAGCTCTGGAATATCCGCAAAGGGCTGTTTCCGGCCGTGGGGGCAGTGCGGCAGATCGGCACCACGGTTATCATCGAGGATGTGGCGTTTCCGATCGACCGGCTGGCAGATGCCACCTCAGAACTGCAAGGCCTAATGGCCGCCTACCAGTACCATGAGGCCATCATTTTCGGCCATGCGCGCGAGGGCAATCTGCATTTCGTATTCACCCAGGATTTTGCGACCCAGAAAGAGGTGGATCGTTACCGCCGTTTTATGGATGAGGTCTGTCGTATGGTGGTCGAAAAATACGACGGCTCCCTGAAAGCCGAGCACGGTACCGGTCGCAATATGGCTCCCTACGTCGAGATGGAATGGGGCGCCGATGCATATGGACTTATGCGTCAAATCAAAGACATCTTTGATCCCAAAAATCTCTTGAACCCCGGTGTCGTCATCAATTCCAATCCGAATGTGCATGTTGAAAATCTCAAACCTCTGCCCCGGACCCATCCCCTCATCGACCGCTGCACGGAATGCGGATTTTGCGAGGCGTTTTGTCCATCCCGCGACCTCAGCCTTACCCCGCGGCAACGGATCGTCGCTCAACGCGAAATTTCCCGCCTGAAAGTCACCTGCGAGAATCCGCAAAGACTGGCCGAATTTGAAAAAAATTATGCTTACCTGGGAGAGCAGACCTGCGCGGTGGATGGTATGTGTGCAGTGGGCTGCCCGATTGATATCAATACCGGAGAGCATACCAAAGAATTTCGTCACGGTCAGCATGGATCTGTTGCCCGACGCACGGCGGCCCTGATGGCAAGCCATTTCCGGTCTGTTGCCGCCACGGCGCGTCTGGGCCTGAAGGTGGTCGATCGCGCCCATCATTTGTTGGGTCCCCGCACACTGGCTCGGATCGCCGGAAGTGCCCGTAAACTCAGCAACAGGCGTGTGCCGGGTTGGAACCCGCACATGCCCGGGGGCGCCCAACGGGTTGCGGCACCCAACCCGCATGCGGACGGATTGGACCCGGTGGTTTATTTTCCAAGCTGCGTCAGCCGCACGATGGGCCCCGCCCGGGGAGATCCGGACGCCGAATCGCTGCCTACGGTTACCGTGCGGTTGCTCAAAAAAGCCGGCTACGCAGTGCGTTTTCCTGAAGGCATGCAGGGTCTGTGCTGCGGCACCCCCTTTGAAAGCAAAGGATTTTTCAAGCAGGCAGACAACAAGTCAACGGAGCTGGAGACTGCCCTGCTGCGAGCATCCGATGACGGCCGCATCCCGGTGTTATGCGACACCAGTCCCTGTTTGTATCGCATGCGCAAGGTGATGGACGGGCGGCTCAAATTATTTGAGCCGGCTGAATTTATTTATGATTTCCTGATGGAGCGTCTGAAGTTTGAGCCTCTGGACGCCACCGTTGCCCTGCACCACACCTGCAGCAACATGAAAATGGCGTTGGAGCACAAACTGCTGGCAGTCGCGCAGGCCTGTGCCAAAAACGTCGTCGTGCCCGAAGGGGTCGGCTGTTGCGGCTTTGCCGGCGACCGCGGATTTACCCACCCCGAGCTGAATCGATCCGCCCTGAAGGAATTGAAGCCGGCGGTCAAAGAACAGTGTAGCGTCGGGTATTCGACCAGCCGCACCTGTGAAATCGGTTTGTCCGCGCATAGCGGGCTGTACTATAAATCCATTGTATATCTGGTTGATCGATGCACCCGGAGAATCTGATTTGTCGTTTGTTGAAAAATGAATGTTTTTACCCAAGTTCAAATTGCATAATCGCGTTGAATGCGTCATCTGTATAGGTTATGGTTGCGATCGCGTTGAAGCGAGCTTTTCCTCAAGGAATTCAAACCGCTGTTTCACATAATAATTACGGATTTTATCCTATTGGGAGAATACACAATGAAAGAATTCACTGCAGACCAAATTGCATCTTTATCCACTATTGTGGGTTCAGAGCGCTTTTCAACCGGCCAATCCAACCGTGAGTTGCATCTGCATGACATCTCCGCCCATCGCGGGCGCATGCCCGCCGGTATTATCTGGCCGGTATCCACCGAAGAAGTCTCCCATATTTTAGCCTGGGCCTATGATCAGGATGTGCCGGTGACTCCCTGGGGCGCCGGAACCAGCACAGAGGGCAATCCGGTGCCCACCCGCGGCGGACTGGTCATGGACCTAACGCAGATGAATAAAATCCTGGAAATTCGTCACCGCGATCTGCAGGCCGATGTCCAGCCCGGCGTTTTGCGCAAAGAGCTCAACCGCCAAGCCGGCAAACAGGGATTGTTTTTCCCTCCGGATCCGGGTGCCGACGCCACCATCGGCGGGATGATTGCCAATAACGCCTCCGGTGTTCAAACCGTCAAATACGGGGCCACCAAAGATTATGTCATGAAACTAACGGTGGTGCTGCCCCGGGGCGACATTATCCGCACCGGTTGCAAAGCACACAAGTCTTCTTCGGGTTATGACCTGTCCCGGCTGTTTGTCGGCTCGGAAGGCACCCTGGGTGTGGTGACCGAAGCCACCCTGCGGCTGACCGGTATCCCCAGCCATCACCTGGCGGTTACCATCACCTTTAACCAGCTGGATGAAGCCTCTCAGGCTGTAGCGGTCATGATCGGCTCCGGATTAGAACCGGCCGCTCTGGAACTGCTCACACCGGAACTGATCAATCTGATGAACCGTGAAAAAAATCTGGGGCTCCCGGAAGTGCCATCTCTGTTTTGCGAATTTCATGGTATCAGCAAGGCGACCTTGCAGGAGACCGCCGATCTGGCCAAGGAATTATGCGAAGATTGCGGGGCCACCGGTTTCCAGTTTGGCATCGAGGCCAATGAACGCGCCGGACTCTGGCGGGCCCGCCATGAAGCCTGGGAAACCATTCACCGCGCCCACCCGGGCAAGGAGACCCTGATCGTGGACGCGGCGGTTCCCATCTCACACTACCCGGAGATGATCGGTTTTTCTCAGAAACGGGTGGACGAAAACCGGGCGATTGGTTATGTCTTTGGCCACGCCGGCGACGGAAATTTGCATGTGGTTCTGGTGGGTGACCCGGACAGCGAAAAAGAGTGGTCGGTGCTGGAAAATATCAACGATCAAGTTGTCACCCGGGCGGTTGAGCTGGGCGGCACCTGTACCGGTGAGCACGGTGTCGGCATCGGCAAGCGCAAATTTATGAAACTCGAGCACGGTGACAGTTATGCGCTCATGCGCCAGATCAAAGATCTGATCGATCCCAAGGGGTTGCTGAATCCCGGGAAAATTTTTTTTGTAAACAAAGGTTCATAGGTTCAGCGTTCAAAGGTTAGGCCCTTTAGGCACTGGCGGCTCGCCACCGGCAGCTGGCAACTGGAACCTGCAACACGAAACCCTGAACCCTTTGAACTTGTAAACCGAGGGCTTAAGTTGCATCACCATAAAATTATCTCTATGATTGTTTACACCAATTTGGCACAAGGAGGCCGCATATGAAAATCGGATTTATCGGACTGGGAACCATGGGTGTGGGCATGGCGCTCAATATCCTCAAGGCCGGCCACGAGGTCACCGTACATAACCGCACCCGGGAAAAGGAAGAAGTCATTGCCAAAGAAGGCGCCGGCAGGGCGGAAACACCCCGGCAGGCCGCAGAAGACAACGAGATTATTGTGACGATGGTCAGCGATACACCGGATGTTGAAGGGGTGGTTCTGGGCGCCGACGGAGTTATTGAGGGTGCGCCGCAGGGGGCCATCGTGATCGACATGTCCACCATCAGCCCGGCCGCCACCCGGCAGATGGCGGAGGAACTGGGTAAAAAGGGCGTCAAAATGCTGGATGCCCCGGTTTCCGGCGGTCCGGAAGGGGCAAACCAGGGAACCCTGGCCATCATGGTCGGCGGGGATCCGGATGATTTTGCCAAAGCACTGCCGATCCTGGAGATCATGGGTAAAACCGTCACCCATGTCGGGCCCATCGGCGCCGGACAGATTACCAAGGCGATCAATCAGATTATTATTTCCGGCACTTACCTGACCGTCGCCGAAGGGTTAAGCCTGGGCATGAAAGCCGGGCTGGATATGGAAAAAGTCATCGCTGCCATCAGCGGCGGCGCAGCCAGCTCGTGGGTTCTGCACAACCGGGGTATCAATGTGGTCAACAACACTTATCCGCTGGGCTTTCGGGTCAAGCTGCACCATAAGGATTTAGGAATTGCACTGGAAACGGCTCGCGAACTGGGCGTGACCTTGCCTGGGGCCGCGCTGGTGGCCCAAATCGAAAACGGCCTCATCGCCAGGGGTTTCGGAGACGATGATGTCTCGGCTATCGGCCGCAGCATCCGGGAACAGTCGGGACTGGAGTAGCCGCCGCAGATGAATGCAGGGACTGGAAAAACGGTCAAATTAAGCCCCACAGATAATGTGATGGTGGCGCTGCGTAATTTAGACCCGGATACCGTATTAGAAAATGCCGACTGCCTTGTGAGCGAGAAGATTCCGGCCGGTCACAAGGTGGCCATCAGTCCTGTCAACAGTGCAGATCCCATCATTAAATACGGGCAGATCATCGGCTTTGCTGCAAAAGATATTTTGCCCGGAACACACGTCCACACCCATAACACCAAAATGATGGACGTTACGCGTGACTATGCCATCGGCACCGACCTGCGGCCGGAGCCGATTCTACCCGAAGAAGATCAAGCACGCTTCAGTGGATTTATCCGATCGGATGGTCGGGTCGGTACCCGCAACTATATCGGCATTCTGGCAACCGTCAGCTGTTCGGCCAGTGTCGCCCAGTTTATCGCCGATGCGATCACTCCGGAAATACGGGCCCGCTACCCCGGTGTAGATGGCATACTGGCATTAAGGCATGGTTCGGGTTGTTGCTCTCCAGAGGGTGGTGAAGGACTGGAATTGCTCCAGCGCAGTCTGGCAGGATATGCCCGCAACCCGAATTTCGGTGGAGTTGTATTCGTGGGGCTTGGCTGTGAAGTCAATCACTTGGAGTGTCTGCTTGAAAACACAAACCTGGAGGAAGGGCCCTGCTTAAAAACCGTAAATATTCAAAATGCCGGGGGTACGGTCAACACGGTGCGCCGGGGGGTTGAAGCCGTCCAGCAGATGCTGCCGGAAGTCGATCGCATTGAAAGGCGTCCGGTTTCCGCCGCTCATATTATGCTTGGCCTGGAATGTGGCGGATCTGATGGCTATTCCGGAATTTCTGCAAATCCAGCCCTCGGCAAGGCCGTCGATATCCTTGTGCAAAATGGTGGTACTGCGATTTTGAGTGAAACCCCGGAAATTTATGGTGCCGAGCATCTGTTGACCCGCCGCGCGGTCAGCCGCAAAGTCGGAGAAAAATTGATCGCGCGCATTCAATGGTGGGAAAAATACACCGAACGACATCAGGCCCAAATAAACAACAACCCGTCTCCGGGCAACAAGGCCGGCGGGCTGACAACCATCCTGGAAAAATCCTTGGGGGCGGTTGCCAAAGGGGGGACGACCCATCTGGTGGACGTTTACCAGTATGCTGAAGCGGTGAAACCCGGGGGGCTGGTTTTCATGGATACCCCCGGATACGACGTGGTTTCCGTAACCGGTATGATTGCCGGGGGAGCCAATATGCTATGCTTTACGACCGGACGCGGATCGGTCTGCGGATTTAAGCCGGTGCCCACCCTCAAGCTGGCCACTCATTCTGAAATGTATGACCGCATGCGTGACGACATGGACGTCAATTGCGGCCTGATTGTTGACGGCCAAGCAACCGTTGAGGAAATGGGTAAAATTATTTTCAATCTGATTTTGGAGACCGCTTCCGGAAAAAAGTCGAAGAGTGAAGCATTGGGCTTCGGTGACAATGAGTTCGTGCCGTGGCACATCGGGGCAATTCTGTAGTTTGCAGGTGACAGAAGTCAGAGGACAGAAGACGGAAAGCCGAGTTTAGAAAGATCGTTTCATGTTCCCATTTTGCCATCTGTCTTCTGACATCTGACCTCTGTCCTCTGATATCTGTTTGCTGACATCTGAAAAAGGTGCTGGAGGTTAAACCCATGAAGACATCTTCCTACAATCTGGTGCTGTCGGCCATGTTCAACGGCCGCAAGGGTGAACGTCCGCCGGTGGGCAATCCGACATCCATTGTCTGCCACGGCCTAATGGATGCCGCCGGCGTTTCATTTCCGGAGGCGCATCTGGATGCCAGCGCCATGGCAGAGTTGGCCCTGGCCGGCCACGAAGTTCTGGGCTTTGATACCGTCATGCCGGAATTCAGTGTTCAGCAGGAAGGGGCTGCTTTAGGGTGCGACGTGGACTGGGGCAACCGGGACCGCATGCCGGACAATAAAAATTTTCCCTATGAAGACTTTTCAGACGTGGTGGTGCCGGATCACTTTCTGGAAAAGCCCTCCGTGAAAGTTGTGCTGGATGCCCTGTCGCTTCTGAGGCGTCAGGTGGGCGGCAAGGTCGCCATTGTCGGCAAGGTGATGGGCCCCTGGACACTGTCCTATCATATGGCCGGGACGCAAAATTTTCTGCTTCAAATCGGCATGGGCGAAACAGAGAAAGTCACCAAAATGCTCAGACAGCTGATGCCGGTTACCATCGCTTTTGCCCGGGCCCAATTCCAGGCCGGTGCCGACATCGTCGTTATGGCCGACCATGTTACCGGTAACCTGGTGGGCCCCTATCATTACAAAGAACTGCTGCTGCCAATCCATCAGGAAATCACCGCTCAAATTGAAGGGCCGTTAATCCTGCATGTGTGCGGCGACTGCACGGATCGCCTGGATTATTTTGCCGAATCCGGGGTGGATGCCTATCACATGGAATGGCAGGTCGACGCCAAGATGGCGGTCGAAAAGGTCGGTGATCGCATGTCTTTGGTGGGAAACGTGAATAATCCCCAGGTGCTGTACCAGGGAAAACCCGAAGACGTTTACAAGCAGGTGCGTTATGCGATTGAAGCGGGCATCAACATCATCGGCCCTGAATGCGCAATTCCACTGTCGACCCCCATCGAGAATTTAAAAGCGATCGTAGCAGCCGCCAGAGAAGGATATTAGTATCTTAGAAAAATAATGAACATTAATTTTACAAAAAAGCCACTAAAGCACGAAATTTCTTTTTTGTTTTTCGTGTTTCAGCCTTTTCGTGCTTTCGTGATGATATTTTTAAATGAGGAAAATTGAATGGACAAATTATTTGACGAGATCAAGAAAACAGTGATTGCCGGCAAGCACAAAGAAATTGAGGCTCTGGTGCATAAAGCCATTCAGGAAAAGAGCAACCTCGATGACCTTATCAACGGGGCCTTGATTGCGGCCATGGATGTCGTTGGCGAACGATTTGCCAAAGGTGAAATTTTTGTGCCCGAAATGCTGGTTTCAGCGGTGACCATGAAAAAGGGGCTGGATATCATTAAGCCGTTGTTGCAAAAGGACAGCGAACAGACCAAAGGCAAAATTGTTCTGTGCACCGTCAAAGGAGATCTCCACGACATCGGCAAAAACCTGGTCGCCATGATGCTGGAAGGCGCCGGCTTCGAGGTCATCGATCTGGGTGTTGATGCCACGGTGGAAAACGTCGTCGATCAAGTCAGCAAAATCCAACCGCAGGTTGTGGGGTTATCTGCGCTCTTGACCACGACGATGCCGGAAATGGAAAATGTCATTCATATGTTGCAGACAAAAGGATTGCGTGAAAACGTAAAAGTGATGATCGGCGGTGCACCGGTAGATGCCGATTTTGCAGCCAGAATCGGTGCCGACGCTTACGGCGAAGACGCCGCCGAAGCGGTTAAGATCGCCAGACGCTTTACCGTTCAGCAATAAACGGCGTTTGCCATCATGAAAATCGATCGCGGCTGCAAGCCGCTCCCACAACCGAGAATCCGGTGGGAGCGGCTTGCAGCCGCAATATAAAAATTTCGGATACAACAACAAGATCATCTCCAACCTAAAACCGGTAAAAAAGGAGTGCGAATCATGCAGCTCGAAACAGCATTTTCGATGGATACGTCCAGTATCAAGTACGGGCCCGGCATCACGCGCGAGGTCGGCTGGGACATGGAGGAACAGGGGGCCCGGCGAGTGATGGTGGTCACCGATGCCAATCTGGCCGACAAAGAGCCGGTTGCAGTGACGCTGGAGGCCTTACGCCGGCACAGTATCGATGCGGTTTTATACGATCGGGCCAGCGTGGAGCCAACCGATATTTCTTTCAATGAGGCCATTGAATTTGCCCGGGACGGTAATTTCGATGGGTTTGTGGCCGTCGGTGGGGGGTCCAGCATGGACACCGCCAAAGCTGCCAACCTGTACGCCACCCACCCGGCCGATTTTATGACCTATGTGAATCCGCCCATCGGCAAAGGCGAGCCGGTTCCGGGACCCTTGAAACCAATGGTGGCGGTCCCGACAACAGCCGGCACGGGCAGTGAAACAACCGGGGTCGCAATTTTTGATTATCTGCAAATGAATGCCAAAACCGGAATTGCGCACCGTGCGCTGCGACCGATCAAAGGAATTATCGACCCCTATAATACCCGCACACTGCCCAAAATGATTGCTGCCTGCACAGGGCTGGATCAATTAACGCATGCCCTTGAATCCATGACCGCCCTGCCCTACCACCAGCGGCCGGCCCCCGAGCATCCCCGCATGCGTCCGGCCTACCAGGGATCCAACCCCATCTCCAACATCTGGGCCTCCCGCGCCATCGAGATGATCTCCCGGCAACTGGTGCGGGTCATTGAAGACCCGTCCGATGATGACGCCCGCGGTGAGGTGCTGCTGGCCGCCACCTATGCCGGAATCGGTTTTGGCAACGGCGGGGTGCATCTGGCACATGGAATGTCATATCCGGTTTCGGGCATGGTTCGCGATTATGTGCCCGAAGGGTATCCGCCGGGCCACCCGCTGGTCCCCCATGGAATGGCGGTCGTGCTCAACGCTCCGGCTGTTTTTCGATTCACGGCTTCAGCCAACCCCGCCCAGCATCTGCAGGCCGCCCGCTTGATGGGTAAAGATGTTTCCGGCGCGGCGCCTGAAGACGCTGGCGAAATTTTGGCTGACGCCATTATAGAGCTGATGCGCAAGGTGGGTATGCCCAACGGGCTCGGCGCGGTCGGTTATGGGCCCGATGATGTCGACAAACTGGTGGAAGGAACATTGCCCCAGCACCGGGTAACGAAACTGTCGCCTCGGCCGGTGAGCGCGGAGGATTTGAAGCAGCTATTCCTGGATTCACTCACCCTATGGTAGTAAAACGGGCCAATAAGCCCGTTTTAGTTATTGGTTATAGGTTAATTGTTATTTGTATTTGAATCGGAAAAATTTTTATCTGAACCAAATAACCAATATCGGCCTACAGGCCGACATTATGTCGAATGAGGTAATACTTACCGTCTTCAGTTTTGGCGACGATGTTTTCCATGACCAGACGCTCAAGGGCCTGGGGATGATGCTGCCGGAGACCCATTTTTAATATATTTCTTTCAGCGTAGGGAAGCGCTACTGCTGAGTGGGTGCTGTGCGCCCCTTTTGCCTTAAGGTCATCGATGATGAACATGAAAGCGCGTTTAAACCGCCAGGCGTGATACCTTCGCGTCAGGGTAATGACCAGGATGAGGGCGGCGATGCCTAAAATGAGTTCGGTTGTCTCAGACATTTTAGCTTGAATACGGTTGACGTTATTAATATGATATATGTGCTTCTTATCTCAATTAAAGTTTAAAATAAAGTTAAAGGTGCACACCTGCAACCGTTTGCCCGAAAGCGAGCGCTGACAAAGCCACGGAGGAGAACCCATGATACCCGAAATCAATAGGATTATTTACACCACGGACCTTTCACCATACGCCGGCCATGCCTTCAGCTATGCTGCCAGCCTGGCCAACCGCTATGATGCCGGCATCACCATCCTGCATGTTTTGGAGGATATATCTCCCACCGCCGACAGTCTGGTGGTCAACATCATCGGGCATAAAAAGTGGGCGGAGCTCAGGAGTCGCAATGAGAAAGAGGTTCTGGAAACCATCAAATCCAGGCTGACGCAATTCTGTGAAGATGTACAGGCAGAGCTGCCGTCCTGCCCGTTTATCACGGATAAAATCCAGGTCAAAATCGGCAACCCGGTGGAAGAAATTTTACAGGAAGTCGACAATAACGACTACGACCTTGTCGTCATGGGTGCCCACGGCCATGGTGTGCTGTCTGATGCCGTGATGGGCAGCGTATCTCGGCGGGTGGTCCGCCGCTGCAAGTTGCCGGTACTCATCGTGCGCTTACCAGAAGAAGAATAGCCTCTTAAGCAATTTCGGGTTTTATAACCACGAAAACACGACAGCGTCAAAGCACGAAATATTTATTATTTTTTTCGTGTTTTCTTATTTTCGCGCTTTCGTGATCAGTCATAGAGGTGTCATATCAATCATTCGATTTGCGTTTGATCTCCAGTGCTTTTAGATCCTTACGCATGATTTTACCGGTGGCGGTCATCGGCAGCTCATCGACAAATTCGATCTCCCGCGGGTACTCATACGCGGCCAGCCGAACCTTGACGAATTCTTTGATTTCCGCTGCGATATCGTCACCGGCAGCGACATCGGCCTTGAGAACGATAAATGCTTTAACTATTTCGGTGCGCACCTCATCCGGGCTGCCGACTACCGCCACCATGGCCACCGCCGGGTGCTTCATCAGGCAGTCTTCGATCTCCGCCGGTCCGATGCGGTAACCGGCACTGGTAATGACATCATCTTTGCGACCCACAAACCAAAAATAGCCCGCCTCATCCTGCTTGGCCAGATCGCCCGTCAGGCACCAATCCCCGATGTACTTATCTGCAGTGGCGTCGGGGTTTTTCCAGTATTCCAGAAACATGACCGGATCGGGCCGCCGAACCGCCACTTCGCCGACCGTACCCGCAGGCACCGGCCGACCCTCGCCATCCACCACTGCCAGGCGGTGTCCGGGAACGGCCCTGCCCATCGAGCCGGGCAGACACTTCATGATCACCGCACAATTGCCCACAATTAAATTCGCTTCGGTCTGACCGTAAAATTCGTTGATGGTCAGATCGAACACATCTTTGCCCCAATCCAGAAGCTCTTCTCCCAGAGTTTCACCACCGCTGCCGATACTTCTCATCGTAAAGTTATGGCGATCGCGGGGATCTTTGACCTGGCGCATCAGTTTCAGTGCGGTCGGCGGCATGAACGCGTTGCGGATGTGGTGTTTGGCGATCAGATGAAAGGCTTCTTCCGGATCAAACTTTTTAGCGCGGTGCGCCAGAACGGGCACACCGTGGTGCCAGCTGGGAAAGAGCACGTCGATCAGCCCGCCGATCCAGGCCCAATCCGCCGGCGTCCAGAAAAAATCATTTTTCTGGGGGAAAAAATTATGGGGAAACTCCACCCCCGGCAGGTGCCCCAGCAGCACCCGGTGGGCGTGCAAGGCGCCCTTGGGCGGACCGGTCGTGCCCGAGGTGTAGATAATGAGGGCCGGATCATCGGCCCGGGTTTTGATGGGTTTGAAATCGGCCGATCCTTTTTCAATCAGCTGCCCGAAATCCAGCACCTTACCTGCCTTTGCGCCACGGGTGACAATCACGACTTTCAACAGCGGCAGATTTTGCCGTATCTCCAAAATTTTGGGCAAGTTGGCGGCATCAGTGACGATCCCCCGGGCTTCACTGTTGGACAGCCGGTATTCGAGCGCATCGGTGCCGAAAAGGGTGAACAACGGAATGGCGATGGCCCCTAATTTGTAAGCCGCAACATGGCTGATGGCCGTTTCCGGGCACTGGGGCAGCAGGATGCCGAAGCGGTCGCCCCGCTGGATACCGCTGGCCTTGAGGCCGTTAGCCAGCCGGTTGGACAAACGCTTCAGGTCCGCAAAAGTATAGCGTTCGACCTGGCCGGTTTCATTTTCGTAGATCAAGGCCAGGCGATCGGGGTGAGCGGCCCATTTGTCGCAGATATCCACCCCGAGGTTGTAATACGGCGGGATATCCCACTGGAAGGAATTAAACACGTCGTTATAGGTCTTGCCGGGTCTAAGCACAGCTATCTTCCTTTCTTCTTTCCTGCCAATGTTATAAGGTAAACTTTTGACTCATCGAATATAAATACCCAAAAAAAAATCCGAAACAAATTCGAATATCGAATGACCAAAATTCCAAACCTGTTTTGAACATTCGAATTTATGATTGAGAATTTGTTTCGAGATTCGAGTTTCGTGCTTCGGATTTACGGTTAAATTCAGTCTATTTTGCTGCCGGAAGTTTAGAATATTTAAATCCCCCGGATTTCACTTCACCAACAAATCCGCCAGCCAGGTGATGGTTGCCGGCCAGACCACCACGACAATCAGACCCAGTTCCATCAAGCGCCAGAAGGGAAAAGCGCCCCAGTAAATATCGGTTGTTTTGACTTCCGGCGGTGCGACGCCTTTCAGGTAAAACAGCGCATAACCGAAGGGCGGTGTTAAAAAAGAGTCCTGCAGCATCACGGCCATGACAACCACAAACCAGACCTTGTCAAAGCCCAGTTGCTGGGCGATGGGCAAAAACACCGGAAAGGTGATCATGATGATGCCGATCCAGTCGATGAACATCCCCAGGAAAAAAAGGATGATCATCATCACGATAAAGGTGCCCCATTTGCCGAAGCCGATTCCCAGAATTAATTCCTGAACGACTTCTCCGCCGCCGGAACCCAGAAAAATACTGGCAAAACAGGCCGCCCCCACCAGAATGATGATCACCATGGAAGTGGTTTTGGCCGTATTGATGGCGGCTGTTTTAAGGCCTTCAAAGGTGAATTTGCCGTAAGCCACGGTCATGATAAAGGCCAGCAAGGCGCCCACGCCGGCGGCTTCCGTCGGAGTGGCAATGCCGGCAAATATGGAACCCAGGACCCCCAGTATCAGAATCATCGGCGGCACCATCGATTTCAACACCATTTTAAACAGCTGCAACTTGGTGATCGACTCCCGCTCTTCTTTGCTCAGGGGCGGCCCCTCATGGGGTTTAAACGCACATCGAATCAGAATATAGCCGATATAAAGCCCCGACAGAATCAGTCCGGGAATGATCGCACCGGCAAAAAGCTTGCCCACCGAGGTGGCGGCCTGGTCCGCCATCACCACCAGCATGATAGAAGGGGGGATCAATATCCCCAGCGTGCCCCCGGCGCATATTGCTCCGGATGCCAGTTTTTTATTGTAATTGTATTTGAGCATTACCGGCATACTCAACAGGCCCATGGTGACCACCGAAGCGCCGATAATCCCGGTACAGGCACCGAATAGTGTTGATACCACCACCACCGCAACGGCGATCCCCCCGCGGACGGGGCCGAACAGATAACGCATGGTATCAAAGAGGTCTTCGGCCACACCGGATTGATCCAGCATCTGCGCCATGAAGATGAACAAGGGGATGCACACCAGGATATAATTGTCCATGATGCCCCAGGTCCGGTTTAAAAACATGTAAAAACTGGCGGTGCCCCAATCACCGAAATAACCGAAAATCACCGCCAGACCGCCCAGAACGAAGGCCAGCGGATGACCCAAAAAAAGGCCGATTAAAAGCCCTACGAACATACCGATGGTGATAAATTCCGGACTCATATGTCTTTTCCTTTAACGACTTGCATGATACTGCGGATGAAATTGGCCAGCCCCTGGATCAACAGCAACCCGAAGGTAATTGGAATGACGGTTTTAATTAAGGGAACGATTCTCAGCGCGGCCGACTCGCTGGTTTCTCCGATGGACCAGGATGTCTGGGCAAACACAATCCCCTGATAGAAAACAATGCTGCAAAATGGAAAGAAAAATACCAGGTAGGTGAATATGTCCAGGATGCCCCGGGTGCGCGGAGAATAGCGGCCATAAATGATGTCGATGCTGACGTGTGCTCTATACAACAGCGTGTAGGCCGCCACCAGCATAAAATGGGGGCCGTAGATATAGTTGGTCACTTCAGTGGCCCAGATGTGGGGCGCGTTAAAGACTCTGCGGGAGATGACCTCATAAACCACCACCACGGTCAGCGGAATGATCAGCCAGATAAAAATCCGGCCGCTCCATTCGCTGAACCAGTCAAAAGCTTTTAAAACCGTATTCAGCTGCATCGAGATACCTTGCTAATTTTTGATATTAAGAAAGCCCGAAAAAGGCATGCATTCAGGATTGAAAAAGAGAGGCCTCTGGCGGAAGAAACCAAAGGCCTCTTTAGTACCTATTTAACCCCCATTTTATCCAGCTCCGCCAAAACTTTATCGACGTAGGAGGGCTGAAACCCGTAGCCGAATTTTCCGGTCATATCCCGCCAATCGCTGTACTCCTTGAGGTATTCCATCTGAGATTTTAAAATTTTGGCAAAAAGGCCACCGCGCTCCTTGGCCGCCATGATGATGTATTCGCCGGACAGCTCATCCAGCTTTTTCAAGCTGGCCTCGTCCAGCTTGACGATCTCGGTGCCTTTTTCTTTGAATTTCTCGATAGCCCGGCCGGAGTCGGCCTCATAGAAGGTCAGACTTTCCATGGCCGCTGCCCGGGCGGCGGTTCTCAGAATGGCCTGGTATTGGGGAGAGAGCTTTTGCCATGCTTTTTCATTAACCATCACCCCCACCTGGGAGGCCGGCTGAAACCAGCACGGCACGCTCCAGTACTTGGTGATCTCGGCAAAACCCATTTCCCAGTCAATGCCGGGTGCGCTGAACTCGGCGCCATCCAGGGTGCCTCTTTCCACCGCCAGATAGATCTCGCCACCGGCCATCTTAACCGGCGTGCCGCCCAGCTGCTCCAGAACCCAGATGGTGGCCCGCGCGGGCGTTCTCAACTTTTTGCCTTTGTAGTCCGCGATGGATTTAATGGGCCCGGTTTTTTCTGTGGTGCGGAATCCGGACTCAGAAGTCGTGGCGCCCAGATTAAAATATCGCATGCCGAATTTTCCGTACGCCTCATTGTAAAGCTTTTCACCGCCGAACTGATAATACCAGACGACATAATCCATGTTGGTGAAACCGTACGGCATGGAGCCTAAAAAATCAAAAGCCGGATCTTTGCTCACCCAGTAGCTGGACCAATCCCCGACTGCCTCCACTACGCCTTTGCTGCAAGCATCGAAATACTCAAAAGCTTTCATCAGGGACCCGGACGGAAACCATTTGATATCAAAATCGCCATTGGTCATCTCGTTCACATATTTGATCATGGCTTGGTCGCCATGGTAGAGATTGATGGCGGGCGTCCAGGTGCTGCCCATGCGCCATTTGATTTTATCGGCAGCCAAGGCGGTCGAGCCGAATGCAAAAACCACGGCTATTGATACGATAAAAAGGAAAAATGCTATTTTTTTCATTTCTTTTCCTCCGTGTGTGTCAGGTTCATCCCTTTAATCCTCCGATCAATCTTGCGATGCTCGTTCTCACCTCCTTTCCGATATAAAACGGCAATTATTGTAAACCAAACTCACCAACAATTATAATTATAAGCACCAGGCCGCCTCTGTTTTGGCAACGCCGGCGTTATAACTAATCTCAATCCGCTCAATTATTGTCAAGTTAAATATTGATCGGCCGTTATCCTTTAAATGGCAATGTTCATTTTAAATGCGGTTCAGTGTTTGCACCATTGAATAGATACAGAAACCATAATCAGAACGGCATCATTTTGAGTTATTTCTCTTCCACGGACAGCCCTTAAACTTCGACGGGGCGAAAAACGGTTAAGGAAGACACCACTGGGCGGGCGGCATCTTTTGCTATTTTGCTCTCGCGGCCCGAATTTCGGCTTCGGTGCGCCAGATCTCAGTTCCTTTCAATTCCAGCAAGTCGTGATAGATGGGAAACGGGTATCGGGGATCATCGGCCACCCGACCGAAATAAGCCGAACAGCTGAGTTGATTATCGATTTGACGGAAAAATAACCGGCCGCGGGTGGTCTCGATGGTCATCCCTGGCATGGCCGTTTTGACCTTTGCCGGCTCTATGCTGCCGGCCTTCTCAATTCCCTGTTTCAGGGCATAAACCCCGTCATAGGACATCACCGCCCAGTCCGTGGGGTACCGATCGTGCTTGGCCTGGTAGGCTTCGACCAATCGGCGCATCATTGGAGATTCCAAATGGGCGAAGAATGGCGCCCTGCAGCGGCCGAAGCGGCTGCGACGGATGCTGAGGGACTGTCGAATCAATTCGGATACACTGATGAGCCCTCCGGGATACTCAATTTTTTTAAAAAAGCGGTACTCGCGCGCGTCTCGCATAAAGTACGCATTATCCGCGCCACCGATGGTTCCCAAAACAAAATCCGGTCGTTGGGCCATCATGGCGACAATCAGGGTATTGAATTGCGTTTGCCCCAACGGCGGCCAATACGCCCCGACCAGTTGTAGTTCCGGAGCAGCCTGCTTTATCAACTCGACCTGAATGGCCTGGCTGGATCGTCCCCAGGCATAATCCGAAGCAATGGTGGCAAACCGTTTCCAGCCCCTCTCGCGCGCCAGCTTGACAACGCCCGCAACAAGGCCCTTGGCCATCATATAGGTGTTGGGCACCACTGAAAAGGTATACGGGCTGAAGTCCACTTTGGTGATGTCTTCTGAATTGCTGATGGTTGCCATATGGAGCACCTGGTTCCGGCGACAGATCGGTTTGATGGCAATGGCGCAGGCGCTGGAGTAAGTGCCGATAACGGCCCGCACCTTATCTTTCTGGATCAATTTGCGCACGACCTGTTCGGCCGTCTTCGGGTCGGTGCGGGTGTCCCGAATAAATAGCTCGATGGGATGGTGACCTAAAAGGCCGCCTTGGCTGTTGATCTCATTGACGGCGATTTCGATCGCCTTGACGGCTTCTTCCGAATAAGGCGCGCCGGTTTCGGACAATCCCAGCGCAACGCCGAGGTGATAGGATTCAGCGCCGAATCCATGCGGCGGGCAGCTGATCAGGATCGCAATAAAAACGACTGCCATTGCGGTTGCGCGCACAACAGTTTTCATGGATACCCCCTTTATCATCAACGGGTGCACTGCAGGGATCCGATTGGTCTTTGGGTGTTATTTGAAACAACTTCGAGTTTCGTGTCCCCGTAATAATTTAAAAAATATAGCGCGTTGTCTGGCAGCTTTTTAGACCCGGAGGCAATATTGCAAATTATTTCTGGGACGGCACACTAGCGATAGGCAACCGCCGGCAACCAGATCACCAGCTGAGGCCAGTAGGCAATGATGAGCATACCAATTAGCTGTAAAATGATAAACGGAATGACGCCTTTATAGATATCTGCCAAGGTGACCTCCGGCGGGCAGATGCCTTTGAGATAAAAAAGCGCAAATCCCACCGGTGGTGAAAGAAAAGAAGTTTGCAGCGTTACAGCGATCAGGATGGTAAACCATACCAGAGCCGGGTTGTCCACCACGCCGTATCCGTCGATGGGAAGTCCCAAACCTTCGACGACTGGTGCCACCAGCGGTAAGATGATCAGGGTAATTTCAATCCAATCCAGGAAGAAACCGAGCAGAAAGACACAGAAAAGAATAAAGATCATAATTCCGTATGAACCGAAAGGCAGAGATGTCAGTATGCGCTCGATGAATTCATCGCCCCCCAGGCTTCTGAGGACCAAGGCAAAAGCGGTCGCGCCGATCAAGATACCATAGATGTAAGCACTGGTATTAAAACAGGCTGCGGTCACTTCTTTGAGTACCGTCCAGTTGAACTTTTTGTTGATGGCCGCCAGAATGATGGCACCCAGCGCACCGACACCGCTGGCCTCGGTGGGAGTCGCAATGCCGGCGAAAATCGAACCCAAAACCGCGAAAATAAGCAAGCCGGCCGGCAATACGTCCTTGATGACATCCCAAATCATCTTTAATTTGAGCGGTTTGCGCTTCGGATCCAGCGGCATCGCCTTCGGTTTGATCAACCCGTAGAGCATGATAAAAGCAATGTACAATATGCCGAGAATCAAGCCGGGGAAAACGGCTCCCATGAACAGGTCGCCGACTGAAAGCGCTAGCTGGTCGGCCATGATGACCAGCATGATACTGGGCGGGATTAAAATGCCAAGCGTACCGGACCCGGCAACAGTTCCCACTGCAAAGCTTTTCGCATATCCTTGCTGCATCATGGCGGGAATCGTCAGCAGACCCAGCAGAACAACCGAAGCCCCGATAATTCCCGTCGACGCCGCCAGAATGACGCCGATCAGACAAACCGTTACGGCTAACCCGCCGTGGACCTTACCAAACAGATTTTGCATCGACTTCATCATGCGTTCGGCGATTCCGGAACGATCCAGCATCAACCCCATAAAAATGAACATCGGCAACGCCACCAGCACCCAGTTGTACATCAGACGATAAATTCGGTTCACCGACATACTAAAAACCAAATAGTCAATTCCGGTAAAGGCATCCAGGTAGATGTCGGCCAACATGCCCACTCCGGTGAAAATGACCGCCGTTCCGCCGAGCACCCAGGCGATGGGGAATCCGGTAAACAGAAGCGCAATAAATGTGACAAACATGGCGATGACGAGATAATCGCTAACTTCCATGGGTTACAGCCTCCTGAGGGTGGCGATCGTCCGGATCAATCGTGAAACCGCTGATAGCACCAGCATCGCAAAAGAAAGCGGCACCACCGATTTAATCGCCCAGCGCCAGGGCAGGCCCTGGGGGGCCACCGAGCGTTCGTTCAGGCGCCAGGATTCATACACGAAATCCAGGCTCTGGTAGCAGATCAGAGCGGCAAACGGCAGCAGCAAGACAAGAATTCCAAAGATGTCCCAGCGGCATTGCCATTTGGGTGACAGTTTATCAAATACGAGATCCATACCCACATGCGAGTCGGTGGTGACCGCATAAGACAGTCCAAACATAAAAGCGACGGCATAAAAATGCCACTGGAGCTCTTCTAAAAGCACCAGGCCATGGCCAAAACCATACCGTAGAATAACCTGGATGATAATGGCGACGATGACAATACAATTGGCCCACATCAGGCCGAATCCGATTTTCTGGATGAGCCGGTCGATGGCATCGCTAACCCTGCTGGGCGTTTCCCGGGTTTCTTTGTTCATCGCTCTATTCCTTGCGGTTTACGCGAAATGAAAAAAATCAAGCTCCGCTTCCTTCAGATGGGCTGCGGTGGCGCAAGCACGGCTGCCTGCGCCACGCGCCGTGCGATCAATTCAATGCTTATTTTGTCGCCGGTTTCGGTCTCGGCAAAAAGCCATAGTCTTTCCAGATTTTATAATCCGCTCTGAACGCCTGCAGATCGTCCCAGACCTTTTTGAAGAAAGCATCCTTGGCTGCCTCTTCGTCCGCAACCTCTTCCCAGGCCTGTTGAAATTGAGCCAGCATTTCATCCGACCAGTACATGTTCTTGACGCCATGTTTGGTTTCATTATCCAACATCACCTGGTACTGGATCGATTCGGTCCAGGCAATGGTGTTCAGGGTACTGGCCATGCACAAAATTTCAATCAGTGATCGCTGACGATCACTCATGCTGTTCCATACATCCTTGTTGATTAGCAGTTCGAACAGAGTCGCCTGTTGATGCCACCCGGGGAAGTAGTTATATTTGGCGATCTTATAAAAGCCCAGCTTGGTATCGATGGCGGGCATGGAAAATTCCGTGGCCTCGATGGCGTGTTTTTCCAGAGCCGCAAATATTTCGCCGCCGGGAATCTGGGTGACGGAAGCGCCCAACTTTTGAAGCGCTTTACCCCCGAGGCCGAAGAAGCGAATGGGCAGACCTTTGAAATCTTCAATCGATTTCATTTGCTTGATGTACCAGCCCGATGTTTCCGGCGGCAAAACACCGCAGAGCAAGGCCTTGACGTTCATGCCGCCATCGTCATACATTTGCTGCCACAGCTTCATGCCGTTGCCGTAATAGATCCAGGCCAGATATTCGGTGGCCTCAGGTCCGAACGGCACCGCCGTAAAAAAGGAAGCAGCCGGAAATTTTCCCTGCCAGTAGCCCGAAACCCCGTAGCAGGCATTGACCTTGCCGGCGCTGACCGCGTCCAGCATTTCAAAGGGCGGAACCAGTTTGCCCGGCTCGTATATCTTGATTTTCATGGTATTGTTGCTGAGCAGCTCAATTCTTTCCGCCATCCAGATGATGGTGGTACCGAGCCCCGGCAGGGCCGACGGGTAGGCCATCGGGACTTTCAGCAAAATTTTCTTTTCCTTTTCGGCCAGGGCCTGGCCGGTTGACAGACTGAAGGTAACGGCAACCATAAACAATAAAATGATGACAACACTGACTTTTTTCATGCTGTTTCTCCTTTCCGTTAAGACGCTTTGCTGTCAGAAGCACGCTGCTAAAAGCGCGCAATCAAAATTCTATGATAAACCCAGACGGTTGGTCGACGTGGATCACCCCCTTTTTTGTTAATTTTTATCAACGGACACCTACATATTATATTCAGTCGATCGGTGGCTATATCCGCTTTAAAACGCCCGTCATGTTACCCTGTTTTTTGTTGGGCGTAGGTTTTGACCACGCCTCCGTCAAACAGCAGGTCTCCTCCGATGAGATATCTAGCAAAGCGCGAAAACCCGAAGATAAACAGATTGCCGACATCAATCGGGGCCATCATTTCCTTGATGCGGGATTGTCCCAGCATGACGTCCCGAACGACTTCCTCGGGTGTGATCCCCCGTTGTTCGGCCTGGGCCGGAATCTGATTTAAGGTCAGGGCGGTTTTGACAAAGCCGGTGCTGACGGTAAAAGAGCGAATCTTGCCCTCGCCCTCGGCGGCAATCGATTGGGTCAGGGCACGCAACCCAAATTTGGTAATATTGTAAACCGGCTTGTTGAGCGTGCTGATGTGAGCATGAATAGAGGCCATATTACCGATGGCGCCGGTCCCATCATTGCTTTGCCGGATGAGCGGAAGGGTCAGTTTGGACAGATAAAACGGCGCCCGCAGCATCAATTGTTGCATGTAATCATATTTCTCCATCGGAAAATTTTCAATGGCGTCAATGTGCTGAATGCCGGCGATGTTGGCCAGATATTTGATGCTGCCAAGCTTGGCGGCCTCTGAAACCGCGCGTTCCATATCTTTGTCTTTGCACAGATCGGTCTTGACAAAAATCATCTGTCCGCCCATTTCGCGGGCCAATTTTTGGGTTTTGATGCCTTCTTCTTCGTTGATGTCCAGTCCGACGGTCATCAAATTGTTGGCGGCTGCGGCAATCGCCGTCGCCCGGCCGATGCCCGTTCCTGCACCCGTGACAATGCAGACGTTATGGGTATTAAAATGATCATCTTCAAGAATCAAAATACCTTCGCGTTTGATTTCCGGTTCACGAATGTCCATTGGGTTCCTCCTTAGAAGTGATTCAGGTTCGACGAGAAGGTGGGTGCAATCTATCGGTGCAAGTTTTAGACCAATGGCATGGCGGCATTCATTCGATTGCGAAAAAAATCGACGGTTAACGGTATCTGTTCTATTGTCAGATGGTTTGGGATTTTGTCATCTGCAATCTTTTTTTTCTCGACATGATCGCCGGATAGCGGTATATGCTGATATGTATCAACCAATATACATGTTGTCATATTGATACAGAGGGGGGATGCATGAAAACCCAAGAAAACGGCAATAGCGTGCTTGAAAAGACAATTCCTTTTCAATTACAGGCTGACCCTGCTCAACCGCAATCGGTTCAGGCGCAATTGGAAGCCTATCAACTGATCTTTGAAAATATCTACAACGGCATCATGGTCACCGACGCTGAAGGGTTCATCACCCATTTTAACAAACCCTACGGCAAGTTTTTGGGACTTGATCCTGCCGCCCAGATCGGCAGGCATTGTACCGAAGTCGTTGAAAACACGCGCATGCATATCGTGGCCAAAACCGGAAAGGCCGAGATCAACCAGAGCCAGCGGATCATGGGGCAAAGCATGGTCGTTCAGCGCATACCGATCAAAAAAGACGGCAATATCATTGCGGTTTTCGGGCAGGTCATGTTCAAAGATGTCAAAGATGTCACCAAGCTGGCCAATCGGCTTTCCCTGCTTGAATCCAAGGTCAAACACTATGAGGAAGAACTGATCACGCTGCGTTCCACCCGCTATACGTTTGACAGCATAGTGGGCAACAGCAGGGTCATACGGGAGTTGAAAAAAGAGGCGCTGAGAGCGTCGGCCAATCATTTTCCGGTGCTCATCACCGGCGACAGCGGCACCGGCAAGGAGCTCTTTGCCCAGGCGATCCATCACGCCAGCCCGCGCAAACTATACCCTTTTGTGCGCATCAACTGCTCGGCCATTCCCAAAGATCTTCTGGAATCCGAGTTGTTCGGATATGAAAAGGGCGCTTTTACCGGCGCTAAAACCGAGGGCAAGCCCGGTAAATTTGAAATTGCCGACCAGGGCACGGTTTTTCTGGATGAGATCGGAGACCTGCCGCTGGTGATGCAACCAAAGCTTTTACGTGTTGTTGAAGAAAAAGAATTTGAACGCGTCGGGGGCACCCGGATCATCCGCTCGGACTTTCGGGTCATCGCGGCCACCAATCAGAACCTCGAAGACATGCTGGCTGAAGAACGCTTCCGCAGGGATTTGTTTTATCGCCTCAATGTCATACCACTGCACATCCCGCCGCTGCGGGAACGCAAAAGCGACATCCTGCCGCTCGCCCAGCATTGCTTGAAACAAATGGCCAAGGAGGCCAATCTCTCGGAAATATCACTGGATGAAGATGCGGCCAGGGCCCTGAAAAAATATGGGTGGCCCGGTAATGTCAGAGAATTGTCAAACGTCCTTGAAAGAGCGCTGTCTTCGACTGAAGGCGACACGATTCATTTGTGCGACCTGCCCTTTTATGTGAGCCGCATGCAAAAAAAGCTGCCCGATCAGAATCAGACAACGATCGACATCAAAGGGGTGCAGGCCCGGGCCGAGCGAGATGCTATTCGATATGCCCTGAAGGAAACCGGTCATAACAAGGCCCAGGCAGCCAAACTGCTGGGTATTCATCGCACGCTTTTGTATAAAAAGATGAAAAAATACAACATTGCGCTCAAACCCGATCAACCGAACAAACACCTGTAGTCCAATTGATACATATCGCCTAACCCTTCCGTAATGCCTGCCGAGCCTCCGCGCTGCTTTCGTAAATATGGGGGGCCACATCCCGTTTCTGGAGGGCGTCGCCCAGTTTCATCCGTAAAAACGTGCTGGTGGTATAGCGCGTCACCCCTGAGTAATAGTGATCAACCAGATATTTGACCATATCGGTGTATTCATCCACGATATCGGGCATGATCGTAAAATTATCATAGTTGACGATGGTATAAACCTTTTGCCCTAAGGGCGAAACGATCTTTTCCACAGCTTCCTTGACGGCCTGAACATCCTCAGACGATTGAATGGCAAAGCCTTCAAAATTAACAAAAAACAGGTTTTCTTTGGGATCATAGGTCAGGCGCTCGTCTAACGTCAGGGTTAAGAGATCAGCTTTGAGATCCATAGCCTCAGCATGGAAGATCCGAGCGTTCATCAGGCGCGGCTGACCGTCGACGATGGGCTCAAAATCCATCTGGGCCAAAATGTCTTTCGCCAAATCCACGCCGGGAGCAATTTCAATCAGCGCCATGCCCTTATCGCTTAAGGCAAACACACAACGCTCGGTGATGTAAAGCACCGGTTGCTTTTTTTCGCGCGCGTAGCGACCGCTGAAGGTGACATGTTCCACCTGATCAACAAATTTTTTAACCTTGCCCTCCTGAACGACCTTAAGGGCACCATTTTCAATGGCAACCTTTAAACCGGCTGCGGTGAAGGTTCCCAGAAAAATAACCTTTTTGGCGTTCTGGCTGATATTGATAAATCCGCCGGCGCCGGCTAATTTGGGGCCGAATTTGCTGACGTTCAGATTCCCGGCTTTGTCGGCCTGGGCCAGCCCCAAAAACGCCATATCGAGCCCGCCGCCGTCATAAAAATCAAACTGATTGGGCTGATCGATAACGGCTTCTGTATTGGTGCCCGCGCCAAAGTTCAGCCCGCCGGCTGGAATCCCGCCGATCACACCCGGCTCAGCGGTAAGGGTAATGTAATCCAGAATCTTTTCCTCATTGGCGATATTGGCGACACCCTCGGGCATGCCGATGCCCAGATTCACCACGCTATTGGCTTTTAATTCAAAAGCCGCCCTGCGGGCAATGATTTTGCGGGCGCTCATCTCCATAGGCGCAATGGATTGCATCGGAATTTTATGTTCACTGCTAAATGAGGGGTTGTATACTTCCGCAAATGTCTGCCAGTGGTTCTCGGGTCGTGAGACCACCACGCAATCGACCATGATGCCGGGGATTTTGACATGCCTGGCATTCAAAGTTCCCCGGTCCGCAATGCGCTCCACCTGAACAATCACAAATCCATTGGAATTTTTCGCGGCCGTGGCAATGGCCAGCGACTCCAATGTCAGCGCTTCTTTTTCCATGGTAATGTTACCGTCGGTATCAGCGGTGGTTCCGCGCAGCAGGGCAACATTGATGGGAAGCGTTTTGTATGCTAGATATTCATCGCCGTCGAATTCAACAAGCTCCACGATATCTTCGGTGGTCAGCTCATTAATTTTACCGCCGCCGTTTCGCGGATCGACAAACGTGCCCAAACCGACGGTTGTAATCGTGCGGGGCTTATGGGCGGCAATATCGCGGTACAGGTGCGAAATGACGCCCTGGGGCAGATTGTAGGCCACAATTTTATTATCAATCGCCAGTTTCTGAAGCTTGGGCACCAGACCCCAGTGACCGCCGATCACCCGCTGAACCAGGCCTTCATGACCGAAATGATTCAGACCCCTTTCCGCGCCGTCTCCCTGACCGGCCGCATACAGCAACGTCAGATTTCTGGGTTTTGCATTTTTGAGGAAATAGGTTTCAAGCGCTATAGCGAGCTCTTCTGCAAATCCAATTCCGACAAACCCACCGGTGGCCACCGTATCGCCGTCTCGAATGACACGCATCGCCTCTTCGGCCGAGACGACCTTTCCCTTTCTTGCGCGCGCCCCTGGCAATTGCGAAAGGAGCGGGTGCGCAAATTCCATTTTTGAACCCTCATTTCCCGGATTCATTT
>JASFNW010000047.1:0-30553 GCA_050116835.1 Desulfobacterales bacterium
CGAGCTTGGCAAACCAATGGAAAAGAGACTCCCGTACAATCTTTTCATCATCGACAATCATGATATTCATCTTATCACCCATGGTTTTCCTCCAAACCATTGTCTGAAAGGTATGGAAATCGAAGATAAAATGAACTGCCTCGGTCCACTTTACTTTCCACTTTTATGTGTCCGCCATGATTTTTCACAATGCCATAAACAATGGATAACCCCAGGCCTGTTCCCTGACCGGCTTCTTTGGTGGTATAAAAGGGGTCAAAAATATGGTTCAGGTTTTGCGCATCAATTCCCGATCCGGTATCCCGAATTTCTACCAGCACGTCTTTCTGGGCGAGCTCAAGTTTAGAGACCACGCGCAACGCCCCTCCTCCAAGCATCGCTTCCATGGCATTGAAGACCAGATTCAACAGGCACTGCTCCAGGCGCCTTGAATTTCCGCGCACCCATAAAGGCCCGGGGTAAAATTGCGTTGTTAATTTGATGCCCTGGAGTTCCAGCTTGTGGTGGGTCAATGCGATAACGGCTTCCAGAACCTCATTGAGATCGATGGACTTGTATTCCAGAGAAGTTTCCCGGGAAAATGAAAGCAGTCCGGAAACAATGTTGCCGCAGCGCTCCAATTCCGGGGTCATGAGCGACAAATATTCCTTAAATTCTTCCAGGTCTTTTGATGTCGGTTGGCCCTTTGCCAAAATGTCCTCCATCAGTCGGGAAAATGTCAATAATCCTTGAATGGGATTGTTGATCTCGTGGACACAACTGGCAACCAGTTTTCCCAGAGAAATCATGCGATCTTCCTGGATCAGATAATTGAAGTCTTGTTTTAACTTCCGAACCTTCTCTTCCCAGCGGGAAGACAGTTCCTTTGTGATGTCCCGATGGATCTCGATAACCCGTAGAACTTCCCCGGCCGAATTTTTGACAGGATAGGTAACCATTTCAAAATAACCAGACTGACCGCTGGTAACAGGTGCATCCATGATCACATGAGCAGATTCACCGGTTCTCAGCGTCTTTACCATGGGGCATTCGTATTCCGGTTTATGGTCTAAACAGGGCGTATCAAAATCGTAAAAAACCTTGTAACAGTGTTTTCCAACCGCTTCCGCTTCGGTTTTGCCTGAGGCCATTAAATAGGCTTCATTGGCTTCAAGGATCGTAAAATCCGTATCAAGGACGACGATGGGCTCACCGGTCTGCTGGATGAGAAACTCAGAAATCATTTTTTCATGGCTTATCTGCTGCTCCGCTGATTTCAGTTGCTGATCGATTAAAGAAAGAGATCTTAGCAATCTACCGATATTGTGCTCAACAATACCGACTGTCTTGGGCCGGAGTTTTATGAGCTCCAGGAGGACTTCTTTACTGTTGGTTAGTTCGATGATGCCATCAAGGTCTTTGATATCAAAAAGGTCCTTAAAATTATGCGTGGTATAAATGCCCATTTGCTGTGCGATCAAAAGACCTTCGGCCTCAGGATTGATATCACAAACCCCAACAAGATTAATATTTAAATAAGGAAAGGACTCACTTTTCAGAAGTTGCAGGAAAAATTTACATGCTCTTCCCCCGCCGACGATCGCTATATTTAATACCAATTTTTTGGGGAAAAACTTGTTTGATTCATTCTTCACGTTTCGGCTCTATCGATTCATTTAATTTTGTTGAGCGGTTTAACCTCGACCCCAAATTTCTACTTAGCATTAGCAATAAATATCCCATAAAAAAAGAATTTATTAAAATTTTGTTAGAAATTTAAAGCGATAGTCCGTTCCGTTATACATAATGACATTTCGATGAACACTTTGGGGCACTCCTGTGTCTGCAGCAGAAACGTTGCATAATCGTTGCAATTTATGTTGCGCAACACCATATGTTCCTACAAGTGCCTATTTTTAAGTTATTTTTTGCAAATAAAACCCTGCAATATGTTGCATCGATGGCCAATTTTAGTCGGATCAAAGCGACGACTTTGATCCCATTAATTTATTTTTTGCCGTAATTACAAGGAGATATTAAAAAAATAAGATTAATGGCACACTCTATGCTATGCATGCTTTTCTTAAAGCTTGTCACAAGTTCCAAATGAATGCCAGCAATCCATATTGGAGGGACTGTTGCAATCGGAAGTTGAAAGAAAAAAAATACTCATCGTTGATGATGAATTGAATATGCGAATTTTCCTGTGCAACTTGCTCGGCAACTGCGGTTACGAGGCTATTGATGCATGTGATAAATTCGAGGGGATGAAAAAGGCCATAAGCGAAAAGCCGGCTCTGATCATTCTGGATGTAACCATGCCCAGGGAAAGCGGCATTCAAATGTATCGAGAACTCGTAGCGCACGAGGTCCTCAAAAAAGTTCCGGTTGTTATGGTGTCGACGATCGATAAAAAAACCTTTTCTTTTTACCAGAAATTTCAGAGCTCGCCTCGGGACAAAGGTGTGCCTGAGCCGGGTGCTTATTTAGAGAAACCCCTGGAGGCAGAGGAACTCATCAGAATTGTTCACGCTTTGACAACCACGGATGAATGCCCTTTTGAAGGTGATACTGCCTAATATGTTTCAGCGAATCAAGAAGGGAACGTTATGTCAATTCACATAGGATTCTATATCTGTCACTGCGGAATCAATATTGCCCATAAGGTTCGGGTGGCAGAGGTCGTGGAGTTTGCCCGGTGCCTACCCAATGTGGTTGTCGCGCGGGACTATAAATTTATGTGTTCGGATCCAGGGCAGGAAATCATTGAAAAAGACATTAATGAATTTGCTCTGAACCGGGTGGTGGTCGCCTCCTGCTCGCCGAGGCTTCACGAAAAAACATTTCAAAACGCCTGTCAACGTGCCGGGTTGAATCCGTATTTATTCCAGATGGCTTCGGTGCGCGAGCAGGTTTCCTGGGTGACCGTGGATGAGGAGCATGCCACCCGCAAAGCCAAAACACTGGCAGCAGCTGCCATCAACCGGGTGAACTATCATCATGAACTGCAAACCCGGGAAGTATCGGTCCACCCGGATACCCTGGTGGTAGGTGGCGGTATAGCCGGGATGCAGGCGGCTTTGGACATCGGCAATTCCGATCATAAAGTCTATCTGGTGGAGAAAGGGACCACTATCGGCGGACATATGCTGCAATTCGACAAGACCTTTCCCACTCTCGATTGTGCGGCCTGTATCGGCACCCCAAAAATGGTTGAAGTCGCTCAAAATCCAAATATCGAATTGCTCTCCTATAGCGAAGTAAAAGAGGTGTCGGGATACGTCGGCAATTATACGGTCAAAATCCATCGCCGGCCCCGGTATGTCCAAGAAGGAATCTGCACCGGATGTGGAGAATGCGTCAATGTGTGTCCTGTTTGCGTGCCAAACGAATGGGATGAGAGCCTCGTGAATAGAAAAGCGATTTATCGATCGTTTCCCCAGGCTGTTCCGATAACATTTTGTATCGATAAAAAAGACCGTGCACCTTGTGTTGTCGCCTGCCCGGCCGGTATCAATGTCCAGGGATATGTGCAGCTCATCGGTCAGGGCAAATACCAGCAGGCGATTCAACTGATCATGGAGCGACTCCCCTTGCCGGGTGTGCTGGGGCGGGTCTGCCCCCATCCTTGTGAAAGCGACTGTCGAAGAGCAGACGTTGATGCGCCGATTGCAATCAGAGATCTGAAGCGCTTTGCAGCCGATCAGGTGGATCTGGATCAGATCCCGCTGCCTGAAATTGAAGACCGTCCCGAGAAGATTGCAATCGTCGGTTCCGGTCCGGCCGGCCTGACGGTGGCATACTATTTAAGGCTGAAAGGTTTTCAGGTTACGATTTTTGAGGCACTCGATCAATTGGGCGGCATGCTCCGGGTGGGTATTCCCGATTACCGCTTGCCGCCGAATATTTTGGACCGAGAGATAAATCATATTTTGCGCCTGGGCGTGGAAACCCGCACCGGGGTTCGATTCGGAACCGATTTTACGCTTCATGACCTGAGAAAAGAGGGTTTTTCGGCCGTATACCTGGGAATCGGGGCTCATGAATCTATGAATCTGAAAATAGCGGGTGAGCAGGATACCGTCGGCGTTATCGATGCCGTGCGCTTTTTGAGAAAAATCAATCTAGGTGAAACATCGTCACTCGGAAACAACGTGGTGGTGATCGGCGGCGGTAATGTGGCAATTGATGCGGCACGGGTGACCAAGCGTCTCGGTGCGGAATCCGTCACGGTTGTCTACCGTCGGACGGAAAACGAGATGCCGGCCTATGCCGAAGAAATAGCGGGTGCTAAAACGGAAGGTATCGAATTTTTATTCCTCACAGCCCCGAATCGAATACTTGCTGAAAGAGACCGAGTTACGGGATTAGAATGTCTCAAGACAAAGCTGGGTCCTGCGGATGCCAGTGGGCGCCGGCGGCCGACAGTGGTCAAGGGATCCGAGTTTTTCATCAATTGTGATACTGTTATTCCGGCCATCGGCCAGCGGCTCGATAAATCATGGGTCGACCGAGAGTCGGACTTGCAGCTAACCCAATGGGACACCATTCAAGTCAACCCTCATACCATGCAGACCAGTATCCCCTACGTTTTTGCCGGTGGAGATGCTGTCACCGGTCCGGCATCGGTTATTGAATCGGTGGCAGCCGGCCATAAAGCTGTCGAGGCGATTCTGCGATTTATTGATGAAGAAAATCTATCGCGCTACGCTCAGGATGCGGCCGAACAGGAACCCCCGGGTCAGAACTGGCAAGAGATTCCAGAAGATATTGCACCGCAGGTGAGGGTTACGTCTCGGCATCTAGACCTCCAGCAAAGAATCGGGTCTTTTGACGAAGTCGATTTGAACTTTTCAGAAGCCGAAGCACAAGCGGAGAGCCAGCGATGCCTAAACTGCGGTATCTGCAGCGAATGCATGGAATGCGTGCGGGTCTGCGAGCCCAACGCCATTGATCACACCATGAAGCCTGAAGAATTGGAGGTCAAAGTTGGCAGCATTATTCTCGCAACCGGCTATGATACCTTTAATCCCGCCCGTATGAAGCAATACGGTTACGGTACCTATCCCAATGTTTTTACCAGTCTTGAATTCGAGCGCCTCAGCAATGCCACCGGGCCCACCGGCGGTGATATCCTTATCCGAGATGAAAAGGGTGAATTCACTCGGGTCCCGGAGAGTGTGGCCATCCTTCACTGTGTCGGCAGCCGTGACACAAACTATCACGAGTACTGCTCGCGGGTTTGCTGCATGTATGCCCTCAAATATACCCATTTAATTAAGGAAAAGGTGGGGCATCATACAAAAATTTATGATTTTTACATTGATCAGCGGTGTTACGGCAAAGGGTATGAAGAGTTTTACCGCAGATGTCAGGAAGAAGGGACAACCTTTATCCGTGGCAAAGTGGCTGAAATTACCGATCAGCCCGATAATGCTGAAGAGAAGGGCAAACTTGTGGCCATTGCTGAAGACACGCTATTGGGTGCGAAAATTCGCATACCGGTGGATATGGTAATTCTATGCACCGCCATCGAGCCCCGCAAGGATGTTGTGGAGATCGGCAGAATCTTTGGCGTCAATCAGGGCGCTGACGGATTTTTTCTGGAAGAGCATCCCAAGTTGGGACCATTGAATACCGCCAGCGACGGTGTATTTCTGGCAGGTGCCTGTCAGTCGCCCAAAGATATTCCGGATGCGGTCGCCCAGGCTTCCGGTGCGGCATCCAAAGCCCTTTCCCTGGTCACGCGCGGCAAAGTAGAGGTGCCTTCAACCATTTGCTGGATTGATCCGGAAGTTTGCGCCGGCTGCCAGACGTGCATAGGACTCTGTCCATACGGCGCCATTGAGTTTGATGAACGTCAGGCCGTATCGGTGGTCAATGAGGCGATCTGCAAAGGATGCGGCAGTTGTGCAGGATTTTGTCCCAGCGGGGCCGCTCAGGTTAGACATTTCAACCAGAAACAAATTTTTGCCGAGTTTGATGGTATTATGGATGCACTGAATGCAGTGGGAATCTGAAAAGAATTTAGAAGGAGCATAGAACTTCATGGAGGAATCAATGCAAGACTTTGAACCGACCATTATTGCGTTTGTCTGTAACTGGTGCACCTATACGGCTGCGGATCTGGCAGGCACCTCACGACTGACCTATCCTCAGAATGTTCGGTTAATTCGCGTGATGTGCACCGGCATGGTGGATCCCCAGTATATCATCAAAGCTTTTCTGGAGGGTGCCGACGGCGTTCTAGTCAGTGGCTGTCATCCCGGCGACTGCCATTATATTAACGGAAATTTTAAGGCTCGTCGACGGATCAAACTTCTCAAGGAGATTCTGCCCCAGTTTGGTTTTGATCAGAAGCGTCTCAGATTAACCTGGATCGGCGCCAGCGATGGCATCCAGTTTGCCGGAATCATGCAGGAACTGGTCGCACAAATCAAGGATCTGGGACCGAGCCAGGCCAGGTTAAAGATGGTGATCTGAGCCTCGAAATGTGTCTTGCGAGCTGAGAAAAGTTATTCGTTATTGGTTAATGGTTATTAGAAAGAAACAAGATCGAAAATTGATGTGATAGCGATGTCAAATAACGAATAACAAATAACGATTAACAGATACCGGAGGGTGTTATGGCAATTGCGGCAAAGATTGATGTGAGAGAAAAAGACCCCTTAGATGCTCTGCGCGGATTTTTTAGGGACATCCTCGAAATCGATTATATTAAGGCCATTTTGGTTCCGCAGCATCTGCCGATGAAAAACATGGTCATGCCCACGCTGGTAACGGACCCTGACCAGCTCGATGGTGCTGATCCCCTGGCACCGGCTTTTCCCATGAATGCTGCCAAAATCGTTTCCCGTCTGACCCGCAAACCGACCGGTGCTAAAATTGCCGCGGTCATGCGCCCCTGTGAAATTCGGGCCTTTGTCGAACTGGTAAAGCTCAAGCAGGGCCGAACAGATGAGATCGTACTTATCGGCCTTGACTGCCTGGGCGCATTTCAGAACCCGGATTACCTCCGCTATATTGAGCAGAATAAGGAAGATTCGACGGTTAAATTCTACCGACACATCATCAGCGGCAATGGTGAAAAGATAGATGGGATAGAGCTGGCACCGGCATGCAAGGCATGCGAATATCCGGTGGCCGCCAGTGCCGATCTGATCATCGGATTATATGGAATGAATGTTGATGACCAGATCTTGATCGAATCTCAGACCGAGGTCGGTCAGGATGTATTAGCCCAGCTGCAGCTGTCTGAAATCAAAGAACCTGCCGCGCGCCAGGGTGCCGTTAATGATTTGATTAAGAAGCGCACCGCCTACCGTGACGAGATGTTTGCCAGCACGCGCAGCGCCACCGATAGTGTTGAAAAAATATCGGCCTATTTTGCCACATGCGTCAACTGTTACAACTGTCGGGTGGCCTGCCCGGTGTGTTATTGCAAGGAATGCGTGTTTGTGACCGATGTCTTCAACCATGAGCCTTCCCAGTATTTGCGGTGGGCCCGCCGCAAGGGCATCATCAAGATGCCGACGGATACCGTTTTTTACCACATGACACGCCTGGCGCATATGAGCACAGCCTGTGTGGGCTGCGGTCAATGCTCCAATGCCTGCCCGAACGATATTCCGGTTATGGAGCTGTTTCGCACCATTGCGCAGGATACCCAGCGGGCATTTGACTACGAAGCCGGCCGGAGCGTCGAAGAAGATCCGCCGCTGTCGGTTTTTCGAGAGGACGAGTTCCCCGAGGTGGTGGGGATAGAAAATTGAACGGCGGCCCTATGAAGCAGAAACAGAAAAAGTGTTGAATTTGAAAAAATGAATGGAGGAACTGATGACAACAGATACCATCAAGCTCGGCGGCAAAACGAAAAGCAATTTTATGGACCAGGTGATGGAAATCCTGCCGGAGGGGGGCAATCTGAACCTCTGCCTGACCTGCGGCGCCTGCTCATCAGGCTGTCCGGCGACCGGATTGGAAGGAATGGATCCGCGAAAATTTTTGCGCATGGCAGCCCTGGGGCTGGACGATGAAATTTTGAAATCGGATTGGGCCTGGATGTGTACCATGTGTCAACGTTGCATCTACGTGTGTCCCATGAAAATCGACATCCCGCAGCTTATATACAATGTGCGCGGCAGCTGGCCAAGGGAAGAGCGGCCGAAAGGTATTCTGGGCTCATGCGATATGGCATTGCGCAATGACAGCTGCAGCGCCATGGGAGCATCTCCGGAAGATTTCACCTTTGTGGTGGAGGATGTCCTTGAGGAATACCGGGAGGCTCAGCCGGATTTTGCCGAGATGCAGGCACCCATTGATAAAGAAGGCGCTTATTTCTTTTTAAACCAGAACTCCCGGGAGCCGGTTACCGAGCCCGATGAACTGGTCCCGTTATGGAAAATTCTCCACCTGGTGGGCGCCGACTGGACCTACGGCAGCAAAGGATGGGGTGGCGAAAACTACTGTATGTTTCTGGCCGACAATGAAAACTGGGAGCACATCACCCGCACCGCGGCGAAACAGGCAGACGATCTGGGCTGTAAAATATTTCTCAATACTGAATGAGGGCATGTCACCTTCTCAGTCCTGGCAGGACTGAAAAAATTCAACATTCCCCATAAATTTGAGGTGAAAAACATATACGAATATTATGCCCAATGGATTCGGGAGGGAAAGCTGAAGGTGAATTCCGACTGGAACCGGGATTTGAAAATTAAATTTACCGTTCAGGATCCATGTCAAATTGTGCGCAAAAGCTTCGGGGATCCTATTGCCGAAGATCTGCGCTTTGTGGTCAAGACGGTCGTGGGAGAAGAAAATTTTATCGATATGTATCCGAACCGATCCAATAATTATTGCTGTGGCGGCGGTGGCGGCTTTCTGCAATCCGGATACAAGGACGCGCGCCTGGCCTACGGTCGCCTAAAAGACAATCAGATCCAGGCCACCGGGGCGGATTATTGCATTGCCGGCTGCCACAACTGCCACGCTCAAATTCATGAGCTCAGCGAGCATTACGGCGGTGGCTACGGGGTGGTGCATCTGTGGACGATCATCTGCCTGGCCCTGGGCATTCTCGGTGAAAATGAACGGGAATACTTAAGAGAGGATCTAAAGCAAGTTGCGGTATACGAACCCTAAGAGAGAATGCAGAAAGTCATAGACCAAATGAACCATTGCGTTCCCATACGGATTCCGGTTTTGGGCCCTTTATTCAGCAGGACGCAGACGAGTGACAAACCCCTTTTCGTATGGTCACTGACCGGAGGACTTCATGAACAGAAAAATCGGTAAGGCGCTGGTTGTCGGGGCTGGAATTAGCGGCATCCGGGCCGCACTGGATCTGGCCGAATTCGGCTATGGGGTGACCCTGATTGACCACTCTGCCCATCTGGGGGGAATTTTGAGTCAGCTGGATGTCCAGTTTCCCACCGATCGCTGTGGTATGTGCAAAATGCTGCCCCTGGTCGATCGGGATGCCAGCTCTCAGTACTGCCTGCGCAAAGGCCTGTTCCACGAAAATATCGATATCCTTTTATCAACGGATATAGCCGCCATTGAAGGCGAGGCCGGCCAATATCGGGTGACGCTCAAGCAGCGTCCGAATTGGGTTGATGCAGAGCGATGTACGGGATGCGGTGATTGTGTTGACGTTTGTCCGGTCGAGGTCCCGGATGACTTTAATGCCGGCCTCAGCATGCGCAAGGCCATCTATTTGCCGGTCCCGCATGCCATTCCCAATCCATATATTATTGATTTTACAGCCTGTACTCGCTGCGGTGCCTGCGTAGAGACCTGCCCGACCGGGGCGATCCAATTGCCTGAAGAGGAACGCCGAAAATTTCATATTCTGGTCGTCGATGACGAACTCGTTGTACGCGATTCTCTCAGAGAATGGCTGCAAGAGGAGGGATTTTCAGTCGATATGGCCGCATCCGGTCCGGAAGCGCTCGAACGAATGACAAAGCAAGCGTATCAATTGATGCTGCTGGATATAAAGATGCCGGAAATGGATGGCGTTGAGGTCCTTCAAAAGGCCAAAGAGATCCTTCCGGAATTAAACGTTATTATGATGACCGCATATGCCACGGTGGAAACTGCGGTCGAAGCCATGAAAATCGGTGCTTTAGATTATCTGATAAAGCCCTTTGACCCTGAAACATTAGTTCCCATGGTTTTGCGATTATATCACGATTTTGCAGCGGTTGAAGGACGACAGATCGAAGTTGGCGCGCTGGTGCTTTGTGGGGGTACCCGCTTTTTTGACCCGGCCAAGGGGAAAAACACTTTTGGGTACAAAACATATCCAAACGTGGTTACCAGCCTGGAGTTTGAGCGCATGCTAAGTGGCTCCGGGCCCTATGCGGGGCGGTTGGTGCGTCCGTCGGATGCAAAGCCGCTTCAACGATTAGCCTGGATCCAATGTGTGGGTTCGCGTGATATCCAAATGGAGGCCGATTTTTGCTCCAACATATGCTGTATGTTTGCCATTAAAGAAGCGCTGATGGCCAAAGAAAAGATCGATTCAAATTTGGAGGCCACCATTTTCTATATGGACATGCGGACGTTTGACAAATCGTTCCAGCGATATCGGGATCAAGCCGAAACGATTCACGGTATCCGTTTTGAAAGAGGACGGGTTCACTCGGTGGTGCCGGATGCAAAAAGTGGTGATCTCATTTTGCGGAGTGTGGATATCTCCGGCCGATCCAGCGAGGCGTCCTTTGACATGGTGATTCTCAGCGTGGGCCAGCGGCCGGCACAAGGCGCATCAGAGCTGATGACTATGTTGGACATCGAACAAAACTCATGGGGATTCGGGCAAATCGAGCCTTTTTCTTTGACGCGCACCCAGCAGACCGGGATTTTGTTGGGCGGATCTTTTAGCGGCCTTAAAGACATCGGTGATTCCGTTACTCAGGCGTCGGCGGCCGCATTAAACGCCTCGCGTGTGATCCACTCTGCGGGAGGCAGCCTGGCTCTGGAGTCGACACCTACCGCTCCAGCTGCCGATGTCATGCGGCAGTCGCCCAGAATTCTGGTGATTATATGTAGCTGCGGAGAGCGGTTGGCACAACGAGTCGATCCTCAAATAGTGACCCAACACCTGACAGCCGATCCCATGGTAGATCGGGTCGAGTTTCTGGAGCAAATCTGCACAGCCACCGAATGGGCGCGCCTGGTGCAGCTGGTGCAAACCGGTAAACCGAATCGTCTTTTGATCGGTGCCTGTCTTCCCTATATATACAAACGTAAACTCCAGGAGTTGGGCGGACGGGTGGGGCTGGATCCCGCCCTGATGGAAGTGGTGGATCTAAATTTAATACGGACAGCGGGCAAAGCCGAATTTAAAGATAAACCATTCAGCTATGACAGGTTAATTTCGAAACTGGAAATGGGCCTGGCCAAGCTTAAATGGGCGAATCCGGAAGTTGTGGCCACCATCCCGAACACTCAAAGAGCGCTGGTTGTCGGTGGCGGCATTGCCGGCACGACGGCTGCCCTGGCAATTGCCGACCATGGATTTGAGGTCGATCTTGTGGAACAAACGGAAAATTTAGGTGGAAACCTGACTTGGTTAAAGAAGTCCCTGGAAGGAATCTCCACAAAGCCATTGTTGGAGGAAAATCGTGCCCGGGTTGAAAAGCATCCAAGAATCCAGCTGCACACACAATCTCAGGTGGTCCATACCATCGGTGAGGTGGGGAATTTTCATACGACGATAGAGGGGCCCGAGAACACGGTGCACAGCCTGAAACACGGCGTAACCGTTTTAGCCACCGGTGGCTCAGAGGCAGGTACCACTTCCTACGGACATGGAACAAGCCCGGCAATTATCACCCAAAAAGAATTTGAACAAAAGCTGTCAGACAACAGCATTGATCCCCAAGAGCTTAATTCGGTGGTCATGATACAATGTGTTGATTCCCGTGAGGAGCCACGCAACTATTGCAGCCGGGTTTGCTGCGCAAATGCGTTGAAACAGGCCCTTTATCTCAAAGAATCCAATCCCGCAATCGCAATTTATATTCTTTACCGGGATATGATGGCCTATGGGTTTTCTGAAGCCTATTACACCCAGGCCCGCAAAGCGAATGTGATGTTCATTCAGTATCGCGTTGATCAAAAGCCAATGGTTCAGGCCGAAGAAGACGGATTGGAGGTAACGGTTCTTGAGCCGATCATCGGGCAGCATCTGCAAATTAAGCCGGACCTTTTGGTTTTAGCGACCGGTATCGTTCCCAATCTACCGCAAGATCTAGTGCAAATGTTTGGTGCAACGCTTGATCGGGACGGATTTTTCCAGGAGGCCGAATCCAAGTGGAGACCGGTTGACTCACTGAAGGAGGGTGTGTTCGCCTGTGGGCTGGCCCATTCGCCGCGCAATATTGCGGAATGTATAACCACAGCCGAGGCAGCGGCACAGAGAGCATTGAGAATACTTGCCCGTGAGTTCATACCGGCAGGCAAAGTGGTGGCGTCCGTCCGCCACAGCCTCTGCAGTTTATGTGAGCGATGCATCGACGCATGCCCTTACGGCGCCCGCACAATCGACAAGGAACATGAAATGGTGCGGGTGAACCCGGTAATGTGCCAGGGGTGCGGTTCCTGTGCAGCGGTGTGCCCCAACAGTGCTTCAATTTTAGAGGGCTTTCAAGGCCAGCAAATGTTTGAAATCATCGATGCAGCGTTGAACTAGTCAAAGAAAGATTCTATGAAAATGGCAACAAATTCACAAGCCGGTAAAGACGCAGTTTCCGCCAGCGAGCCGCTCGTTAGCATCCAGGAAATGATCCGGTCCTGCATTCAATGCGGCACATGCACGGGCAGTTGCCCTAATGCATTTGCAATGGATCATACACCGCGGCATCTGTGGCGGCTGGTGCTGCTGGGGCGAAAGGAAGAAATCTTCCATAGTAAAACATTTTCACTGTGTTCAGATTGCTACAACTGTACGCTTCGATGTCCGCGCGGTCTTCCGCTTACAGAAGCCATGGATGCATTGAAGCAGATTGCCGCCCGTGAAAATCCGGATGAATATAAGAACAGTGTATTATTTTTTAATCATTTTCTCCGGAGCGTTCGCCGACACGGCCGGGTCAGGGAAATGGAAATCATGACCAACTATTTTGTAGCTTTGAGAAATCCGTTGACCCCCCTTCGTTTTGCTTCGTTGGGAATCAAGCTAATGGCCAGAGGGAAGGTCTCGGTAAAATGGCCGTGGAAAGCCCGATTGCCACTGGAAAAGATCTTTGAAAAAGTGAATGAGCTGGAGAAACAAACATGAGATACCTGTATTATCCAGGGTGCTCCCTTGAGGGCACAGCCGCTGAATATGATATTTCAACCCGCCGTGTTATGCAGGCTGCGGACGTAGAACTAATAGATATAGAAGATTGGACCTGTTGCGGCGCCAGCGCTGCAGAGGCCACAAGCGAGCTGCTTTCATTGGTGTTGCCGGCCAGAAATATTGCCATCGCTGAAAAGATGGACAATGTCGACGATATCCTGGTCCCCTGCAGCGCCTGCTATCTGAATCTGAAAAAAGTAGAAGAAAAAACCCGAAAAGACCAGAAGTTGATGGAGACCCTAAACGACATTTTAGCAGAAGAGCAACTGCGCTTGCAGGGCCGGCTTACCGTAAGACATCTGCTTGATGTCGTTGCCAATGACATTGGCACGCAAAAAATTCAGGACCTGGTTAAGCGTCCCCTTTCTGACCTCAATATCGCCCCCTATTACGGCTGTCAATGTTTGCGACCCTATCGCATATTTGATGATCCGGAAAAACCCCAATCCATGGAACCCCTGATTGAGGCCATTGGCGCAAAGGTCCACCGCTGGCATATGGGGGCAAAATGCTGCGGCGCTTCTCATATGAATACCCGGATGGAAGTGGGCATCGAGCTTGTCTCCGCCATTCTAAAAGGCGCCAAAGGTGCCGATGCCGTCGTCACGGTCTGTCCGATGTGCCAGATGAATCTGGAAGCCCACCAGCGCAAAATTTCCAATCTTCAACATGAAGATCTGGAAATGACAATTCTATATCTGCCGCAGCTGCTGGGACTAGCATTTGGTATCTCTGATAAAGAATTGGGGTTGAATTTGAATCTTGCCATCGCAGATCGTTTTTATGAAAAGCTTAAAAAAGCAGCGTAAAACAAATAAACGAAAAGGAACCTTTGCCAACAAACAACCTGTTTTAGTAATTATTATCATCACCGGATTTTTAAAAATGTTTAAATATGTATCCAAAATACAACACAGTCTCATTTCCAAATTGATCGTTTCCGTCGGCTTGATGCTGTTGTTGTCGATGGCGACCTGGGCTTACATGAACACCGACTATCAGAAAAAAAAGTTTATGGCAGATATCGTCAGCAACACCGACCGGCTGACGAATACGGTTCGGTTGGGTGCGCACTACGCCATGATGCTTAATTCCCGGGATGACATTAATCAAATTATCCAAAATATCAGTAAACAGGAAGAAATTGAAAATATCCGGATTTATAACAAAGAAGGAAAAATAAAATTTTCAAATAAAACTGCAGAAGTTGATCTTACAACCAATATCGAGGCCGAAGCCTGCTACATCTGTCATCGTTCAGAGCCACCGCTATCCAAAGTGAGTCTGGAGCAGCGAATGCGGATATTTAATTCACCTAAGGGGTATCGGCTTTTGGGAATCATCACCCCCATCTGCAATGAGCCGGGATGTTCAACCGATGCCTGTCATGTCCATCCGGAGGGCAAAAAAATTCTGGGTGCTTTGGATTTTGTTGTTTCTCTTAAAGATACAGACAAAGCGCTGCGCAAATCGCAAAGGGGCATGCTGGGTCTGTCGCTGTTTTTGTTCCTGTTGACATCTACCATCATCTTTGTGTTTGTGATGCGGTTCGTCAACCGGCCGATTCAAAAATTGATCAACGAAACGCGTCGCATCGCCAAAGGAGATTATTTGAGCAAAGTGGATGTCGAGCACGAGGATGAAATGGGACAGCTGGCCGTGGCCATTAATGAAATGACGGATAAAATTGCCGAAAAGCAAATGGAACTCAATGAGCAAAGAGACGAATATCAGGCACTTTTCGAGCGGGTACCGTGCTTGATTACCGTTCAGGACAGAAATTTCAAGCTGTTGCGGTATAATCAGGAATTTTCCGAGCGGTTTGCGCCAGAGCCTGATGATTTATGCTTTCATGCCTACAAGGGCCGCAACGAAAAATGCATCCCCTGTCCGGTTGAAAAAACCTTCGAAGACGGCCGGGTTCACGTCGGCGAAGAGACGGGGTTAAACAAGGAAGGACGACTGACCCATTGGATCGTCAGAACCTCTCCGATAAAAAATTCAAAAGGTGAAATCATCGCCGCAATGGAGATGAGCCTGGATATCACCGAAAGAAAACAGCTTGAAGAACAATTAAAGGAATCTGAAAGAAAGTATCATGAAATTTTCAACAACATGCCCAATCCGGTTTTCGTTTTGGATATGGATTCACTGAAAATACTTGATTGCAATGCGAGCGTGAAGACGGTCTATGGTTATGACAAAATGGAAACCCTGAATCTATCCTTTTTGGATCTATTCTGGGAAACCGAACGGGATAAATATGCTTCAGAAATAAAGAAATCCGCAGTTATTACCCAGGTGAAACACCGCACCAAGGAGGGAAAAACAGTTTTCGTCAATATACGGATCTCACCGTCGACTTATCCGGACAAAGAAGTTTTTCTGGCGATGACGAGTGATATTACCAAACGGCTTGAAACTGAACAGCAGCTTATTCAGGCCAGTAAAATGGCTACTCTGGGAGAAATGGCAACCGGTGTCGCCCATGAACTAAACCAGCCACTCTCGGTGATCAAAACCGCCAGCAGTTTCTCCATCAAAAAAATAAATAAAAACGAACCGATCGAAGCGGAAATCTTGTTCAACATTTTGACAAAGATAGACAGTAATGTGGACCGCGCGACAAAAATAATCAACCACATGCGGCAATTTGCACGTAAATCCGAGATGGACATGGAAAAAGTCCAGCTCAACGACATTCTTCAAAAGGCTTTTGAGATTTTCAGCCAACAGCTGAAGTTAAGAGGGATCGAAGTCGTCTGGTGCATCGACAAAAAATTACCGAAGATCAAAGCGGATCCGGGTCGCCTGGAACAGGTATTTATCAATCTTTTATTGAATGCCAGAGACGCGATTGAGGAAAAGTGGGGCAACCAGGAGCCGAAAGCGGGTCAAAAAAAGATTACGCTTAAAACAGCCTGTAATACGCGCAACGTTATCTGTGAGATCAGTGATACCGGCACAGGGGTTCCGGAATCTATTTCGGATAAGATATTTGAACCTTTTTTCACGACAAAGGAAGTCGGGAAGGGCACAGGGCTGGGACTATCCATCACTTACGGGATCGTCAATGATTGCGGCGGGAGCATACAGGTCGTCTCCAATACACCGGAAGGCGCCTGCTTTGTTTTACGATTCCCACTTCAGGAAACAAACGATGACAAAGAAATTACTACTCGTCGATGATGAAAAAGATATCCGCGAGATTCTCAGTTTATCCCTCGTGGACATGGGTTATGACGTATTAGAGGCCGAAAATGGGGTGGAAGCCCTGAGGTTGTTTAAGAAGCTACAACCGCCGATTGTGTTGACCGATATTAAAATGCCGAACATGGACGGCATTGAGTTGCTGCAGAAGATCAAGCATGAAAACCCTGAAACCGAGGTGGTAATGATTACCGGTCACGGTGACATGGATCTGGCGATTAAAAGCCTTAAATACGAAGCCACCGATTTCATTACCAAGCCAATTAACGTCGATGCTTTAGAAATCTCCCTGCAAAGAACCCAGGAAAAGATCCTTACGCGCAAAAAGCTGAAGGAATACACCGAGAACCTCGAAGCGCTTATCCGTGAAAAGACAGAGCTTCAAGATCATCTGTCTTCATTGGGGTTGATGATCAGCTCCATTTCTCATGGGATAAAGGGGCTGCTAACGGGTTTGGATGGCGGCATGTATCTGCTCGAGTCGGGATTTGCCCAAAAAAGCGAGAAGCGGATACAAGAGGGATGGGATGTTATTAAACTTATGGTAGAGCGCATTCGCAAAATGGTTCTGGATATTTTATATTATGCCAAAGAAAGAGATTTGAAATGGGAAAGAATAGATGCATTGAGCTTTGCCCAGGAGGTTGCCAACGTGCTGGTACCAAAAATGTCGGATCATGATATTGAGTTTGAAAAAAAATTTGATACCCAACTTGGAAAATTTGAAGTTGACGCCGGCTACATTCATTCCGCGCTGATTAATATTCTCGATAATGCGGTGGACGCCTGCACCCTAAACTCCAAAAAAAGGACGCATAAAATTTCCTTTTATGTCGGACAGGACAAGCACTACATCGATTTTGAGATTATTGATAACGGCATCGGAATGGATTCAGAGACCCAGGAAAAGATATTTACGCCATTCTTTTCCGCCAAAGGAGAAAAAGGGACCGGACTGGGTTTGTTCATCGCCAAAAAAATCATTGAGCAGCATGGTGGTAATATAACGGTCAAATCAAATCTGGGCAAAGGCACACGGTTCAAGATAAGAATTCCTAAAATATTGCCCCAGTCGTTCAAAACTAAAAAAGCAAAAATTGCGACGTATTAGTTTCATTATATAGCAATACGATTCCTGGTGACACCGTGTTACACATGTCCTTAACCTCTTTATCCTGCCGCTTTTAGAATTAGGACGATCGGATTATTTTCCTTTCTACATCGCATTTATCCTCAACGCCTGCCTTTAAGAGTGAAGATGCACATATTAATTGTTGCTGCAGCTTTGCTTGGATGAATTTTTGACAACCCTAGTAGCCTGTCATAATTTTAATTATTAGAATCGTTGGTTTCATAAAACGGTCTGACATATTGGATTCATTTCAGCATTCATTATATTCCGATCAATAAAGAGGTCATCCCAAGGTGAAACGCAAAAAAAAAGATACGTGTAAAATCGATTTCAATGATTTGAGTTCGATCAAAGCTCGGCTGCCCGATATCGCCGAAGACATTATCGAGAGCTGCAGCGACCAGGAATGCTATACCCACATCGATTACGAGCCCATTCCATCCAAAGAAGGCGTCATTGAGATTATCAACCGTCTCAGAGAGATTCTATTTCCGGGATATTTCAGCCGGGCAAAAATCGATCCGGCCAATTTGAAATACGCCGTCGGCCAATCTGCGACTTCCTTGTTTGATCTTCTATCTGAACAGATTTGCCACAGCATCCGGCATGATTGTTTGCGATATGATCAACCCTGTAGCGAATGTGAAGAGCAGGGATATCGGTTGTCCCTGCAGTTTTTGGAAGCGGTTCCAATGCTTCGCAAAGCGCTGGCAGCTGACGTGCGCGCAACGTACGAAGGTGATCCCGCGGCCAAGAGCTTTGATGAGGTCATTTTCAGCTATCCGGGAATATTTGCTATTACCGTTTATCGGATTGCCCATCTGCTGTTGAACCTGGGAGTGCCGTTGCTGCCGCGGATTATGACCGAATACGCCCACAACGAGACCGGTATCGATATTCATCCGGCTGCTAAAATCGGAAAAAGCTTTGTTATTGATCACGGAACCGGCGTGGTTATTGGCGAGACCACCGAAATCGGCGACAACGTTCGAATCTATCAAGGCGTAACCTTGGGCGCTTTATCCATTCCCAAAGGTGGCAGTGATAATTTCAGGGGCAAGAAGCGTCATCCCACCATCGAAGATGATGTTATCATATACTCCGGGGCAACTATTCTGGGCGGTAAAACGATTATCGGGACCCGTTCGGTCATCGGGGGCAACGTTTGGCTAACCGAATCGATTCCGCCGGATACCACCGTCGTGATCGAGACGCCGCAACTGATCTATAAGTCCAAAGAGCAGGAGCGGATCAGGGAGAAGCTCAAAGCAGCCCATTAGAAGCCGTCTTATAAATGCATCTAACGCCCAAGGGCCGTGTTAAAAACCGATTCAAAATGCTCGAATACTGCCGTGTATGCTCCACTTTTGAATCGGTTTTTGCCTTGCCCTTGAACCTTACCTGCTATTTCTAAGACAGCTTCTACTGGTTCTTTAATCAGTTCAAACAAGCTTTCCAGTTACACATATAGCATAACGAATAAAAAAGCTTCTTTTTTTGAAAGGAAGGTAGGTTATGAAATATCATACCACTGTCAGCAGCACTATTGGTTCGACGCCGCTGGTTCGGCTGAATCGAATCAACGAAGGCCTGGATGCGGAGATACTGGCCAAACTGGAATTTTTCAATCCTCTGGGAAGTGTCAAGGATCGCATCGCGGCCTCGATGATTGCAGCCGGAGAATTGGATGGTTCGATTACGCCTAAAACCCTTATTGTCGAGCCCACCAGCGGCAACACGGGAATAGCGCTGGCCTTCATTTGTGCTGCCAAAAATTATCGCCTGTGTTTGACGATGCCCGATACAATGAGTATCGAACGACGCAAACTGCTGACCCACATGGGTGCGGAGCTGGTTTTGACTCCCGGTGCAAATGGCATGCCCGGGGCGATTGAAAAAGCCGAGGAGATACTGAATTCTGAAAAGAATTCGTTTATGCCCAATCAGTTTAAAAATCCCGCTAACCCCAGAATTCATCGTGAAACCACCGCCGAGGAAATCTGGCAGGACACCGAAGGCCAAGTCGATATTCTCGTTGCCGGTGTCGGTACCGGCGGTACCATCACGGGGGTATCGCAGGTGATCAAGCAGCGCAAACCCTCATTTAAGGCCATCGCGGTGGAACCCGCCGAGTCGCCGATACTATCCGGTGGCCAGAAAGGACCGCACAAGATTCAAGGAATCGGCGCCGGCTTTGTGCCGGATATCCTGGACCAGTCGCTGCTGGATGACGTGGTGACCGTTTCCAGCGACGATGCCTTTGTCACATCACGACTGCTGTCCAAAACGGAAGGTATTGTTTGCGGAATTTCTTCCGGAGCGGCGGTGAAGGCAGCCCTCGAGGTGGCCAAGCGTCCCGAATCTGCCGGCAAAGCCATCGTGGTGATTATCCCGAGTCCGGCAGAGCGCTATATCAGCACGCCGTTGTTTGAGGATTAGAAATAGTTATAATTGCAAGTGAGCTAAGATGAACGTCGGCTTTGGGCCTCACGCAAAGGCGCAAAGACGCCAAGGATTTTTAATTTTTACTATAATTATTTGCGGCTTAGCGTGAGCATTAATAAAAAATGACAGAATTCCTTGACGCGGGTCACTTTTGTTCATTGCAAACTGAAGAAGCGTTGACGGATCACCTTTGGATCGCCATGGCGGCCTCCATCACAGCTTCCGCAAAGGTGGGATGTGCGTGCACCGTGCGAGCGAGGTCTTCAGCACGGGCATTCAGCTCCATTGCCAGGACACACTCGGCAATCATTTCCGACGCGCGTCCGCCGATAATATGAACGCCCAAAAGCCGGTCGGATTTGGAATGCGAAATTACTTTGACAAACCCTTCTGTCTCTCCCAAGCAGCGGGCACGCCCGGCTCCCGTAAAAGGATAGGTCCCGACCTGATACGGAATATCGCGCTCTTTGGCCTGCTCTTCGGTCAACCCGACACTGGCCACCTCCGGCCAGGTATAAATAATTGAAGGGATCGCATCATAATTGACCTCACCGGGAAGTCCGGCAATGCATTCGGCTGCGGCAATGCCCTCGGCGGAGGCTTTGTGCGCCAGCATGGGACCTGCGGTGATATCTCCGATGGCGTAAATGGAAGAAATATTGGTGCGGTAGCAAGCATCGACTTTTATATGGCCGGTTTCGGAATCGGTTTTGACACCGACTTCTGTTAATCCGAGCCCTTCGGTGAGCGGCCGGCGTCCCACGCTCACCAGTAGCCGATCACAGGTAATGGATTCCTTTTCTCCTTTGGTTTCCAGTTCGACCTTTATGTTTTTGGCCATTGCTTTGGCCCGGGTGACTTTTGACTTCATGTGAAATTTGAAGCCCTGCCGCTTGAGAACCCGCTGCAGTTTGCGTGCCACCTGTCCGTCCATTCCGGGGGCAATTCGGGGTAACATTTCAAACAGGCTGACTTTGGCACCCAGTCGTAACCAGACCGATCCCAGCTCCAGCCCGATATAGCCGCCGCCCACAATGCCCAGATGCTTGGGAACGCTGTCCAGGTTTAAGGCTTCGGTTGAACTGATGATATGTTGACCGTCAAATTCCAAATCGGGCAGCGTCATGGCCTCGCTGCCGGTGGCCAGAATTATGGCCTTGGCGCTTAACGAGGTGACTTTCTTCTTATCGGAGTCACCCGAATCAGATTCAACGGCAACCTGATCGGCTGCGGTCAGGCGGCCAGTGCCGTGAACAACTTCAATCTTGTTGCCTTCCAGAAGTCTGCGCACGTTTTCAGTGAGTTCCTTTACTACCTGCTTCTTACGGTCCATCATCGCCTCAAGATCCAGATTCAGCTTGCCGGTTTTTATGCCGTGTTCGCCAAATCGGTCTTTTGCCAGGTGAAAGTATTCACTCGAATCGAGCAAGGCCTTGCTGGGAATGCAGCCGACATTGAGACAAACGCCTCCCAGACGGGATTCTTTTTCGACACAGGCAACATGTAAACCAAGTTGGGCGGCGCGTACGGCAGCCACATAGCCGCCGGGGCCACTGCCGATAACAACCACATCAAAATTTTTATTCTCGGCCATAATTACATCTCCATCATCATCTGTTCGGGATTCTCGACAACTTCTTTGATGCGCTTGAGAAAAGAAACGGCTTCCCGGCCATCGATCATGCGGTGATCGTAACTGAGCGCGACATACATCATGGGCCGCACCTCGATCTGTCCATCAACAGCCACCGGCCGCTTCTCGATTTTGTGCATGCCAAGAATTCCGCTTTGAGGCATATTCAATATCGGAGTGCTCAACAGAGAACCGTAGACGCCACCGTTGGTGATGGTAAACGTCCCGCCCTCCAGATCGGACAATTCCAGACGGTTATCCTTTATTTTATTTACATAATCGACAATGGACTGCTCCAGCTCGGCAAAACTGAGTCTGTCGGCATACCGAATAACCGGGACCACCAGGCCTTTTTCGGCACCTACGGCGATACCGATGTGATAATAGTGATGGTAGATAATTTCATCGTCTTCGATAAACGCATTGACTTCAGGATATTCTATTAGTGCCTCGGTTGTGGCCTTGATAAAAAAAGACATGAGTCCTAATGAAACGCCGTGTTTTTCCTTGAAACTTTCCTTGAAGCGAGTGCGGATATCAAGTACCCGACTCATATCGATCTCATTGAAGGTCGTCAGCATAGCCGTGTTTTGTTTGGCTTCAAGCAGACGGGAGGCGATGCGGCGCCGGATCTGACTCATGGGTTTGCGGCTGATTTGTTTATCATCATCTGAGAGTTCTTTAGTCCCCTTTTCCCTGCGCTGTTCAGAGGCATCGGTTTTGCGATCTTCTACCGGCTGTTGTTCGTATGTTTTCTCCGCACTGCTTTCAATGTAAAGCAGGGCATCACCCCGGGTGATTCGGCCATCGGGGCCGCTGCCCTCGATTTTGGCGATATCGATATTTTTCTGCGAAATCAAGTTGCGCACTGAAGGCCCGAGCATTTGAGAGGGTCTTTCCGGCAGGTCCTTGTCTTTCGGCGGAATTTTATCCTGGGGTTCTTGCGGTGAGGTCACCTCTTTTTTTTCAGCTTCACGGGGTTCTTTTTTTTCTTCTTCTTGAGGCGCTTGTTCAGCAGAAATTTCCTTTTCTGCGGGCTTTTCTTCCGCGGCTTTTTTTTCTTCCGTCCCTTTTTTCTCAGCCGCCTCGGGTTTCGGTTTTTCCTCCTTTTCTTTTTGCGGCGCCTCGTCAGTATCAATGGTGCCGACGACCTCTCCAATGGCGACCGTCTGTCCAGCTTCGGCTTTAATGGACAGAATACCATCGGCTTCGGCAACGACTTCCAAGGTCACTTTGTCTGTTTCGATCACAAAAAGCGGCTCGTCTTTTTGGACCGTGTCGCCATCTTGCTTGAACCACTCGGCGAGAATGGCTTCTGTTACCGATTCGCCTACACTGGGGACTTTTATCTCTACTGTCATATGATCTCCTGATCGCTCAGCTGTATTTATCCGGCTGCCGCCTTGTCCTTTTCAGCGGCAGCCGGCCCGATTGCCTGCTCCAGGATGGATTCTTGCTCCTGTTTGTAAACGGAGTGAAAGCCTGAAGCCGGGCTGGGGGATGCCTTGCGGCCGATATAGGCAAAAGAGTTGCCGCTGATCCGGTTCAGATGCGGTCGAATAAAATGCCATGCGCCCATATTCTGGGGTTCCTCCTGCACCCAGTACCAATTTACAGCGCTGCCGTACGCTTGCACCGCGCGTTTTATTTGCTCTTCGGCAACAGGATATAACTGTTCCAGGCGCACGATGGCCGTGTCTGATTTTTCCGCATCCCAGCGCCGCCTGGAAAGTTCATAAAAGATCTTTCCACTGCAGAAGATGACGCTGTTCGGATTTTGCGGAGTTTCAGGATCATCGATAACGGCCTGGAAATAACCGTTGCAAAGATCATCGAGTTTTGAGACCGCTGATGAGAGACGCAGCAGGCTTTTAGGCGTCATTACAATTAAAGGCTTGCGAAACGCGCTCTTTACCTGACGGCGCAACAGGTGAAAGTACTGTGCCGGCGTCGTCGGATTGCACACGAGGATGTTGTCGTCGGCGCACAGCTGTAAAAACCGCTCAAGCCGGGCACTGGAATGTTCAGGACCCAAACCTTCCAAACCGTGAGGCAGCAAAAGCACAAGGCCGCTGAGTCGTTGCCATTTGCTTTCGCCGCTGGCAATAAACAGATCAATGACGGCCTGGGCGTTATTGACAAAATCGCCAAACTGAGCTTCCCACATCACCAGACTGTCCGGCCGTGCCAGTGAATAACCGTATTCGAAGCCGAGCACGCCAGCCTCGGATAAAAGACTGTCGTAAACGTAAAACCGGCCCTGATGGTTATCAATTGAATTTAAGGGGACATATTGCTTTTCATCCTGGATATCAACCAGCCGGCTGTGACGCTGGCTGAAGGTTCCACGGGCGCTGTCCTGGCCGCTTAATCGGACGGAGACGCCTTCGTTTAACAGGGTGGCAAACGCCAGCGTTTCGGCATTGGCCCAGTCGATCTCCTCGCCTTGCTCAACCGATTCCAAGCGCTTTTTCAGCAGGCGCTGCAGTTTCGGGTTCACCTCAAAATGGTCCGGCACCGTGTTCAGTTTTTTGGCCAGCGAAATCAGGATATCTTTATCGACACCGGTCTCAACCGGGTCACCGCTGTAAGCGGTACTGATGCCATCCCATTCTTCATAGAAGTCGGATTGGGGAAACGGGCATTCACTGCCGTGAACGGTATCATAGGCCCGGTCCAACCGGCTGTTAATTTTCGATACCAGCTGGTCGAATTCTTCCTGGCGCACGATACCTTCTGAAATCAATTGGTCTGCATAGAGCTGGTGCAGCGAGGGCCGCTTGCGGATGCGGTCGTACATCCCGGGCTGGGTAAAATAGGGCTCATCACCTTCATTATGGCCGTATCGGCGATAGCAGACCAGATCGATGACGACATCTTTACCGAATTCGCGGCGGTAATCAGCGGCCAGCTGCATAACATGCACGACGGCTTCTGGGTTTTCGCCGTGAACGTGAAATATGGGGATCATCAACATTTTGGCGATGTCGGTGGAATATCTTGTGGAGCGTGCGTTTTCGGGCAGGGTGGTATAACCGATCTGATTGTTGATGATGATATGAATCGTGCCGCCAGTCTTATATCCTGCCAGCTGCGACATATTCAACGTTTCAGCGACAATGCCCTGTCCGGCAAAAGCAGCGTCGCCGTGAATTAAAAGTGGCTGGATCTGCGCACCGCTGTCGTCACCCACCAGTTCCTGGCGGGCGCGGGTAAATCCCTCTACCACCGGGTTGACGGCTTCGAGATGACTGGGATTGTTCATTAAGAAGATGCGCAGCGGTTGGCCGCTGGGGGTTTTGAAGTCGGCCAGATAACCATTATGGTATTTAACATCACCCGCACCGACGAGCTCATCGGGATTGTAACAACTTTCAAACTCGCTGAGGATATCGACATAGGGTCTTTGCATGATGTTGGCCTGTACATTGAGCCGCCCGCGGTGCGCCATACCCAGAATTATTTCTTTGCCGCCGGATTCGGCAATATGCTGAATAAAAAAATTCAGGCCCGCAATCATGGCTTCTCCTCCTTCCAGGGAAAAGCGCGTGACACCGATGTATTTTTTATTTAAAAAATGCTCAAAAAGCGTCGCCTTGAGGAGGCCGCTTAAAATTTGCCGTTTGGCATCCGGTTCAAGTCGAGGTTGGTTGTGATTCGGTTCCATGCGGTTGAGCAGCCAACGGCGCTCTGAGGGGTCCTGCAGATGCATAAATTCCACCCCGATGGAGTGACAGTAAGTTTCCTTGAGCGCCTGAATGATGTCTCTCAGGGAAGCATGTCCGGATGCCGCAAAGCGGCGGGTGAAAAATTTGCGATCCAGATCCTCCGGCGTCAGGTTGAAAGCTTCCAGATCCAATAGGGGGTGCGAGGTGGGGCAGGCTGCCAGCGGGTCTAGACATGCAAGCAAATGGCCTAGGTCGCGGTAACGATATATGAGCGACTCAACCCGGGATTGCTTTAACAGATGTTCTTCGTCAAAGCCCACAGCGGTTTCAGATGCGTCCAAAGCCGCCAGTTCAAATCCTTGAAAAAAAAAGCGCCAGTCGTCGGAGACGCTGGTGGGATCCGCTTTCCATCGTTTATATTGCGCCTCAATATATTCGGCATTCCAGGCAGCATTTAGATCCATGTCGGCATCGCCCTCTACATTTACCGCAAAGAACTTCGAGATTAGAGATTTTTTCTGTGTTTCTCCTGTCTTCCGCCCGCCAACGCGGCCCTGTTTCCAGCGGGCGGGTTCCTGTAATTCCTTGATAACTTATCACGCATAACGATTATTGGGTTATGCCTGATCGTAACAGCTAACATTTATCTGGGGTTGAAATGTGAAGTCAACATCAGACCCCATAACTCACAAGGCGATCATAAGGAAAAGCCCTATGCCTGTCAATTCCTATTTAACGGGGCAATTGATGGCTATTTAATGGATATTTCAATACTAAAATGATATGTTAATAGTATGTGTAATGCTTTATTCTATTCACGTTTAGCTAAAGCGCAAGCGCTGCATGTCCTGTGCAAAGGAAATTGCAATGACATCATTTGCATTACCTCAATCAGAATCTGAATTCAAAGAATGGTTGCTTGAACTGGTGAACACGCTGGTAGCCTTGATTGAGGAAAGGGATCCGAAGCTCAAAAAGCATTCCAAACGGGTAGCCGACAATAGCGCTATCTTCTGCACGAAATATAAGCTGTTAAGCGATGATGAAATTTTTAAAGTCTATCTTGCCGGGTTGTTGCATGATATTGGTTTAATTTTTTCACCGAATACGCTTCTGAGAGATGCCGAAAATCGAAGCGAAGAAGAAAAAATCCAAATACGAAAACACCCTGTGGTGGGCGAAAATATTCTCTCTAATCTAAGCACGCTAAAAGAAATCTTGCCCCTTATCCGGCATCATCACGAGTCGATGGACGGTAGCGGTTTTCCAGATGGCCTGAGCGGTGATGAAATTCCCCTGGGCGCGCGCGTCATCTGTTTGTTCAATGAACTTGATACCCTGATGCACCCGTTTTCGAAAACCTCGGCTGCGACCGCTTCGGAAGCACTGGCCAAAATCAAACAGGATGCCGGTACACGCTATGACAGCCTTCTGATCGATCAATTTGCCGAATACATCGACGCCACGTCAGCAGAATCCGATGATTACCTGATGGTTAAGGCAAATGACTCCATCAAAGAAATATTTGCCAAAATCATTCGCGATTTTACTGCCGGTAATATTGCGCCGCCGGTGATGCCGCAGGTCGTTAAGGAGGTGCAAACGGTTATCAAAAAACCCAGTTCAACCGCCGAGGATATTGCTGCTGTTATCGAGAAAGATCCGGTAATATCGCTGCGTTTGATATCGGTTGCCAACAGCCCGGTTTATCGCGGGATCCACAAAATTCGAAATTTAAAAGATGCCATACCGCGGTTGGGTTTAAAGGAGACCCTCAGCCTTGTCATTGCCATTGCCAACAAAAGCCTCTATGAAACCGATCATGCCCGATTTAAAATCATGATGGACAAACTCTGGGTACATTCGCTGGCTTCGGCATACGGTGCCAAGCTCATTGCCGAACATCTAAAACTGCCGGAACCGGAAAACTATTTCCTGATGGGACTGGTGCACGACATCGGCAAGAGCTTGCTGCTGAAAGCATTTACATCCATCTACAAAGAGAAAAAGATTAACTTCGATGTCATCCAGGCCAACATACAGCAGGGTCACCTGAGTATTGGTGGCGTCCTGCTGCGTCGCTGGGGCTTTGATGATATATTCATAAAAGTCGTCACCGAGCATGAAATTCTTGAGTTACCCCCAGAAACCCCCAAAGAAATCCTCGTCGTGCATCTGACCAACATGCTGACCCGCATCATCGGTTACAGTCTTTTTGATGATACGGTAGAAGTAAGCGAACTGGGTTCAACTCGATTATTAGAAATAGATCCGCAGAAACTCGATGAAATTGGCGCTGAAATAAGATTAATTATACAGGATGTTGCCCATCTTTTTTAGTATCTATCTCAAAAGTTGCCTTACCGCTAATATTCAAAAATCATAGTTGTATTCAAAGTCCGCTTTGGTGTAACCTGTCTGCTTGTCATATCTGCAATTATCCTTATTTTGGTCCATACGTAAACGGCCGTTTAAGTGTCGTAGGATCAATTTTAGAATTTGTGCCGGAGAGAGGGTCAAAGCTTCTGGCAAACGGAAGTGGAGTCGGGCATGTCCGATAGATTAAGACAATTTCTGCGCGTTTTGCTTTTAAGCGGATTGCTATGGAATCTTTTTGTTTCAATGCCCTGGGGCCAGGACAAGCCCAAAGGCCCACCTCCGGCTGTTGTCAATGTCGCGCCGGTAAAAACCGGCAACATTACCCCTCAAGCGGAGTTTATTGGGACTGTTTTTTATAAAGAGGTCTCCGACGTCGCATCTGAAATAAGCGGCCGGGTCGACGAAGTGCGCTTTGAGGAAGGACAGCGCATCAAGAAGGATCAGATACTCATCAAACTGGGCGCGGATATTCTGAAAAAACAGCGGCTGGCAATATCAGCCTCCTACGAACAGGTGCTATCCGAATTGGAAATTGCGCGTATTGAATTTGAGCGCAGAGAAAAGCTTTTTAAATCGAAAGCCATTTCCGAGCAAACTTATGACCAAAACCGCTTTCGGGTTAAAGGGCTTGAAAAGCGTGCTGAATCCCTTAAGGCTGAGGTCGAGCGCATCGAAATCGAACTGCAGAAGAAGACGATCCGTGCGCCGTTTGACGGGATTGTCATCCAACGCCAGGTGGATCGGGGGGAGTGGCTTAACGAAGGTGCGACGGTTGCGAAATTGGCCGAAGATGATGTGGTCGATATTGTGGCCAACGTTTCCGAAAAATTTATTCCTTTTATTCGAGTCGGGATGTCGGTCAAAGCGATGCTCAATGGCGAGGAATTATCAGGATCGGTTATCGCCGTGGTTCCGCGCGGTGACGTTGCCACCCGCACGTTTCCGGTCAAGATCCGAATGCCAAATACCCTGGCGCTTATCGAGGGAATGTCGGCCAGAGTGATATTGCCGGTCGGAAAGCCCCGTCAGACGCTGGTTGTCCCTCGAGACGCCGTCATTGAGGTATTTGGTCAAAATGTGGTTTATGCCGTTAACGATGCGAAAGCCCGTATGATCCCGGTGGATGTTATCGGCTATCAGGGCCTGACTGTCGGTGTGCAAAGCCCCGATCTTGTAGAAGACATGCAGGTGGTGGTCAAAGGCAACGAACGTTTGCGCGATGGGCAAATGGTCTCTATTTTGTCTGAAAAAAGCTGAGAATATCATTCGTAATTTTTAAATGCGATGATATCTTTTTCATTTCTCATCTATTTTTCCCCTGCGGGCAAGCCGGAGACACCCATATGCTGCATTTTTAAGGCCGAAGCAGTTCACTATAGCCTCGCCCTCATCTAATTCATTCAAATAGCGGATAACACCTAACTTCTGTTGTTATGGACGCAATAAAATTTTCAATCGAAAAACCGGTTACCGTCATTGTAGGTGTCATTCTCATCATCATGTTCGGACTGATCGGGTTGTCACGCATGCCCTATCAGTTAAGCCCCACCGTCATTGAACCCGAGATCACCGTATCCACAACCTGGGCCGGTGCCACCCCTTACGAGGTGGAGCGCGAGATTATTGAAGAACAGGAAAAAGTTTTAAAAGGCATTCCCGGCCTCTTAGAAATGGAAAGCGCCTCATTTAACTCCCAGGGAACCGTTACACTGAGATTCAGCATCGGGACCGACACAGATGACGCCCTGCTGAGGGTTTCAAACAAACTCGACGAAGTTCCCTCCTATCCGGAAATTGCCGACAAACCCATTATCACCGCTACCGGTGCCGCCACCTCTCCGGTGATCTGGATGGTTCTTAAAACCGTCGGCAATAACCCCCAATCACCCTACCACTATCGGACCTATTTCGAGAATAACATTCGACAATATTTGGAGAGAACTCCGGGCGTAGCGGATCTTTTCATCGGCGGCGGCACCGAAAAAGAAATGCATGTCATCATCGATCCGGAAAAACTGGCGGCATTCGGCCTGACCGTTTCTGAGCTAATCGAGATTCTCAGAGCCGAAAATGTAAATATCTCCGCCGGCATCATGGGCGTCGGCCGGCGCGACTATCGAATCCGGGCCGTAGGCGAATTCAAGTCTGCCGCTGACATTGAAAACATTGTGATTCGCTCCACCGGCCAGCAGCGAATCCGGGTGTCGGATCTGGCGACAGTAAAATTCGGATTCGAAAAAGATACCGCAGCCATGCTGCACATGGGCAAAGAAGGGATTGCCATCGGTGTGAAGCCGGAGCCGGACGCCAATATACTTGATCTTTCCGATCGTCTGGAAGCAGTGGTTAACCGTTTAAACACCGAAAAGCTTGCGCCCGAAAACATTAAACTCGAATGGGTCTATGATCAGAGGCCCTATATTCGAGGGGCAATTAACCTGGTCCGGCAAAATATTCTCATTGGCGGAACCTTGGCAGTCATTGTATTGCTGGTTTTTTTAAGGAACTTTATTTCAACGCTTGTGGTGGCCACCGCCATTCCGATCAGTATTGTCGGCACTTTTATCTTTATGAATTTGATGGGGCGCAACCTGAACGTGGTCAGCCTGGCCGGGATCGCATTTGCCGTCGGCATGCTGATTGACAGTGCGATTGTCGTGCTTGAAAACATCGACCGTCATTGCAGCATGGGAAAACCCCCCTTACAGGCAGCATATGACGGTGCCCGGGAGGTCTGGGGGGCTTTAGTCGCA
>JASFNW010000048.1:0-30532 GCA_050116835.1 Desulfobacterales bacterium
CCAGCAGAAAATTGAGATACAGAAACATTCTCATCGCAAATGCGGCCAATCAAAGGAGCTGCAAATGGATCTTATTGTCAGAAATGCCCGTCTGGCGGATGGAGATGAACCGGTCGATCTGGCTGTTACTGCCGGCACTTTCACCGAAATCGGATCCCAGTTGAAAATTTCGGCGGATAAGGAAATAGACGCCGGCGGCAATCTGGTCTGTCCGCCGTTTATAGATCCACATTTGCATCTGGATGCGGCGCTGACCGCCGGGATCCCGCGGTACAACATCAGCGGCAGCCACCCGGAAGGCATTCAGGTTTGGGGTGAATATAAAAAAGCCTATCCGCTATTTGAAGATTTTAAAGATCGCGCCCGACGCGCCGTCGAGTGGGAAGTCGCTCAGGGTACACTGTATATCCGCACCCACATCGATATCTGCGATCCGGCACTGACGGCTCTAAAATACATGTTGGAGCTGCGGGAGGAACTGAGCGAGATAGCCGACATTCAGATAGTGGCTTTTCCCCAGGACGGCATCCTGTCCTATCCCCGGGCGCCGGACCTGATGCGCGAAGCCCTGACGCTGGGTGCCGATCTGGTCGGTGGAATTCCCCACTGCGAATGGACCCGGGAGGACGGTGTTGCTTCCGTCGGAATCGTCTATGCGCTGGCGGAAGAATTTGATTGTATGATCGATGTGCATTGCGATGAAACCGACGATGAGCATTCCCGCTTCCTGGAGGTACTGGCCTCCGAGGCGATCAAACGCGGTTTTGAAAACCGCGTATCGGCCAGCCACACCACCGCCATGCACTCTTACAACAACGCGTATGCATTTAAACTCCTGGGCTTGCTGGCCCGGGCCGGGGTCAACATCATCGCCAATCCTTTTGATAACACCGTGCTGCAGGCGCGCTTTGATACGTATCCCAAACGGCGGGGCATTACCCGGGTCAAGGAATTACTGGCCGCCGGGGTGAATGTCAGTCTGGGCCACGACTCCATTATGGACCCCTGGTATCCGCTGGGCAAAGGCGATATGCTGGCAGCTGCCCAGCTGGCCGTTCACGTTTGCCACATGTCGGGTTTCGACGAAATGCAGCAGATGTTTGACACCATTACCGTCAATTCAGCCAAAACCTACGGTATTGCAGATTCCTACGGCATTGCACCCGGTCGGCGTGCCGATTTTGTTGTTTTAGATGCAAACAGCGTGCTGGATGCGCTGCGCCTGTGCCCGGCGCGCCTGGCGGTCGTCAAAGCCGGCCGCGTGGTTGCTGAAACCCAGCCGTCGCAGAGCCGGATTCAGTACGGGGCAGAACAAAAACGGATTAATTTTCAAAAAGACCCATAAAGGAGTGTCGTATGCAAAAAAATACCTGTTGTGTTCATAGTGGTACCGGCAGAGACCCGCTCACCAGAGGCCTGAATACACCCATTTTCACCTCATCTTCTTTTGAATATCTGGATACCGACGAAAACGTCTATCCGCGCTATTTTAATATTCCCAATCAAAAAGCGGTGGTCGAAAAGCTGTGCGCTCTGGAAAAGGCTGAAGACGGCCTGCTGTTCAGCTCGGGCATGGCGGCCATCAGCACCGCCTTGCTTGCCTTTCTGAGCAGCGGAGATCACGTCGTTTTGCAAAAAGATATTTACGGCGGTACCCATCATTTCATAACCGCTGAATTCAAACGCTTTGGCATCGACTTTACCTTCGTCAGTAATGAAGCCGCCGATATTGAAAAGGCCGTCAAGCCGAACACCAGGGTCATCTATATTGAAACACCGTCCAATCCGCTGCTGCTCGTCACCGACATTGCGGCCACCGCCCGCATCGCCAAAGACAACAATGCCCTGAGTGTCATCGACAACACCTTTGCTACCCCGATAAACCAAAATCCGCTGGATCTGGGTATCGACATCGTTACCCACAGCGGCACCAAGTATCTGGGCGGCCACAGTGATCTATGCTGTGGGGCGGTTCTAACCCGCCGCGAACTCGCCGAAAAAATTTCGTCCACCGCAGCCAACCTGGGCGGCAGCATGAATGCCATGACCTGTTATCTGCTGGAGAGGAGTTTAAAAACCCTGGGCGTGAGGGTCGACAAACATAACCGCAATGCCCAGATCATCGCCGAACATTTGCAAAAGGACGCACGCATTCGAAAGGTCTTTTACCCCGGCCTGGAAAGTCATCCGGGACATGCATTGGCCAAAAAGCAAATGCGCGCTTTCGGCGGCATGCTGGCATTCGAGCTAGACGGCCCGACATCGGAACGGTTTTTAAAAAATTTGAAAATGATCACACCGGCCCTTAGCCTCGGCGGGGTGGAAACCATTATTTGCTCACCGGCAACAACATCGCACCAGAAAATCTCAGCGGCCGAGCGGGCCGAACTGGGAATTACCGATAACACGCTGCGCCTGTCGGTGGGCATCGAAGATCCGGATGACATCATCGCAGACATTGACCAGGCCTTAAACGGATAATGACTGAAGTCGAAGCGGAACTGCACCAAGAGGGTATTTGAACGACTGAAACACCTGAACGACAAAAAATTGCACCCTATTTATGAGACACAAAAGAACTCAAAAATTTTTAACATAGAAGGAAACGCCATGAAAGTGCTGCGCAATGACCGGGTTCTGGCGGAAAGCGATCATACAATTGTCATCGAAGGCAACCATTATTTTCCACCGGAATCCATCAAAAAGGAATACTTTCAGACAAGCGACAAACATACCACCTGCCCTTGGAAAGGTCAGGCCAGTTATTACCACATCGTCATCGGTGATGACGTCGAGCAGAATGCCGCCTGGTATTATCCGGAGCCCAAGGATCAGGCCCAACAGATCAAAAATTACGTGGCCTTTAACAAAAGCAGCGTGGAATTTCATGATGATTGAATTTTAAAAAAATACTGCCAATAATACGGTCATTTGAAGGTCGATTTCCGTTTATTTTTGCGACCGGGAAAAACACACACATACATTTAAGCGAAGCGTTTAAAATTAAAAATGAGGAGGTCAATATGGGAATTCTGTCGTGGATAATTTTAGGACTGGTGGTGGGAATTATCGCCAAACTGCTGATGCCCGGCAAAGATCCGGGCGGCATTTTTATGACCATTATTCTGGGAGTTGCGGGCGCCATCGGAGGGGGCTTTATCAGCTCGGCTATTGGATTCGGTAAAGTCACCGGTTTTGATCTTCGCAGCCTGATCATCGCCGTCGGCGGTTCTGTGCTTCTTTTAGTCATCTATCGTAAATTCAAAAAATAATTTTGAATGAAAATGAATGCGAAGTTAAATGGGCCTCGAAAGGCGGCATATTCATTAATAATATAGAAGTACGACAACATTGCGGTTAGGTATAATTGCCTGATGATGCGCTGCATACAAAAAATTATCATATTCATATTCATTTTTATTTTCGGTACCTCGCACGCACCGGCCGGCGTTAAAAATCCGGATACCTTCATTTTAGCCACCTACGGCACTCTGCGCACCCTGGACCCGGCAGCCTGTTACGATACCACCGGCGGCCAGCGCATCTTAAATATTTACGAACCCCTTATCTTTTATGACGGATCCAAAACAGATGCCTTTGTTCCGCTGCTGGCCACAGCGATTCCAACGCTGGGAAACGGCGGTATTTCGGCAGACGGGACCACCTATGTATTCAATATCCGCAAAGGTGTTCAATTTCATAACGGCGCCGAACTGACCCCCGGGGATGTGGCTTACTCGCTAAAGCGCAACATGATTGCGGACCCGGACGGCGGTCCCATGTGGATGTTTTTGGAAGCCGTGACCGGTAAGAACTCCACCCGCGATGAAAACGGAAAAATCCGGCCGGGTATTTTTAAAATGATCGACAGGGCCATCAGCGCTGAGGGGGACCGGGTGATCATCCGTCTGCCGCGGCCCTATCCGCCGCTGATGGGCATTCTGGCCAATTCGTGCGCCGTCGTTCTGAATCGCGAATGGGCCATCGCCAACGGCGCCTGGGATGGCCGCATCGAAAATGCAGCAACATACAACAATCCGGCACCGGGCCATGAACCGTTACTGAAGGTAGCCAACGGCACCGGCGCATTTCGTTTCAAATCCTGGGAGCCTTCCAAGCAATTTGTTTTTGAGCGCTTTGGCGGATACTGGGGCACCGGACCCGCACTCAAAAGAGCCATAGTTAAATATGTGAAAGAATGGAGCACCCGCAAACTGATGCTGCAAAACGGCGATGCCGATCGGGTGACGGTGGACATCCCCTATGTGCCGGAAGTAAAAGCCATGCCGGATCTAAAAATTTATAAAGTGCCGCAGCTGTCGGTTTCATTCGCGCTGTTTTGCCAGAAGATCGACCCGACCGGCAATCCGAATATCGGCAGCGGCCGCCTTGACGGCCGCGGCATCCCACCGGACTTCTTCTCCGATATCGATGTCCGCAAGGCTTTTTTGCATGCCATGGATCGTGAAACCTATCGCCGGGATGTTTTTAACGATCTGGTGATCATGCCCACCAGCCCCAACATTGAAGGGTTGCCGTATCACAAAACGGTTCCGCACTATGCATTTGATCTGAATCAGGCCCGGGCACATCTGCAAAAAGCCTGGGGCGGACAGGTGTGGGAACGGGGCTTCAAAATGGTGATCACCTACAACTCCGGCAATGCCATGCGCGAGGCGGCTGCAATGATGCTGGCTGAAAACATCATGTCGCTGAACCCCAAATTCAGTATCGAGATCCGCAATGTTGAATGGAAGGATTATCTGGTTGAATACCGCAGTTATCGGTATCCGATCTTTATTACCGGCTGGGCCGCCGATTACGCGGACCCCCATAATTTTCTTTACACCTTTATGCACTCCGGCGGTGTTTACGCCCGGTTCATGGCATATCAAAATGAAGTGGTCGACCGGCTGTGCGAGACCGGCATAGCCACCGTTGAACCGGCGAAACGTGAGGAAATTTATACCCGCCTTCAGCATCTATGGTATGAAGAGGCTATCGGCATTCCGCTCTACCAGCAGATCAACGTCCGTGCCTACCGGAATTGGATAGACGGCTATGTGCCCAATGCCATGCTCACCGATGCCTGGGAGGATCTCAAGCGCATCAAAAAAATCGAAAAATAACCGTATAATATAAAAATAATGCGACCGTCGCAGCCAGGCCTGTCGGCCTGCGAAGTCACATCATCTTTTCGGCAAAAAAAAAGATCCCGCTTTTAAACGGGATCTTCATAGCGATCGTTAAAGTTATCCTGTAACGCGTACGCTAAATTATTTTTCTGCTAATTGACGCTTTGGCTTGTTTTGGCGTTAATCACCAGATTTCTGTGCGAAATTTCTTGTCCGGAACCGACAAACGACCCGGGCTGGAAGCCGCCCGCTTTCCAGACGCTGACCCAGTAATCGACAATTTCATTGAGCGCAACATTGTAAAGCTGGTCGGTAATCTCGCGCTTCTGCACCTGTCGGCAAGGAATCCGGTAGTTTTCAATCAGACTGCTGAGATTGGCTTTGACATCTTCCGGATTCAACCCGTGGTAGCCATCGTATTTTACCTCATCCGGTATCAGGTGAGCCGGTGTTTTATAATTATCCGGCGAAATCGTTTCAGCTACAAAACAGCCCAGGACACCAAAGGAGTGAGCGGTATTGTATTCATCATAGCGGCCTTCCTTTAAATCGGTAATCAAAGAGTGGTAGATGAGTTCAGTATCGTAGGGCGCAATCGAATAAATCCTTTCACGGTGTCTTTCCTTAAAATGCATTCCGGCCACGACGATGAACAAATTGTGGCGCAGATAGGCTCTAAGCTCGGTAGGGCAGAATTCAATGGCATCATAGACCAGTTGATCGCGGGTCAAAGATTTAAAGGCAAAGGAATTGCCCGGAAATAAAACAAGGGCGGCCAGAATCAAAAATAGAAATATTTTCAATAAATTCTTACACATAACTAGATGCTCCTTTGTATAAAAAGTTTGCGGCATTTCGAAGGTAAACTGCTGATAATGTTATTTTATTTAATCGGCCAAAAATATGAAAACTTTAAAGAAAGTCCTATTTATATTTTAGGCTTTTTATGGGCAGGTGTAAAATTTTGCCTTCGGCGGGATGCGGGCCTTGATTGACAATCGTCGTGAGCGTTACGCCACACGCTTTGCTTTTCGTCTTAAGGCCACCACACAGCCTTCCAGCAGTTTGATTTTATTTTCAAGGCAAGAGGCGTCATGTTGTTCGGCCACATCGTCAGGCATAAACAGCCACGCGGGGGCCGAGCCGACAGCCCCGGTGATGGTGTCAATATTGGGAGAACGTTCACCGTAAACCTGGATCAAACACGTCCGGGTCTGATCATTCCAGGCCGAATATTCTTTTGATGGAATCGGGCTTTTGAGCAGGATTTGTTTTGCTGCTTCGATCTGGCGGGTCAACATTTCGAGGTTTTTCGCTTCAGACATGACGATGTTCCTCCAATTGGCTGAATCATTTTACAGGGTTTAATGCTGAGGATTTTTCAAAAATATCTGACACCCTGTAAGCTAAGCACTGGGAAACGATTTTCCAGGTGGTAAAATTTAGTTGATGCTTGAGATCAGGACGTCATTTTCGATACCGTTTTGTATATACTGCCAGCCGTAAACCGAACGCAAAAAATGTGAACATTCATCACAAAAACGAAAGCCGCGACCATCGACAATGGCTCGCACATACCCCCGATAGCCAAACTTATTAAACTCACCTCTGCTCATGGGGCACAGCAATCCATCTGCGGCGGGTTTAAAGGAGGCATGGTCGGTTAGACCAAAATTATGGCCGACTTCGTGGAGCGCCACCTTGGTCGTGCGATCCACAAAAAGATCAATTTCGGTTTCAGAGACCATATGGGTGGGAGCCAATTTTTTAGTGGAAACAACTGCGACATCATTGCTGGGATTTTTACCGCCGAGAATCGAGTTGTAGAATTCATCTCCATCATCTATTTTGAGATCTGCATCGGTAATTCCGAGGGTATTTCCGATGTATTCCTGACCCAGGATCAGCGTCAGCAACTGCGCATCGACGCTGTCGAGGATGGGCGATTCATAATGTGCCAAATCGATTTCTTTAATGATGCCCTGAAATGATGTCAGTATGCCACTGCCAATTTCTTTGAGGCTGCTGTAAGTGATGTCACTGCCGATACGAACCAGATTTAATTTGAAATTGTTTGTTAGCATTTTTATCACTTTGTCTTCTTTTTATCTGCTGCCGGCAAATAAATAAAAAAGGTCGTCCCGCGTCCCTTTTTCGACACCGCATTAATATAGCCATCGTGGCTCTTGACGATCCCGTAAGCCGATGCCAGTCCAAGGCCGGTTCCTTTGCCGGTCTTTTTGGTTGTGAAAAACGGATCGAATATACGATGCTGGATCTTTTTGTCTATGCCCGTGCCTGTGTCGGAAATGGTGATTTTGACATATTTTCCCCGCTTGGGCTCATAAAGATGGCTTTTAATATCCCGGTGGGTCACGTTTTTGGTTTTGAGATAAATGTCCCCCCCACTCGGCATTGCGTCAGCCGCATTGATATATAAATTTAACAGCATTTGTTCCATCTGACCCTGGTCTGCTTCGATGGCATGCGGTCGCTGGGTGTATTCGTGATGGATGATAATTTCCTTTTTCATCTTTTGGAAAGTCTGAGAGGTATTTTCGATAATGTCGTTGATGGCAATGGCTGTTGAGCGATATCTGCCTTTGCGGGCATAACCCATCAGTTGCTTGGTAAGTTCCGAGCCCTCTTCAACGGCATTTTCGACTTTTTTTAAGGTGGCATAGTGCGGATGCTTTGAATCGATATCCATCAGCAGTAACGATGCATATCCCTGGATACCCATCAAAAGATTGTTAAACGCATGGGCAATCCCGCCTGCCAGGGTTCCGATAGCTTCCAATCTGGCGGTAAATTGAAGTTGAGCATCCAGTTTCCTTTTTTGAGTTATGTTGCGAACAAAGTTCAACGTGGCTGGCTGCCCTTGCCAATTTATCCGCACCGCTGTGTGTTCCACCCATATTTCTCTTCCCTTTTTGCTGATGACCCGGAAGGTATGGGTGCCGGGCACTTTTTCACCTTTAAGTTTTTTTTGGTGCCGGGTGATCACCTGCTTCCGGTCTTTTGGATGGATCAGTTTTGCAAGACCGGTGGTTGACAGCTCTTCATCCGAATAACCCAAAACCGTCCTTGCCTTGCGATTGGCAAATTGAATCACGTCGTTTTGGATAATAAAAATCGCATCACGGGCTTTATCCAATATGAGCTTATACAACAGTCCGATGTCGCGCAGCTCCGATTCGCATTGGCTCCGCTGCTGCAACTCTTCTTCGAGCGCTTCGATCCTGGCCGTCAAGGCTTCATATGTGGGTTGTGTGGCCATCAAAATCGTATCCATCGTTACAGTGTCATCCATGAATGCTTTACATTTCAGCGTCTGGCGACCTTGCACCAGCTAGGTGTGCCCAATTTAGCTTTTATATATTATAATATCGGTTGTTTAGTAGAAAAAATAAGTCATAAAACATATCAAAACAAAAATGGACAGAATTTGTACAGGCAAAACCCATACCAACCAGATATAGTATGATTATTGTTATAGATATCAAATTGTTAAAAAATAATCTGCCATTCAGGGGTTGTGGCGGGAGACAAAAATCGTCAGCTTATCTGCCAATATGCGGTGGGTACGGTTTATAGTCGTTGTCAAAAAAACGTTTCGATTGCAGAACGTTTTTTTGCGACAACACTTATGCCGCCATTCTTTTTTCAGAAAATATTAATGACAAGCGGTACAAAAATCGCGGGTAAGGACGCTCGCGATATCTCTATATCACGAGCGTCCCGGTGTTATTCGGCTACCAATTTTTCAACTTCATGCTTGCGGTGGCAGGCAACGCGATGATCGGACTCGATAACTTCAAGCAGAGGTTCTTCTGACCGGCAACGATCCACTACAAACGGGCAGCGGGTATGAAATCGGCAACCTGTCGGCGGATCGGCGGGATCGGGTACATCGCCGCTCAACACAATGCGCTGCTGCTGGTGGGCGACATCCGGAATCGGGATCGCTGACAGCAGGGCATGCGTATAGGGATGCAACGGTCTGGAAAAAATTACGCTCGTATCGGCCAGCTCCACGATTTTGCCCAGATACATTACCGCCACGCGCTCACTGATGTATTTGACCACCAGAAGATGATGGGTAACAAACATATAGGTTAATTTTAGCGTCCGTTGCAGAGTTTTTAACAGATTGAGGATCTGGGATTGCACCGAAACATCCAGGGCCGAAGTCGGCTCGTCGAGAACGATAAACTCAGGATCCGTGGCGATGGCCCGGGCAACGGCAATTCGCTGTCGCTGTCCCCCTGAAAATTCATGTGGATAGCGCAGCAGGTGGTCGCGGGTTAACCCGACCCGCTCGAGCAAACTCAGTACCCGATCCTCTAGTTCGCGACCGCTCATTCGCTGCAGGGTTTTGATGGGTTCGGCAACAATGTTTTTGACCAGCATCCGTGGATCCAATGAAGTGGTCGGATCCTGAAAAACCATTTGCAGCCGGTTGCGCAGGCCGAGTTTTTTGATTCGGGATTTGTTGATGCGTCCCAGGTCAGCCATTGCTTTAGCCTCAGCACCTGCAGGATAGTAATAAATATGTCCGCCGGTCGGCTTAAAAAGGCGCACGATAACTTTGCCGGCGGTGGTCTTGCCACATCCGGATTCACCCACCACCCCCAGACATTCTCCGCGATAGATGTCCAAATCAATACCGTCCAGCGCTCTGACGGCACCGATTGCCCTGCGCCATACGCCTCCTTGTATGGCATAATACTTTTTCAGATTTTTCAACTCCAGTATTTTTTCCATTTGAATAAAAATTAGCTCCACATAATAAAAATTGAACCTAATGATAGCGTTTTACGATTAAGGTAACATATACCCTTTTATTTCCAGCCGTATGGCGGGATTGAGTTTCATCACTTTCTTCCGGAAAGTGATGAAAAATAAAATTATCCTGAATAATCCTGTAGATCCTGTCAAAAAATATCATTTTTGAGCGGCAGCCCAGTAGCAGGCCACCAGATGATTTTGCCCGATTTCGCTCATTTCGGGGACGGTCTCTCGGCAAACCGCCATGGCATGCACACAACGGGGATGAAACCGGCAACCACTCGGCGGCGAAACCAGATTGGGCACATGGCCGTCAATGCTTTTTAAATCATCTTCCATCGAAACTTTGGGCACGGCATCCAACAGGGCCCGAGTATACGGGTGCAAGGGATTCTGAAACAGATCTTTGACGTCTGCGATTTCGCACAGGTTGCCGGCATACATAACGCCGACCCGGTTGCAGGTTTCCGCCACCACACCCAGATCGTGGGTAATCAGCAATATCGAGGAAATCACTTCCTGTTTCAAACGGCGCAGGAGCTCCAGAATCTGGGCCTGAATGGTGACGTCCAGATTAGATGTGGCTTCATCCGCGATGAGCAAAACCGGGCTGCAGGCCAATGCAATCGCAATGACAATGCGCTGCTTCATGCCTCCGGATAGATGATGAGGATATTGATCCACGATTTGTTCGGGGTTGGACAGGCCCAGTGTGGAGATAATTTCAACGGCGCGCCGCCGGGCTTCTTTTTTTAATCTACTCTTCCAGTGCTTCAGGATCGGAATCCGATCCAAAAGTTTAAGAACCAGGGCCTCGGGCTGCCGTGCGGCAATGCGGTAAACCGCCTGCTGAAATTGCTTAAACGGGAAAAGCGTACGGCAATTTTCCGATTCAAGATCCTTGAGAACTGTTGCGCACAGCTTTTCTTTTTGATGAAATAAAAAGCTTTCGCCAATCTGGTCCCCGATGCTCATGGTCGGGTTCAAGGCTGCATTCGGTTCTTGAAAGATCATGGAAATGCGGTCGCCGCGCAGGCTTTCCATAAAGGCCTCTGATTGCGCAAGCAGATCCAGACCTGCATGCCGGCTGTTTTCATCTAAATAAACGATCACTTTGCCGCCTTCTATGCGTCCGGGCTCCGGCACAATGCGCATGATGGAGCGCACAGTTACGCTTTTACCGCAGCCGGATTCACCCACCAGCCCGAAGGTAACGCCGTGATCAACCACCAGGCTCACCTTGTTAAGGGCCTTGACCACCCCCTCGTAGGTGTAAAAACGGGTCACCAGATTTTCAGTTTCTAAAAGCTTCGCCATTTTCTTTTTTTTAGACAGGATTTACCGGATTTTTCAGGATTATTTTTATTTTGGCTTTCATCCGGAAAGCCAAAAAAATATCCATTTAATCCTGTAGATCCTGTCAAAAAATTAATATTAAACATTGCGCAATCGAATCATTTTCGTCTCAGTTTGGGGTCGAAGGCGTCGCGCAGGGCATCGCCGATCAGGTTCCACCCCAGAACAAAAAGAACGATGCACCCGCCGGGAATGACAATCGTATACCAGAATTTAAGCGCGTCATCGGGAGGGCCGACGATATAGTTTCGCGCCAGCGCCACCATTTGACCCCAATCGGCGTACCCTTTGGGTGCCCCCAGGCCCACAAAACTCATAAAGGAAGCGGTGATCACCATCGAACCCATGTCCATGGACGCCATGATCAAAGCCGGATAGATGGCGTTGGGCAAGATATGGCGCAGGATAATCTTGATGTCCGGCACCCCCATAATTTTGGCAGCCTGCACAAAATCCTGGTCCCGTAATGTCAGGATTTCAGACCGAATCACGCGCACATACCAGCGCCAGCCCACCAGGGCCAACGCAATCATGATTTTATCCAGTCCCCGTCCAAAAGCCACCACAATTGTCATCGCCAGCACCAGGGTGGGAATGGCCCACATAATATCGGTGACGCGCATGAGCACTTCATCAACGATACCGCCATAATAGCCGGAGATGGACCCCAGCGCGATTCCCACCAGAGCCGCAAAACCGACCACAAAAAGCCCGATTTTAAATGCCGTGCGGGTGCCCCAGACCACGCCATAGAAGATGTCATACTGACCCGACGCCGTGCCAAAAATATGGGCTTTGTTGGGTGGTTTGGGGGTCGGTGAAAATCCTTTGTGCGGCATTAGATAGGGATTGTGGGCGTATTTGGGTGGTGCGATGTACGGTGCAAAGACCGCCACCGCCAGGAAAAACAGGACCAAAAAAAATCCGATGACCGCTGAAGGATTTCTAAATATTCGATGCAGCGCAAATTTAAGCTCACGCAGTCTGGGATGCTGGTCGATCATAGAATAGAAACGTTATTTTGGATTGGTTTTATTGGTTTATTTGGTTAATGGGTTTATCTGAAACAAAACCAATAAAACAAATTAAGCTAATCGAACTAATTCAACCGGATTCTTGGATCAATATAAGCATACAAAATGTCCAGGGTCAGGTTGGTGATCACAAAAACAACAGCCATAAACAAACAGATGCACATCAGTACCGGAATATCGAGCTGGACGGCTGATTCCGCCAGCCACCATCCGATACCATGCCGGTTATAAACCACTTCGACCGCAACGCTGCCCTCCATGGAGAGCGCTATCAGCTGGCCGGCTACTGTAATGACGGGCAGAAGAGCGTTGCGACGGGCATGTTTGATGTGAATCGTTTTCTTGTCAGCGCCCTTGGCCACGGCAGTCACGACATATTCTTTGGATAGTTCTTCAATCATACCCGAGCGCATCACCCGCATGTTCAGGGCAACAACAACAATCACATAGGTCAGCACGGGCAGAACCAGGTGAGACAGGGCATCGACGGTAATGTCCAAACGCCCGTTTAGTATGCCGTCGAACGTGAATAAGCCGGTATAATGCTTAAATGACTCCGGATGATCCAATATGAACATGGCCAGATGATCGCTGAGCACACCCGGTGAAAAAATTTGAAAATACCCGTAAAAAATCATCAGCAGTACCAGAGCAAATAGAAAAGTCGGCAGCGACCAGCCCACAATGGCAAGAATACGGGTGCTGTGGTCGATCCAGCTGTCCCGATGGATGCCGGACAGTGTGCCCAGCCAGATGCCGAAAACGACCACAATCGGAGCGGCAAATATATTCATCTCCAGCGTGACGGGTAAATAGTTCCAGAAGGCCTCTGACACGGGCCGGCTGGCCACCAGAGACCAGCCCAGATTGCCTTTGAAAACTTCTTTTATCCAGCGAGCGTACTGGATGTAAAAAGGATCATCCAGACCGAATTGTTTGATAATTCTGGGGATGTCTTTGGCTTGCTGGGGCGAGGTGACGTAAGTTGCGGCTCTGCGTTCGGGACTGAAGGTCATCAAGATGCCGAAAATCAGGACAGATACCCCGAACAGCACAAATATCAGCAACAAAGACCGGCGCGTTATATAAGCGAGCATAGTTAGTCGGTGGGTCGGTTGGCCGGTTGAGCCGACAAGGAAAGGAAAAGGATCGAGCGGCTACAGGCTGACGGGCCAACCGGCTTAACCTGTTGAAGGTCTATTGTTTGTAGATGCGCTTGATGATCTCATTATCATCGGTAAACATGGCATTGGGTCAAAGCCGTGCACATAGTCCCGATACGCACGGACCACAATCTGCTGGTAGAGCGGAATACCGATGGCGTCGATATACCAGATGTTTTGAAGCTGCGAATAGATTTGCGCGCGTTTGCTCGGATCCACATTTTGAATACCCGCATCGCAGAGGGCATCGATTTTGTCGTTCTTTAAGGCCATAAATTTGCCGTAATAGCCGTTGGAATGCATAAACGGATAGACAAAATTGTGGGGATCGGCATAATCAGCTCCCCAGCCGCTCAGAAACATCGGGTACTGGAAATCGCGGATTTTGACGATATAATCCTTCCACTCCACATTGCGCACATCAATTCTAAATTTGGGGTTCAACGACATGATATTTTCAGCCAGCATCACCGCAGCCGCTTCGCGCATTTCATTACCCGTATTATGGGTAATGATCATTTTAAAGCCTTTTTCCCACACCTGGCCGCCCCAGGCCTTTTTCATATATTCAGCGGCCTTTTTTAAATCAAACGCATACACCGGGTATGATTTTACCGTCTTTATCCCGGGTTGAACCTTTTCCCGTCAGAGCCTCGAGCAGCATCCACATGGGACCACCGTCCGGGTCCAAAATCATATGACGCTTGAAAGAATAGACCACATCTTCCGGAGTCAATTCACCCCCGGCATGAAATTTTACACCCTTACGAATCTTAAACGTGTAAGTTTTGCCATCGGCTGAGATGCCGCCATTTTCCACAGTTGGAACCTCGGCAGCCAGCAGCGGTACGAATTTTTCTGTAGAGCTGCCGTCAAAGAAGATCAAGGTTTCATACATGTTCCATATCCGCATGGATCCGGCGACATCATAGGATGCAGCCGGGTCAATGGTCTGGACCGTCCGGTAGTCGGCCAGCACAAAAGTGTCCGGGTTCTTGACTCCGGCTTCAGCACCGACCGCACACAGGACCAGTGCCAAGCAGCTTAAAAGAGATAATAGCCTTTTCATCCTTGACTCCCTTTCTATTGGCAGTGAATGGTTTTTTTATGTTTTATCCGCATCGAAATGTCAATCAATAAGATCTTGTGTTTGAGCGCTCAAACAGTCGTTCGGAACATGACCCCAATATTGATTTGACAGGCTTTTGACAATCTTCTATTTTGATAGATTCTCTGTCGACTTTTGAGTCAACGACCACCCGCATCGCGCGTGGCTTGGATTTTACCGCCACAGGCGGTAAAAGTCAGGGGCACAAAGTGCCCCAGCCGTTGAGAACAACGCGGTGAAACCGGGTGCGAAGCACCCGGTTTGGAAAACCCAATCAACCCTGTAGCGAGGCATCAGGATGGCGAGCCCGTTTCCTTTTGAGTCCATGATCGTTTTCGGCTGGTTGGCCTGTATGCTGATTGCGGGGGTGGTTCTAAGAGCCAGGATTCATTTTTTGCAGCGCTTTCTTTTCCCCAGCTGCCTGATCGGTGGCGTCATCGGCCTGATCCTGATTCACACTCCGCTCATCGATATCGCCGTTTTCGATCTGCAAACATTCGCCTATCATTTCTTTAACATTTCTTTTATTTCAATTGGGCTGACCGATGACCCCAACGACCCAAACACGCCCTCCCGCAGCAAAGGTTATATAAAAGGTCCTGCCTGGATGGCTCTTGTTCAGGGCTCGTGCTTTGGACTGCAGGCAGCGGTCAGTGGATTGCTGGTGATTATTTTCGGCATCCTGGGCATGAAGCTTTTTCCGACGTTTGGATTTCTGGTGCCACTGGGATTTGAGGAAGGGCCCGGTCAGGCGCTGTCTGTGGGCAAAGTATGGGAAGGCTTCGGGTTTGCTCAGGCGGCAACCCTGGGCTTGACGTTTGCAGCGATCGGATATTTTTTCGCCTTTTTTGTTGGTGTACCGCTTGTTAACTGGGGCATCCGCAAGGGACTTGCGGCCCATGGCACCCAGGGCCTGTCCCGTGATGTGCTGACCGGCATCATATCCAAAGACCATCAAGCCCAGAGCGCCGGCAAACTTGCCCTGCACACCGGTAATATTGATTCCATGGCCTTTCAGGCCGCGCTGGTCGGTCTGGTATACCTGATCACCTATGTGTTTATAAAATATATCGGCATGTTAATCCCCGCGGATGCCGCCAAAATCCTGTGGGGCTTTTTCTTTGTATTCGGTCTTTTGTTTGCCGTTCTGGTCCGAATGGGAATTTGCAAATCAGGCCACGTCCATCTGATTGACCCCGGCATCCAGCGCCGGATTACCGGCTGGTCTATTGATTTTTTAATGGTTTCAACCACCATGGCCATTCAATTGCTGGTGGTGTGGACATATGTTCTGCCCTTAACCGTCATCTCTGTGGTCAACGGCTGTCTGACAACGCTGTTTGTGCTGTTTCTCGGAAAAAGACTGTCGGATTATAATTTAGAGAGAACGGCGGCCATCTACGGAGCGGTGACCGGAACCGTTTCCTGTGGTCTTTTGCTGTTGCGAATCGCAGACCCGGAGTTTAAAACGCCGGTGGCCATCGAAATGGCCGTCATGAATGTCCTGTCCATCATCCCGATCGGCGGTTGTCTGGTGCTGGCCAATGCTCCGGTCTGGTGGAATTGGGGGGTTGGAACCACTTCAATCGTTTTTCTGGGCCTGATGGCCGCCGGTCTGATGCTGATCCGCATGCTTAAAATGTGGGGGCCGCCCAAGTTTTAAATTAGCCACAGACACACAGAAACACACGAACCATTTGGCTGAAAGACCTTTTCGACAAAACATACCGTTTGTGTTCGTCTGTGTGGGTCCGTGGCCAACAAAATATAAAACGGAGGAAAATGAATGGGACGAATATCGCTGCCGCCAACGGGAATGACCAGAGAAGATGTATTGAGCGTCCTGATGTCATTTAAGTCAAATGACGTCAAATGGCAGAAAGGTCAGCTGTTCGGTTTGATCTATGAGACCGGAACAGATCTTGAAGAAGTGGTCAAAGAAGCCAATTCCCTCTTCCTGATCGAAAACGGGTTGAACCCGGCGGCGTTTCCGAGTCTGGTCAGGATGGAATCCGAAGTGGTTGCCATTGTAGCCGGTTTGAGCGGTGGTGATGATGAAACCGTGGGAAACTTAACGACCGGAGGTACCGAAAGCATATTCATGGCGTTAAAAGCTGCTCGGGATTGGGCACGGGAAAAATACCCGAATATTAAGCGGCCTGAAATGGTCGTACCGGTGAGCGCACACCCGGCCTGGAATAAAGCAGCTCATTATCTGGGAATAAAAATTGTCATGACGCCGATCAGAGACGATCTTCGTGCCGATGTGGCTGCGCTTAAAGACGCTATCACGAAAAACACCATCATTTTAGGGGCCACCGCGGTCACCTATCCACATGGTGTGGTGGACCCCGTAGAAGAAATTGCAGCGCTTGCACAGCAAAGAAAACTCTGGCTGCACGTGGATGCCTGTTTGGGCGGGCTGATGCTGCCGTTTTTAAGGCGTTTGGGCTACGACATCCCCGCTTATGATTTCAGCAACCCGGGTGTGATGTCCTTGTCAGCCGACATTCATAAGTACGCTTACACACCTAAGGGGGTGTCTACGGTTATGTATCGCAACCGGGACCTGCGTAAATTTCAGATATACGCCTATGCGGATTGGCCCGGCGGGGTGTATGCCACACCCTGTCTGGCCGGCGGCCGTCCTGGCGGTATGATTGCTGCAGCCTGGACGGTGTTTCACTACCTGGGCGAAGAAGGTTTTGTTGACCTGGCCCAAAAGGCAAGAGCCGCCACTGAAACCCTCATTTCAGGCATCAATGCCATTCCGCATCTCTATGTTCTGGGCCGACCCGATGCCACCGTTTTTGCCTTTGCCGGCGAAGAAATCAATATTTACGAACTTGCGGTCAAAATGGCTGATCGCGGCTGGCACATCGAAGCGCAACAATTGCCGCCCAGCCTCCATATGACGGTCTCGCCGATCCATCTGACGGTTGCCGAAAAATTCCTCGATGATTTGCGGCATGTTGTCCCTGAAGTTCCCCCCGCGGACTCCCGCGACCTTTCAGAGCAGGCTGCCATGTATGCCATGCTGAACACCATGCCGGATAGACGCATGGCCGAAGATTTTGCGGTTGAATACATCAATAATCTGTACCGCTTACCGTAAACGGTGGGATATTTTATGATTGGACGGGTTGTTCGATGACCCGCACTTCCTTCCAGCTGCCCTGATGATAGCGCCACAAAGACGTCGCAAATAAGAAAAACACAAATAGCGTGGCACAGCTCCAGGCATAATAAAGCCCCGCGCCGAGCATTTGCACGCCGACATACAGGGGCACTATCATGACCACCAGCGAGAGGATCCCGATACTCCACATGATAAAGCGGGTATCGCCGGCGCCTTTGAGCACACCGATGCAGACCATGTAGAGGGCATCGAAAAATATATAGGCGGATACAAATCTCAGCAATATCGTTCCGATTCGGCTGATGGCAACAAAATGATCAGACGACGTATTTTGCGGCTGGAAAAGTTCGAGCAACGGTTCGGGAAAGGCTATAAAAAGAATAAACAACAGGGCAATATAGGCCAGCACGATATGGATGGTGGCTCTAGCGGCCGCCATGGCTTCATGGACCCGATTGCGGCCCAGGGCTTGACCGACCAGCGTGCTGGTCCCCAGTGAAAATCCCATTAATGGCATAAAGGCCAGAGAGTTGATGGACAGCACGATATTGGTCACCGCCAGTTCGAGCTTGCCGATACGCCCCACCATGAAAATAAAGAAAGTAAAAGCAAAAATATCCAGACTGAACTGAATGGCACTGGGGATGCCGTAGCGCATGAGACGCCCGAAAAGATGGGTCTCAAAAGCGCGGTGGCTTAAAACCTTAAAGACGCGATCATTTTCTTTGGTAAATACGAGAAATGCAAAGATAAGCGTTACCAGCAGCCAGGACATGACGGTGGCAACACCGGCACCCAAGATCCCCCATTCCGGAAAAATCCAGATGCCATTGATCAGAGCATAGTCCAGGGGGATATTGAAAAGGGTGCCGATCATCGTGATGATCATTACCAGTCGCGTTTGGCCACGCCCGCTAAAAAAACACGACAGGGCGGTTCCAAAAATGTATATTCCCGAGCCCAGACACAGAACCTTAAAATAAACCGCTTCCAGTACCTGTACCTCGACCGGGTGGCCGCCAAAGGCAAAAAGCGGCTCTGCCAAAAAACTCAAACCAACCATTGCTACTGCCGAAAAAAGCGCAAAATAATTTCCCTGCCACAGCGCTGCGCCAACGCGCTGCGGCCGTCCAGATCCGATATATTGGGCGACAAATACATTGAGATACTGGGCGGTACCCAAAAAAATGGATACGAATAAAAAGGCAGCTATTCCGGCCGGCAGGGCTGCCGCAATGGCATTCAGGGAATAATTGGCCAGAAAAATTCGGTCGGTAAACTCCATGATCATGGTTGAAGACATACTGATCACCAGCGGTAAACTGACCCGCAAAACCTGCCGGTAAGGTCTGTATGGTCTGCTATGATGCATGCCAACTCGCATTTTTTTCTTTATAAACAAACATTCGAATGGGAAAAAGAAGCTAAGGCATATATTCAACGGGGATATTTTGCAAGGGAGGGTAAAGAAGGTGCCTAAAATTAAGGCGTCGCTGCGCTCCATCGTTAAACAAATGATATAATTTTCTAATTATAGTCGCTTATTATTTATAAGAACCTGATTCAAAAATAGTAGATTATGCTCAAGGGCAAGGCGTCGATTCGATTTGAAAGCGGAGCGTATTATTGGTGGCTATAAGCCACTCCCACAAGGTTGATTCCGCATTAAGATTATGTATTCCCCACCAAGACCCAGGTGGGGGCGGACTTCGACGAGCTCAGTCGAGTCGCATCTTGCCGCGATATTCGAGCATTTTAAACCGAATCGGAACACAGCTCTTGGGCATAAGATGCATTTTTGAGATAGGTTCTACTGCCAATCCGGTGACAGCCTGCCATCAGATCCTTTGCGATAGGGCATCCAGACCAGGCCGAATGCCTCCAGCGTAATATCAGTACTTTTCGGTTTGACCATGACCTCGTCCAGTTGTTCGGCTGCCGGGTCATAAATGGCTTCCAGGCCATTGATATCGCTTTGCAGTTGCTGGTCAAGTTCGGCCAATTGCTGTTTGACCGCATCAGCGGTTTCCTGTGCCCGGGCCACATCCATGCTCTCTTTGCGCATGCGCCCGGCGGACCTCACCGCGGTGCCAAAACGCGTGGCCGAGCTGGTGCTGACCGTCTTGCGGCCGAGGAATGCGCCCAGGATGGCGGTGCCGAAGGAAATCACGGTCTCCATTTTTTTGGAGGTGGCCTGCTCCTTTTCGCGCTGCAAGGCCTGCTCAGCACGCATCAGGCGTTGCTGCAGGGTATCGAATTTGGAACTGTATTTGCGCCGCAATTTTTCGACCTCCAAATCGCGCTGTTCTCTAGCGGCCTGGCTGACCCGCGCTAAAAACTCGCCTTTGGATTCTGAAGGATTGCTGGATAATTTGAAACGCTTGGATTGATATAGGTTCAAGGAACGGTTTTGTCGAATCCAGCGCAACAGATCCTTGTTCCATTTCCGGTACGATTGGGCCTTTCGGGCGGCCGACGGCAGCTCGGCAAAACCGGCACCGGGCAGGGGGGAGGTTTGCAGATTATCCGATGTCGACCGGATTTCCTGGGCCTGGTCCCAATCCAGCGGCACGGGTCCGTCTTCCAGCATTACGGCGACCGCCGCTTCTTCGGTTGAATCGATTTTGTACTTTGCGGATGCATAATGAATATCCAGCCAGCCGGCGACAGCCGGGTAATACACCAGGCCCTGACCGGCGCCGGAGCCAGCCAGGTACATGACCTTGATATCCGGTGCGATCACAGGCGGCGCCGAGACGGCCGGTGAAACCTGTGCGTTTGTAGCCTGCGCAGCAGGTACGCCCGGCATGACCGCAGCAGCACTTTGCACCGGCACGGGTGCCGAAGCCTGCTGGGATTTTTTTTCGGCTACCAAAACTTTAATCTGATCCCGCGTCATGGGGCCGCGCAGATACGAAAGCACCCAGCGGGTCTCAAAGGTGACCGGTGCATTTTCATTAACATTGTTGAGCAAAAATACGCGTTTGCCCAGTCCCGCTAAAATCTCTTCCATCCGGCCGCGGTCAAATCCGGTGCCGGCCGCAGCCCCCTCGAGTCCGGCCAGCACCCGTTCCTTGTCGCGTTCGGTCTGCAGACGGCCGATGAACCAGGATCCGGTATTGGATAGCCCCTTGTAATCCAGATCAACCGGATTCTGGGTGGAGAGAACCACCCCCAGCCCGAAGGCTCTGGCCTGTTTCAACAGGGTCAGCAGCGGTGCTTTGGAGGGTGGGTTTTTTACCGGCGGAAAGTAGCCGAAAATCTCGTCCATATACAAAATGGCCCGCAGACTGGAGGTGCCGGCCTGGGTGCGCATCCAGGCTAGAATTTCGTTGAGCAGCATGGAGACAAAGAACATGCGCTCGGCATCCGAAAGGTGGCTGATGGTAAAAATGGAGGCTCTGGGCTTGCCGCTTTCGCTGAAGAGCAGGCGATTGACGTTGAGCGGATCGCCTTCGAGCCAAGCTTCAAAGCCAGGCGCCGCCAACAGGTTGTTCAAGCGCATGGCCAGTTGGAACCGGTCTTTGGCCGGATAAAACGAATCCAGACCCATGACGCCGATGCGCTCAAAAGGCGGTGTTTGAATGGCATGGATCAATCCGGCCAGATCCAATGCTCGGCCGGTCGCCCATGCAGCCTCGAGAATATTGGAAATCAAAATATGTTCACGACTGGTGATCGGGTCGGCATCAACACCCAGCAACGCCAGCAAACTGGTGGCGGTGGTTTGGATGCGCTCGCGCAGCAAATCCACATCCCGGGCAATACCGGCGGGCGGCGGAGCGAAGCTTCGCAGTACGCTGACCGGCAAACCGGCGCTGCTGCCCGGCGTATAGACGGCAAAGTCGGCTGCCGACTGCAAGCGGGCGATGCGCTCGGGTTCCTGCCCCCAGCCGCTCAGACCTTTGCGCCACAGCTCCGCCTGCTTCGCTGCAAACTGGTCCGGCGACAGTCCGGCGACCAGGGCGTCCTGCTCGTTTATCCACGGCCGAAAATCATCTGCACGCAATTGCGGAAAGTTCAGCATCAGGTTGGTCAGATCACCTTTGGGGTCGATGGCGATAATCGGTATGTTATCGATCAGCGCCTCTTCCAGAAGTGCAATGCCCAGGCCGGTCTTGCCGCTGCCGGTCATGCCGATGATCACCCCATGGGTTGTCAGGTCCTTTGAATCATACAACAAAAGATCATCCAGGCGTTTTCGCGTCGGCATATCATATGTTTTTCCCAGATAAAACGCGCCGAGTTTTTCATATTCGCTCATTGTTCTCCTCCCCGCGAAATCGGTTTGCCGGTAGCGCCCCGCTTTTGGCGGGATTGGGCCGGCTGTAGATCAAGGTAGCCGTAAAACCGGCTAAACAGCCAAGGGCTTGACGGGTAAGCCTGTTTATATACCTTTATCTGACATTGCCGGATCCGATAGCGTATTTGCGCCTAGCTGATTGTATTCAAAAAAATGATCCCAGATAGAATCCAGTTGCTGTTTGGCGCTGTTGAGCGGTAAGCTGCGCAAATCATCTTTGTCGGCCGCAATCAGCTTCAGGCGTTGCAGCTTCTCGATGGCATCTCCGATTTCAAAATCTATGGGGCAGTCCCAGAACTCCACAAGCCAGTTTTCAATACGCTCATCGAGCGCATCTTTGGTCAGAGGCTCTCCGGCGGTCAGCAAAAAATAGTAAGCAAGCACTGCCTCTTTGAATTCTTCTTCTTCCGCCGCATCAATCAGGTGGTAAAATACACCGGCATTGTTGTCAAGATTCTTAAAATATAGATTATCCGCCAGGGCCTTCATGAATTTTATTTTGCGATTCTTGTATTTGTTGATCTGTCTGAACAGAAAACCGGCCAGAGTGCCAAGTCCGGCGCCTAATGCGATCAGGTGCTGCTGCTTTATCTGGACCTCTTCATCTTTGAACCCCAGCCAGAACGAAATGACCGATCCCACCAATAGCAATGATGCACCCAGCTTGGTCACTAAAACAATGATTCCGCTGACGGCTGCCGGAACGCCAATGATAATCTTGTCAATGGTCTTCATGCGGACCTTGCTGTTGGGAAAAAGCATTTCCAGATCGGCCTTGGGGACATTGTGAAACAGTTTGATGACCGTTGAGCCCGGTTCAAAATAGAGGTGTTTGCGTTTTTGTTGCTCAAAATATTCTGCCTCTTTGAATTTGATATAAACGGCGACGCGATCGTAATTGGTGAATTGAAAAGATTTTTTCCGGAGACCGAAGTATCGGACAAGGGTTTCTTCTTTGATGCTCTCTCCTCTCCGAAAAAAAATAACGTCTTCAAAATCTTCAAAATCCACCTCCAGACGGATCTGAAATAAGGATTCTTCGGCCAATGCCTGTTTGAGATCCTGAGCCGTGATCTTTTCAAAATTGGCCGCTGTCAAAACCGCTGTCATTTCAGCAACCAGCTGATTTTGCATATTCTTTTTTTCCGCTGCAGAATACGTTGCGACGCCACGGGTATCCGCATCGGGGTTAAAGGGGGCATAGCAGGCTTTTAGTTTTCCAAGACGGCCATGAAATTCAAAATGGAAAATCGCTTCTAGAATTTGACAAAGATCTTTGAAGGCCTCGATGTCACCCTTGGATAGCTTTGACTCTTTGACGCACATATCAATCACATCTGCTTTGCGAAAAGGTATGAATCGATGGCGTTTTAGATTATCGGGCATGACGATCTCCCTGCGCTCTCCCTGGGTTCAGTGGATGCATATCCAAACTTCCTGTCGGATGCCTTGGCCGGCTGTCAAACGTATCGTATGCGATAAATATGTCACAGCCTAAAGATTTGTAAAGACCCAATTCTCTGTGGAAAATTAATCTTCTTGCACCGCCGCAAAAAGATGCTTACAACTTAAATGTTCTTATCAGCAATCTGAGCCGAACCGGGGCGTCACGTTAGAGGATATACCACCTAGCAGCATCAGGTCTGCGCCATTCCACCCATACTATCATCACCTTTTAGGCTGAATTTTGGGGTTAGTTCAAGTTGAATCTTGTATGGAGCGGGCAAATAAACAGCGCACAATCAAGAGCTTAACCTCTTAGCTGTCATGCCATTGCGCTTGCATCGCCATGGGTCAGCTCGGATGGCACGTCTTTTGATTTGAAAAAGCATTAAGATGGATTCGAAAATCGCGGACTAAGCCCGGTCGTACCGGATCTGGCATGGTATTGACTTGGCATGAGACACAATAGAGATGACTTATGCTTTTCTTTACCCCAACATCTGTTTGTAAAAAGGAGGCCATATCATGGGACTATTTTCATTTATCAAAAACATCGGCATGGATTTGTTTAAAGGCGGCGACGAAGCCGAAGAGGTCAGGGAGATGCTGACCAAAGAGTTTCCGACTCAGATCACAGACCTCAATGTCGCTTTTGATGACGGAACGGTCACGCTGAAGGGCAGTTGCGATACCTGTGCAACCCGCGAAAAGGCGGTTCTGCTTGCCGGCAATGTTAAGGGCGTTGAAAAGGTCAATGACGAAAACTTCACTGCGCCGCCGGCCGAGGAGGAAACCGAATTTTATGTCATTCAGAAAGGAGACAGTCTTTCGAAAATCGCCAAACGATATTACGGTGATGCGATGAAATATCCGGTAATTTTCGAAGCCAATCGTGAAGTGATCAAAGACCCTGATCTTATTTATCCGGGTCAAACGGTTCGAATTCCAAAAATCGCTTAACGGTATTTCAAAAAGGGACGCAGGAATGCGAGGATTGACATTTGCTTGCATTCCTGCACCCGGACACAAAAAGGAGAGAACCGAAAATGGCCAGTATAATGGACGAATTTATACGATCTTTGGGCCCGGAGGTATCCGATCAGCTTTCGACCAACCTGGGTATCGAAAGAAATGCGGTCGAACAAATACTGCCGCGGGTTGCACCGATGATCCTGGGCGGCTTAAAGCGCCAAAAAGACAACTTCGGGGGACAGGAACGCGTTGATCACATCTTAAATAAATACGGAAGCGCCGATGTGCTGGATAACATTGGTGATTTTTTTTCAGCTCAGGTTCAGAAGCCAGATGCCGACCCTCGCCTGGGGGGGTTATTGGGTGATTCGGGGCTGCAGGCCACCAACGCGCTCTCAAAACAGTTTAACATAGATGGCAGCACCGCCATGAAAATTATCCCCATGCTGGCGCCCATCATATTGGGATTTTTGACCCAAACCCGTGATCAAAGCGGCGCCGGATCGTCGGGTATCGCTTCGATGCTGGATCGCGACGGTGACGGCAGTATCCTGGATGAGGTCGCCGAAATGTTCCTGCAGGGCTCAACCGGGCGCTCCAGATCGGGGGGCGGCGGTCTTCTGGGCGGCTTGCTGGGTAGCTTGCTCGGACGCAGAAGATAACACTTTCCTCGATACGATCCCCATCAGACCCGTCATCAGCGGGGAGAAGCTCTGTACAGAACTGCTTCAATGCGGTCGGCACCGGAGATGGTGGCTACCCACACCGAATAGCCCGTTAACTGGAATGCGGCCCGAATGAATCTTCAGGTGCCGGTGATCGCAGGGGGGGTCGTATACACCTGACCGGCACCTGTATTTCCCCCTCATCCCCGCCACCGAGCCTGTTTTCTTCTGATACCATTCGGTACAATTTTTTCATGTCTTTTTTGGGCAAACTCATTTACCATAAAAAGCCGGTTGTGTTATATCCCTTGTTACCGACTATTTTACCGCTTACCACAATACTGTTCCTATAAAGGGCTGGCGCTATACGTGTTGTCATAATAAGACGCCCCGCAGTCGGAAGGTTTTATTGACACCCTCTATAAATTTTTGGCAAGCCGTGCAAGGACATTTCTGATGAAACCTGCAGAGCATGTTAAATCGTACTGTCGGTTCTGGAAACCATCGGTCGCCAGAAGGATCACCTTTTATTTTCTGGTATTCGGCCTGGTTGTGTTCCTTATCACCTCCATGCTTTACATGGGAACAACCCGCAGACATTTTATCAATTCGACCAGCCAGTTGATCAACCATCAGTTCTCGCTGATGGATGCAGCGCGCATGCCGGACTTTCTCTGGAAGGGAATCGGCAAACCCATGCCGGAATTGGATCAACTATTCCAGGTACTGACAGATCTTTCATCAAGTTTTTATCAGGTAACCGACATATCGATCTACGCCAAAACCGATGACGAAACCATATGGTATCGGCTATTTTTTGATGAAGATAATGTCATGCGTCTAAATCCGGCTAAAATTTCCTTCTCAAAAAAGCTGGATCGTAATCTCAAGCGCCATTTTGCAAAGCCCGGTCTGCTGGCGCGCTCGGCCGATGAACATGCTTTGTTCGTCAATGTCACCGGGGAAAATGACCTCAATACTTATTTTCTTAAAATCGGCATCGATAGTGAAAGTTTCGTGGCCATGATGAAAAAAGAGGCGAAGTGGATCATTTTCATTTTCATCATTGCTTTAATCCTGTCCCGTTTTCTGGGATATTACTTTGCCCGCAAAATTGCCCGGCCGATCGAAAACCTTTCACAGATATCCACCCATGTTGCCAAAGGAGATTTGACCCAACTGGCACCGGTCAAATCCGAGGATGAAATCGGCGAGCTGTCGACAAACTTTAATAAAATGGTGGCAGGACTGCGGGAATGGGAAAGCGTCAAAAAAATAGAGTTTGAACTGGAAAAAGGCCGTGAAATTCAACGCGAATTTTTACCCAGTCAAATTCCGATCCTGCCCAACTGGGAAATCGCCACCTGCTTTTATCCGGCCGGCCAGGTTAGCGGCGATTTTTATGATGTATTTGTGCTGCCGGACGGAAATGTAGGTTTGGTGATCGCCGATGTCTGTGACAAGGGTGTGGGTTCGGCTTTATACATGGCGCTGTTCCGCAGCCTCATTCGGGTTTTTGCCGAGCAGTCCATCCACTGCACCAGCCCGGATTGGGTACAAATCCAATCGACTCCCGGCAGCAACGATACTGCTTGGCCACCGGCAAATGACCCCAGGGCCCGCCTGGAGGCCGTTTCATCTACCAACAACTACATTGCGCATATGCATGGCCGGGAATGCATGTTCGCCACCCTGTTTTTCGGTGTGCTGAATCCAACGACCGGCATCCTCTCATATGTCAACGGCGGCCACGAACCGCTTTACATCATCAACGCCGGCCAAATCAAAGACCGCTTGAAACCCACCGGACCGGCGGTTGGCTTGATGCCCGATATTACGTTCAAGGCCCAAGAGATTCAGCTGGAACCGGGGGATCTTCTGGTCGGTTACACCGATGGTGTGACCGACGCGCGCTCTCCTGAAGGAGAGGTTTATAGCCGGGATCGTCTGCAGTCTTTGCTGACCCAACCGATTCAATCCGCTTCTGAAACCATTGAGCGCGTTAAAACCAATTTGTTTGAATTTATTGATAAAGCCGCCCGCAGTGATGATGTCACCATGCTGGCGGTGCAGCGAGCAACGGTTTGATCCGGGCGGCTTTTTCCCGGCGTAAAGGCGACAGACATGGCCGACAAATCCCTGCGGGACTATTTTTCAGCTTCCTTTTTGAGACGCGAAAAGAAGAAGGCCATCACGTTTTTGCGAGACGGTGAAATTGAGACCGAGATCTCTTATCTCCAATTGCAACGGGATTCAAACCGGATGGCTTGCAGATTCCAGGAGTTAGGCGTTGAAAAATCAGACCGCGTTATCCTCTGCATCCAAAAATCCCTGATATTTGTGGTCGCCCACCTGGCCTTGCAAAAGATCGGCGCCATCTGCGTGCCGTTGAATCCGGGGTTTAAGAAGTCTGAAATGGATTACCTGTTGCGGGATGCCGACGCAAGCTTAATCCTGGCGGAACCGGAAAAAGAGCACATCGTTAGAGAAATTGATCCCAAACGGGCCGCACTGTTCGTTGACACTCAAAAAGCCTATCGGGAAATCGATTTTTTTCGCTCGGCTCCGGAGGAATATCGTCGGATTGAAATTCAATCCGATGATCCCGGTCTGATTATCTACACATCCGGAACGACCGGAAAGCCGAAAGGCGCTGTCTTGACCCATCAAAATCTCGTCCACGATGCTCTGAATATCAATCACATCTGGCAGATCGGTGAAACCGATGTGCTCTGTCACGCCCTGCCCCTGTTTCATGTTCACGGTTTGTGTTTTGCGCTGCACACATCTTTATTAGCCGGCGCCCATATCATCATGCTCGATCAGTTTTCACCGCAAACGGTTATCAAAGTCCTGGAAAAAAAGATGGGCGAATACGCTTGTTCGGTCTTTATGGCGGTGCCGGCGATGTATGCTAAGTTAATGGACTGTCTAAAAGATCCTAAACCGGCTTTTGAGCGCATGCGCCTGTGGACATCCGGCTCGGCCCCTTTGCTGCCGCAGGATTTTAAGCGCATCACTGCGACTTTCGGCCGAGAACCGGTTGAACGGGAAGGCATGTCGGAAACGGGCATGAATTTTTCAAATCCGCTCAGGGGCAAAAAAAAACCGGGATCCATTGGATATCCGTTGCCGGGTCTGAAAATCAGAATTGTCAATCATGAAACCGGTGCAGAGGTCGCGCCCGGCCAAACCGGTGAAATCTGGCTAAAAGGCCCGGGCATCACTCCCGGTTACTGGCGCAAGCCCGATGAGACCGCCAGTGCGTTTGAACAGGGCTGGTTTAAAACCGGTGATCTGGGCAACATCGATGAAGACGGCTATTATTACCTGACGGATCGTATCAAGCACATTATCATCTCGGGGGGCGAAAATATATCACCCAAAGAGGTTGAAATCGTCATCAATCACCATAAGGACGTGGTTGAATCATCGGTCGTCGGTATAGCAGATGAACGCTGGGGGGAAAAAGTGGTCGCCGCTGTGGTAAAAAAAGAAAATTCGAATATTACACCCGCCACAATAAAAGCCTATTGTAAAAATCATTTGCACGACTGGAAATGCCCGAAGGAAATCGTCTTTGTCAAAGAACTTCCCAGAAATACAATGGGAAAGGTGCTGAAAGAAAACGTCAAAAATCTGTTTCAATCATGATATTACTATAAAGCGACCGTTCTTGGATACCGTATCCGCCGTTCAAAAATGGCATCAAATGTATACCGCTTTTTTCATAAACATCTAAAATAACTTATAATAAGTGTTTAGTAATTTCTCCTTGACATGTAAAAAATAGAATGTGAGTGTTATCTCAGGTGTCGGTCCGTACTTAAATAAAATTTTAAGAAGCTCAGCAAACTTAATTCACCGAGGAGGATAAATCCACCATGACAAAGAAACCTTCCAAAAAAACGAAGACAAAAGGGGCTGCTAAGGCAAAAAAAAGCACGGCCAGAACCAAAAAAACAAAAGCGTCGGTAACAAAAAAAGCAGCCCCGAAAAAAAAGGCAGCGGCAGCCGCAAAAAAAGCAGCCGCCCCAAAGAAAAAAGCGACAGCTGCGGCAAAAAAAGCAAGCGCTCCGAAAAAACGAGCGGCAGCAGCGGCAAGAAAAAAAGCCGCAGCTCCAGCAAAAAAACAAACCGCTTCGCAAAAAATAGCCGCAACAGCGGCTCCCAAAGCAGCGGCGCCCCCAAAACCGTCAACACCGCAGGCTCCAAAAGCAGTAAAGTCTTTTTCAATTAATGAATTTGCCGACATGACGTATCTGACCGAAAATGGCGTCAGGGATTGGTTGAAGCAGGGATTGCTCAAGGGCCGACAGGACGCCAAAGGCAACTGGCAGATTGAAGCCTCGAATCTGGACGTTCCGAATGTTAAACGGCTGGTGCGCTGAAATGGTTGACCCGATTCGGCACGACTTCAAAAATCTTAAATTACAACCTAAATGAAGAGAAAAGATGAACGGTATGAAAAAAACGCTCACTATTATGATAGTGTTAGGGATCATCCAGGCGGCAGTATTGCCCGCAGCCGATGCCACCGATGACAATGTACCCAATCTGATCGTGGACAAAGCCCGCATCGTTGTCGAGGAGTTGCTGCTCAACCGCTATTCGGATGAAGAACTACCGCGTGATCTCGTGCAACAGTGCTCGGGTTTGGCCATTTTTCCCGGTATGCTGAAAGGCGCCTTTTTTATCGGCGGCTCCTATGGCAAAGGGGTGGTCCTCAAACACCAGGACGGCCAATGGCGAGGTCCGGCTTTTATCAGCATCGGTGCCGGCAGCCTGGGCATCCAGTTCGGCGGTCAATCGATCGATCTGGTTTTGGTTGTCATGGGTGAAGAAGCCATGAATTTCTTTTTAAGCTCAAAGTTTAAACTCGGTGCGGATGTCGCGGTGGCCGCCGGCCCGGTCGGCGCCCAGGCATCTGCCGCGAGTGAAATCACGCTAAAGGGCGGCGTCTACTCCTACTCCAGGTCAAAAGGCGCTTTTATCGGCGTTTCTCTCGAAGGCGCAGGGCTCGCCAGCAAAGAAGAATTCAACAAAGCCTATTACAAGACCACCGATAATGCTCAGGTTATTTTATCCGGCCAGGTCAAGCCTCCGGAAAACGGACAAAGATTGATTACTACGCTGCAAAGGGTAAAATAATCCCGGGTTGCCCAAAAAAAGGGCGACAATGCCATGGCTATTCTGTGGCTGTCAGCCTTTTTTTATTGGTTTTTACAAACCGGGCAGATTTCATAAAATGCTTACAGGAGAAACTAATGACTACAGTAGTGAAAAATGGAACCGTTCAAATTGATTGCTACGCGCTGGGCCCTTTTGGAACCAATTCATATATTATGACCTGCTTAAAAACGGGCGACAGCGTTATTGTTGATGCCCCGGGCGATGCCCCTAAAGTATTGGAGCGATTAAAG
>JASFNW010000049.1:0-30054 GCA_050116835.1 Desulfobacterales bacterium
AGGTACGGCCTTCAGGGTCTGCTTCGGCCAGCCCGGCCAGGATCGAAATATTATTTACCTGCGCCATCTTTGAAACCGACTGACTGATTTTGCCCGGCACCGTTTCAGCCACTTTTTTGATATCGGCACTGCTGCTGTAACCGGTAATATTCATTTCCGGAAAGCAGACCACATCAACGTCTTGTTTTTTAGCGGCTTCCACCCAACCGGCCATGCGCTCCAGATTGTCAGCGATACGGCCAACCGGGCAGTTTAATATGACGGCAGCAATGCGAATGTCGTTCTTCATAACGTTTCACGGTTATTGGGTACTGGGTATTCGGTATTGGGTTTGAAGGCTATAAGTTGGCATTCACAACCAATACCCAATGCGGTATACCCGATATCTAAATTTTAAATTCCGCCTTGATCTTAAACAGCTTTGTTGCCGGCAGATTGAGAATGTCGGTTACGCCGGTGTCGGCTGCAATCTGCTTGAGATTGGCTTCAATTTCGTCCATGCTGGGAGCAATGAACGTAAACCAGACATTAAACGAATTATCGCGGCGATAGTTGTGCGTAACGCCCGGATAACGGTTTACAGCTGCAGCAAATTGGCCGATTTTATCCGGGGGTACTTTAGCGGCGCACAGGGTGCTGACGAATCCAAGCGCGTGCGGCCTAAAATTGCCGCCGATACGACGAATAATACCAGCATCTTTCATGCGCTGGACGCGTTTTAAAACCTCTTTTTCCGACAATTGCAGCTGTTGACCGATGGATTGGTAGGGTCGGGGTGTCAGCGGAAAATCGGACTGGATACGGTTTAAGATCGCCCGGTCAATATCATCGATGTTCACTTCAGCAGGTTTCATAGGTTACTATATTTCTGAATTTTGCACCGGTCGGAGGCTTTCATCTTATTAATTTGCATGCAAAATTCAGGTCAGGTTTTGAATGTTGCATCCATTATCCGGACGTGAATTTTACGCGTTCGCGGGCCATCAAATTCGCAGAAAAAAATCCCTTGCCAGGTGCCGAGAACCAGGGCGCCATTTTCAATGGCCACCAGCTCTGAGGCGCCCACGAGCGTTGCCTTGACATGCGCCGGTGAGTTGCCTTCCAGGTGTTTGTAGTTGGCCTCCCAGGGAACGATCTGGTTTAATACCATCATGATATCGCTCCGCACACTCGGATCGGCGCTCTCATTGATGGTGACAGCCCCGGTGGTATGAGGCACATACAGCATGCACAGGCCGTCGCTAACGTCGGACTGTTTGACCTGTTCAGCGATTAGGGACGTGATGTCGATCAGCTCCGTGCGGGCTTTGGTTTTTACGCTTAAAATCATAAAGTCCTCCCAAACAAAAAAGCCCTGCACTTGCTGCAGGGCCTTTTGAAGATAAAATGTGTTCAGGATTTCGGGAGATTAGACACATCCGGTGGGTTTCGGAAGGCCGGCCATCTTACAGGCGCCTTTGCCCGGTCCCGAGGGAAACAATTCATAAATATGCTTCAATTTAAAACCAGTGACTTTGGACAGCACGCGAACCATCGGGGCAATACCATTTTTCTCATAATAGTCGCGCAAAACATCGATCACCTTTTGATGCTCTTCATTCAGTTCCTCGATTCCTTCTTCTTTTTTGACCCATTGGACCCACTCTTCGCACCAGTTGTCATATGAATCGATGAAACCATCTTCGTCGACCGTAAATTCTTTTCCCATGAATTCTACACTTGGCATTTAAACATCCTCCTTGTTGATGATTAATATATAGAAAGGTTATCTCTTGCGGCCGCAGCCATTTTGAGCCTAATTTTAAAAAGCAATTTTTATCGTAATTAACATCATGTTGTCAATATAAAAGATGCGAATTTATTTCCAAACCGCAAACCCGTTGGTTGGGTTTTTCAAACCGGGTGCTTCGCCCCCGGTTTCATCGCGTTGTTCTCAACGATTGGGGCACTTCGCGTCCCTGTCTTTTACCGCCTCTGGCGGTAAAATCAAAGCCACCCGCTATGCGGGTGGTCGTTGACGCGAGCACTCCGTCGATTCGGCCGCGCCGAAGCTTAAATTCTGAAATAATAACAGATGGTTAATTTTTATACGGGATATTTCGACCCCTAATACTCACGGGGCGTTTTGTTGATTTCTGCAAGGGTGAAAACCGGCCCGTCTTTGCAAACAAATTCTTTGCCGATGTTGCAACGGCCGCACATGCCGATACCGCATTTCATGCGATTTTCAAGGGACATGATAATGCGATCATCTGAGTATCCGAGTTTGTCTAAAACCGGCTGCGTAAACTTGATCATGATGGGCGGGCCACACACCAAAGCAAACGTTTCCTCACCGCCCGGCGGTGCTTTTTGTTCGGTGATGGTCGGTACAAAGCCGGTGTTGTATTTCCAGTTGGGGTCATCGGTGCCGTCGACGGTGATATGCATGTGAATGTCATCTCTTTTCTCCCACTCAATCAGCTCGTCCCAGTAAAGCAGCATGCCCGGCGTGCGGGCGCCGTAGATAACATGAATATCTTTAAATTTGGATCGGTTAGCCGGATCGAGCATATAGACGATGGATGAACGCAGGGTGGTAAAAGCAAATCCACCCCCGATAATGACAATATTTTTGCCCTCCATTTGTTCCCACGGATACCAGTTGCCCAAAGGACCGCGCACGCCCATGACATCGCCTTCCTTCATGGCATGCAGGTAGGAAGAAACCAGGCCCACCTTGTTGACGGTGAACATGACAAATCCGCTTTCCGTAGGAGACGAGGCAATGCCGATGGGGATTTCACCTTTTCCGGTTACGGAAAGTTCAGCAAACTGACCGGCGCGGTAGCTGAACTTTTCTTCATCTTCCGGGTTTAAAAAGACGAACCTAAAGGTTTTTAAATTCTTATCTTCGGTTTCAACATTGATGTTATCAATGCGGACCGGATAAGGCAGATATGGATTTAACACGTTTGTCCCCCATTAATATTGAATAATGAATATTGAAAATTGATTACTTATGGAAATCGCTGTGCGCTATTATGGTACAATACAAGATTAAAATTGGATTCGCCGGGGGCGAACCTTAAATCTTTAATATTCAATACCTTAAACCTCACATGCTTCTGCCGAAGCGACATGGCTGTTCATATATCCGCAAACGCGACGGATGTCGATATTCACCGGGCAGAAGCGAATGCAGCGGCCGCAACCGACACACTGTATGCCGGCGTCATATTTATCGACATAATATTTTAGCTTATGCATAAATCGCTGGCGGACGCGATGCAATTTCGTGCCCCGGGGATTGTGACCGGAACCATGCAGGGTAAATAATGGGTACATGCAGCTGTCCCAGTTGCGCAGACGACAGCCTTGATTTCCGTGGTTTTCATCCTGAATGTCAAAACACCAGCAGGTTGGACAGACATAGGTGCAGGTGCCGCAGTTGATGCAGGAAAAGGATACCTCTTCCCAGAAGCTCGCGTTGTACAAATCGTTGGTGTCAAGTTTTTTGAGGTTGTCGGTTTTAACAGAGGCAGAAATTTTATCTTCGGCGGCTTTCTTTTTAACCTCGATTTCTTTGAGGGCTGTTTGCTCATCTACCGCATCAGACCATCCGGCCGCTGCGAGAAAAGCTTCGCCTTTATCGGTGAGAACTTTGCCCCAGTATCTATCTCCATTTTCGATCAACAGCAGGTCCAGATGCTCTTCGTGATAGGGCCCGCAGCCGGCGGTGGTACAAAAACAGGATTTGCAAGGTGCGTCGCATGCCAGACCCACCAGTGTCGCGGCCTCGTAAGCTCTGAGCCAATATGGGTCCTGGTATTCGCCTGTATCAAAATTGAGCCTGACCAGCCCAAAGGCTTTGGCGTCACAGGGCCGGATTCCGATCACTGCACACGGAGAATAGTCCTTATCAACCTCCTTGAGGATGTGATGGTCGTTTTCGTTTTCATCCAGGGAATATTCGAACATCACTTCCGTTTGCGGATAGATGATCGATTTGGGTGACAGACGGGTGTTCAAACAATTCAAATCCGGCAATTGACCCTGATCGAGTTGTTTAAAATTATGGAAATTATCTTCCTTGACGGGACCAAACAGGCGATAGGATTCGGCCAATTTTGCAAGTCCGTCCGCCCAGGCTTCTTTGTCTATTTGTACGATTTTCATTTCAGTTGCCCTTGATGATTAGTGTTTGGTATTTCGTTTTTGGTGTTTAGTATGAATTATTGAGCCATTCGCTAAACACTAAACACCAAACACTCTTATTTAATAAAATCATTCGGATCGCCGGGTTTGTAAGTATCCAGGGGCGGTCGCACATCGGTGTCCAGGCCCGCTTCCCAGCCAAACAGCTCCAGGCAATCCTTTTCCAGCTTCTTGGTAAAAACGCGCATGTTGATCCCCACCGGACAGGAACGCTCGCAGGCCCCGCAATCGGTGCAGCGACCGGCACAATGATAGGCTCTTAGAAAATGAAACGTGCTTACATCGGTGGGATCCTGGCCCTTGCCCACCCATTGCGGTCGGGATTCATCGGTAAAGCAGGTGGGACAATAACAAAGCGGGCAGGCGTTGCGGCAGGCGTAACATCGAATACAGGGTTCGAGCAGCTTCTCAAAATAGGCTGCTTTTTCCTGCGGTGAGAGGGCCTCGATTTCACGCACATCCGCATAACGGTCCACATCAACCTGCTCTTCAACAAGCTCACCCACCAGTTCATCGTAAATCACCGGGTTGCGATGAATGCAGAGCGCACAATTTTGCTGAAGCACGTCGACCTTGTTTAAGGTTTCTTCAAAGCCATCGCCTCTAACGGTGATTTTATCATCCTTTTCGATAACCTCGTCGATTTCCCCTTCAAACATGGCGGAAATTCTGCGTTTATCGATCATCCCTTTGCAGGGGACACCGATGATGACGAGCTGGTCCCGCTTGATTTTGTTTTCAATGATATGGGTGACAATATTGCGGGAATCGCATCCCTTGGCCAGAATGCCGATTTTCTCGGTGCGATTCGTCAGATAATTGCACAGGTTAATGCCGCAATTGCTGTCCCAGACGAAATGTTCAACGGCTTCGGGAGTCTTGGCAAAATGGGGTTCGTTCATCATCGCGATGGTTCCCTTGCGAAACCCGATGACCATATCCACCTGGCCTTCTTCCAAGATCCGTTTGGAGATTTCTTTAATTTTATCGATGTAGCTCAGCATCTTAAGCGACCTTTGGCATGGTTTTGACTAATTTTTTATTCGGTCCCAGTTCCTTGACGGCCTGGGTGACTTCTGTAACCACCTTGACAAACTTGGTGGATTCCGCCGAAGAGACCCAGGAAAACTGCAGGCGGCCGGGTTCGATTCCCATATGCTCCATCAGGTTTTGAAACAGGGCAAATTTGCGCCGGGCGTAATAATTACCTTCCAGGTAATGGCATTCGCCGGGATGTCACCCGGATACCCAGACACCGTCGGCGCCCTCGCGCAAAGCGGCCATGAAAAACTTAGGATCCATTCTTCCGGTGCAGGGTATTCGAATCACCCGTATATTGGAAGGATATTCCATTCGCCCGACACCTGCCAGGTCGGCAGCACCGTAGCTGCACCAGTTGCACAAGAAGGCGACGATTTTGGGTTCCCAATCGGACATGTTCATACTCTCCTATTTTTAGGCTGCTGGTTTCTATCTGCTAGCTGAAATCTCAGCAGTTATTTAGCGCTGGCTTCTGGCTGCTTGCTTCTTGCTACTGGTAAAATCTTAACAAATATTAAAGCCTGGTTGCTGGTATCCGGCCAACTGCCTTTAGCCAGTGGCCAGATGCCTGAAACCAGATGCCAGCGACCAGTAGCGAGTATCTCTTCTATCATACTGCTTTACTTAATGCAAAAATCTGGGCAAAAATTTGGTCGTTATCAAAGCCCTTCAAATGAATCGCGCCGGAGCGGCACGATGCCACGCACAGACCGCACCCCTTGCACAGTACCGGATTGATCTGGGCCCTGCCGGTAAATGGACCTTCTTCGGTAAATGACGGCGCTGAATACGGGCAGACAGATACACATATCCCGCATTCACTGCACAGCGTGGGGTCGGTTTCGGCGATGTTAGCGCTGGTGTGAATCGTTTTCTGAGCCAGCAGGGTGGTGGCGCGCGAGGCGGCAGCACGACCCTGGGCGATGGATTCATCAATAGGTTTGGGATAATGGGCCAAGCCGCAAAGAAAAACACCGTCGGTGGCAAATTCAGATGGTCCGAGTTTGGCATGGCGTTCTACAAAGAAACCGTCATCATTCAGAGATACTTTGAAGAAATTGGCCAATTGATCGTCCCGGTTGGGGACAATAGCTGTGGCAAGGATGATCAGATCGGTTTCAATTTCAACGGGCCGGTCAATGATCGGATCCGCGGTATTTATCAGGAGTCGGCCGTCTTTTAAATTCACCTGGGGTTTGCTCTCGAGGTTGTATCGGATGAAGATGACGCCGGCCTCCCGGGCCTCTTTGTAAATATATTCCCGTTCGCCGTAGGTTCGAATATCGCGATAGAGAACAAACACGTTCATGTCGGGATTCAGCTTTTTTAGCTGCAAGGCATTATCAATCGCGTGCGTGCAGCATACCCGCGAACAATAAGGGCGTTCGGGTTCCCGTGAGCCCACACATTGGATGAAAACCGCTGTATTGATCTTTTCCAAAGCAGGGTCTTTATCGAGAAATTTCCGGTCAAGCTCCAGGCTGGTCAAAATGCGCGGGTCCTCTCCGTAACTGTATTCGGCAGGCTTCAAAGGTGAAGCACCGGTGGCCATAACAGCCACTCCGTGTTCAAGGACATCCTCTTTGCCGTTAGACGACAGCGTGGTCTCGAAATTGCCGACAAAGCCCTCGACCTTGGATATGGTCGTATCCAGATGGATGTGGATTTTTTTATTGCGCTGTATTTCTTTGACCAGAGTGGCCAATTTTTTCTGAATGTCTTCCCCGGATACGGTTTGATTTAGATTGAGGGCCTGGCCTCCGAGCTGGCCGTTGCGTTCGATAATGTGGGTTTCATATCCCTGATTCGCCAGGCTTCTAGCCGCTGTCATGCCGGCGATGCCGCCGCCGACGACCATGGCGGTTTGATTGACTTCCAGCTCGGATTCATTAAGGGGTTCCATCAAGGTAACCTTCGAGACGGCCATGCGCACCAAGTCCTTGGCCTTTTTGGTGGCCAGATCCGGGTTGTTCTTGTGGACCCAGGAGTCCTGATTGCGAATGTTGGCCATATCGAACAGATATTTGTTCAAACCGGCATTAATCAAAGTTTCCTGAAACAGCGGCTCGTGGGTCTTGGGTGTGCAGGCAGCCACCACGACCCGATTTAAATTCTTTTGTTTGATGATTTGGGATATGGTTTCCTGGGTGTCCTGGGAGCAGGAATACAGATTGTCGGTGGCATATTCCACATAGGGCAGTGTCTTGGCATATTCGGCAACCGAGGGGACATCGACAACGCCGGCAATGTTAATGCCACAGCGGCAAACAAATACGCCTACCCGCGGGCGCTCATTGGTTACATTCGTCTCAGGGATAACTTCCGGAACCTTTGTTTCGCTATTGCGGGCCTTGCTCAGTATCTCACCGGCTGCCGCGGCAGCGGCACTGGCGTCCACCACCGACTGGGGGATGTCTTTGGGTCCCTGAAATGCACCGCAAACATAAATCCCTTTTTTAGAGCTTGCGACCGGATCGAATGTGTCGGTCTTGCAAAAATTGCCGTCCGTCATCTCCAGTCCCAGACGCTTGGCTAGCTCGGCGGTTTCGGATTGGGTTTGCAGTCCTACCGACAGTACAACCATGTCAAAGGTTTCCGATTCCAATTTGCCGTTTTCCGTCACGTAACGCACAGACAGATCGCCGCTATCCCCCTCCGGGTCGATGGTGTGAACCCGGCTGCGCAGGAAGCGAACGCCCTGTTTTTCGCGGGCGTTATCATAAAAGCGCTCAAAGTCTTTGCCATGCGTTCGCATGTCCATAAAAAATATGGCACAATCCAGATCGTCGCCGGCATGTTCTTTGGCGATGACCGCTTCTTTTATCGCATACATGCAGCATACCGACGAACAGTATGAATTGTCGCAGCGATTCATATCCCTGGATCCCACACATTGAAACCAGGCAATTTTTTTAGGTTCGGCATGATCAGAAGGCCGAACCAGGTGCCCGCCGGTGGGTCCCGAGGCTGACAGGATCCGTTCCATTTCCATGGAGGTGATCACATTGGGTAATTTGCTGTAGTTGTAAGAATCAAATTTAGACGGATCAAAGGGCTCAAAGCCGGGAGCCAAAACGATGGATCCGACGTTTAACTCAATGATTTCATCCTGCATGGAATGATCGATGGCATCGACACCGCAAAATTCAGCGCAGATTTTGCAGCCGCCGGTTTTGAAATGAATACACTTGTCGCGGTCGATGGCCGGCGTGTTGGGGACCGCCTGGGCATAGGGCACATAAACCGGTTTGCGGCCGGACAAGCCCATTTCATATTCGGACGGAATCGGAGCGGTCGGTTTGTCCGTGTGTTTCTGCCGGATTTTGTCAAGTGTGATATGACCGGTGGGGCAGACGAAGGCGCACGCACCGCATGCAATGCAGGCATCGGTGTTTAACCCGAAAGGTGTGTCGACCTCCATGTCGACGCCGCGTCCCGTAAGGCTGATAGCGTTGGCCCCGATGCGCTCGCATGTCCGGGTACACAGACCGCATAGGATGCAGGTATCGCCTTCTTTTTTGAAGCGCGGTTCTTCGATCCCATATTGCTTGGCCATGTCCTGCAAAATCGGCACGTCCGGGCAGCGTGCCAGGAGCAATTCCACAATCAACTTGCGACCCTGGTGAACCGCCTCTGATTCTGTTTTGACCTCCATCCCCTCCCAAATGGGGTAGTTACAGGCCGTCACAAAGCGGGTCCGGCGGCCATCGAACAACTCCACGGTACACAGGCGGCACATGCCGGCCGGCTCCAGGGCTTTGTGGTGACAAAGGGTCGGGATGTCAACACCGTACTTTTCGGCAACTTGAAGGATGTACTGGCCTTCTTCGCCCTGCACGGTTTTTCCATTCAGCTTGAATGATACCATATTTCCTTTTCCTTTTTGGACTTAGCAAATCTTGACAGCATCAAATTTACAGGCCTCATAGCAGATGCTGCACTTGATGCATTTTTCCTGATCGATGACGTGCAATTTTTTCTTTTCACCGGAGATGGCTTCCTGAGGGCATTTGCGAAAGCACACCTGGCACCCGGTGCAGTTTTCTTTGTCAATTTCATAATGAAAGAGCGGTTTGCAGACACCAGCCGGGCATTTTTTTTCGCGAATGTGGGCCTCGTATTCTTGGCGGAAATACAGAATATTGGTCAGTACCGGATTCGGGGCCGAGGTGCCCAATCCGCACAGCGAAAATTTTTGCATCATCATGCCCAGCTCTTCGAGCAATTCGATATCACCGTCTTTTCCGCGGCCCTCGCAGATATCGGTTAAAGTGGCCAGCATTTGTTTGAGTCCTTCGCGGCAGGGATTGCATTGACCGCAGGATTCTTCTTTTAAAAAGTCGACAAAATAGCGGGCGACATCCACCATGCAGGTGTCCTGGTCCATGACGATCATGCCGCCGGAGCCCATAATGGAACCGACCTTGGCCAGCTGGTCAAAATCGACACCCAGGTTCAGGAATTGTTCGGGGATACATCCGCCCGACGGGCCGCCGGTCTGAACCGCTTTGAACTTTTTTTTCTTGGGAACGCCGCCGCCAATTTTGTTGACGATTTCCCGCAGGGATATGCCCATGGGGACTTCCACCAGGCCGGTGTTCTTGATTTTGCCAACCAGGCTGAACACCTTGGTGCCCTTGCTGTGTCCGGTCCCCATTTGTGCGTACCAGTTCGCACCTTTCAGCAGAATCGCCGGAGCGTTGGCATAGGTTTCAACGTTATTGAGGTTCGAGGGGTTGTTGCGAAATCCTTTTTCAACCGTGTGGACATATTTGGCCCGGGGCCGGCCGACATTGCCCTCCAGGGAGGCCATCAGTGCTGTGGATTCGCCGCACACAAACGCACCGGCGCCGGTGGAGATCTTGACATCGAATGAGAAATCCGAACCGGCAATGTTGTCGCCCAGCAAACCGTAATTTTTGGCCTGTTTGATAGCGGTGACCAGTCTTTTGACCGCCAGGGGATACTCGTTGCGAACGTAAACAAAGCCCTGATGCGAACCGATGGCCAGGGCCGCAATCAACATCCCCTCCAGAACCGTGTGGGGATCGCCCTCCAGAATGCTGCGGTCCATGTAGGCACCCGGGTCCCCTTCGTCCGCATTACAGATCACAAATCGTTGTCCGGAATGTCGGGCGCAGGTTTCCCATTTGATTCCGGTGGGAAAACCGCCGCCGCCGCGGCCTCTCAACCCCGAAGCCTTGATGATGTCGATGATCTCGGCCGGTTTCATTTCATTCAAGGCCGTCAGAAAAGCGACGTATCCCTTGCGGGCAAAATAGTCTTCGATACGATCCGGATCGATATAGCCGCAGTTGCGCATCGCAACCTTAACCTGGTGGCCGTAAAATGGAATGTCTTCTAAAACCGGAATACCGTCGATCGGTTCCAGGTCCGCAAGCGGGTTTTCGATATCATGCTCTAAAAGATTGCGGGGATCCTGCATTTGCCCCAGAATATGCTTCAGCTCGAAATCGCTGTTTCGGTATCCCTCGATGACATCGTTAATTTTTTTGGCGGTGATTTTTTTGTATACGATCCGCGGACCGCCGCTCTGTATGATCTCAACCAGCGGTTCCATCTCACAAAACCCGATACACCCGGTCTGACGAATGCTGACGCCGTTGTTGCCCGGGTACTTTTCGATCGCCGCATCATACGCATCCTGCGCACCGGCTGCGATCCCGCAGGATGCCATGCCGATGTTGACCTTGATCGTGTCCGGCGTGTAAAGCGTCCGGCTGTGCTGCCGGCCAATCTGCTCTACATCTTTTACCGACTGAATTTTCATATTCACAACCCCTTTAAGGTTCTTATTCATATTGCTTGAGTACTTTGCCGATTTTATCCGGTGCGATCCGGCCGTGCATATCTTCATTGATCTTGACCACCGGGCCGAGGCTGCAGCATCCAATGCAGCGCACGGATTCAAGGGTAAAGAGATTGTCTTCAGTGGTTTCGCCGTCGCAAATGCACAGATTTCCTTGAATTTGTTCCAGCACCCGTTCCGCACCCCTGACGTGGCAGGCGGTACCTAGACAGATCGAAATAATGTTTTTACCCCGCGGCTTCAAGCTGAATGTGCTGTAAAAGGTTGCCACACCGTATATTTTGCTCATGGGCATGCCGATTTTGGTGGAAAGATAAGCCAGTGCCGGTTGCGGCAAATAATTATGCTTTTTCTGAATGGCTTGAAGGATCATGATCAGATTTTCCGGGTCGTTTCCGAAATCCTCTTCGATGATGCGGTCAAGCTCCAGGTAATCGATATCATTGGTTTTTGACTCGGCAATCGGTTGTGCAACGCTCATTCTGGTTCTCCTGATGGCTTTTGGGTGAAGACATATGACGCTTACGCGGGCAAGCTCGTCAGATCGATTTGTTGGGTCACAGGGCAGTTCTCAACGCACGCCCCGCATCCCGTGCAACGATCCTCCCGGATATAACGGGCGCGTTTGCGGACTTTCACCTTGAAATTGCCCGGTTCGCCATCTACGGCTTCCAGGTCTGCATAAGTAATCAATTCGATGTTTAAGTGCCGGCCGACCTCGACCAGTTTCGGTGAAATAATTCACATGGCACAGTCGTTGGTGGGAAAGGTCTTGTCCAGCTGGGACATCACCCCGCCGATGGATGGTGATTTTTCCAATAGGTAAACATAATATCCGGAATTGGCCAAATCCAAAGCCGATTGCATGCCGGCGATCCCTCCACCGACGACCAGTACGGATCCTTTTACATCTTTTGCCATTATCTCAGTCTCCAGATAAAAATTAATTTAATGGGTAATTCGATTAGATCTCAATTTACAAAAAGGTTTAGAAATACCTTTTGGAGCTAAAGATGTCAATAAAATTAAGCTCATAAACCGGATTTAATTTTTTAACGACAGATAAAAAAAATCCCGGCCATAATTTTATGGCCGGGATTTTTCTTGGGAGATGACCGGGTACTTTTAAGCTGCCAATCTCAGGGCATTTTTGGTAACCGTGCGGATTTCATCAGGCGTAAACGGTTTGGGTAGGTAGTCGAAAGCTCCCTGCCGGGCACTTTCAACGGCTGTTTCGACGCTGGCATAGCCGGTTATGATAATGACTTTGGCTTCCGGATTCTGATCACGCACTGCTTTGAGAAGTTCAAGCCCCTTTACCCCCGGGATTTTAAGATCGAGGAGAACGAGTGTGTAGGGTCTGCTCTGAATTTTCTCTAAAGCTTCAGCTTTGGTAACGGCCTGATCGACATGATATCCCTTTTTCGCAAGGATTTTTCGAATGTTATTGTTGACGGCAACTTCATCATCGATCACCAGGATGTGTTTGTAAGCAGGCGCTTTCATCGAATCCGTGAATGCAGGTGCATACACGGAAGGTTTTGCCTTTCCGGGCGCCATCGCTTTTTTCAGTTCTTCATACGGTGTTGATACGATGTCTTCATGGTGCAGGTTGCGAATGTATTCCGGCCCGGTGATGGCGGCGACATCCTCGTAATTAAACGGCTGATCGATGCTGATAAGTTTTTGGGCATCAAAGCCCTTTGATTTTTTGGCCTTGCCCTTTTTGGCTTTTTTCTGGGGGCATTCGCTGGTTTTGGTGCCGGCTTTGCAAGTGGCGCCTAATTTTTTAAAGATGTCGCAAACCATATTTCCGACTTCACAATAATTTTCGAGGGATTCCGGAACGGTGACCTCGACCACCGGCACATCCGAGCGGGTGAGCCTTGCGGTATAATCGTCTCCGACCTGCCGGGCGACTTCTTCCCGGTCAAAGGGCATGTCGACATCAATGGACACGGTTTTTTTGGCTTGCATTTGGCGATAATTTTGTTTGAGTTCTTCATAGGAGAGGAAGGTGACTCCTTCCTGATGAAGATTGTGAACGTATTCAGGACCGGTAACCGATAAGACCTCTTCATAGTTAAACGGCTGATCGATTCCAATCAAATTTGCGGAATCAAACCCCTTTGACTTTCTGGCTTTGCCCTTTTTGGCTTTTTTCTGGGGGCATTCGCTGGTTTTGGTGCCGGCTTTGCAAGTGGCGCCCAATTTTTTAAAGATATCGCAAACCATGCTTCCAACTTCACAATAGTTTTCCAGCGCCTCAGGCATTTTTACTTCGATGATCGGCATATCTGAGCGCCCCAGACGGGCCGCATAATCTTCACCGGTGTATTTGCTCACTTCATCGGTTTCAAACGGAATATCGATGTCGATGACGTCTATCGTCTCTTTTTCCTCATCAGTTGTTGGGGCTTCCAACATATTGCCCAGCAGCGCTTGCTCGACTGTGGATCTGAGCTCATCAGGCGTAAATGGTTTGGGGAGGTAGTCCAGGGCCCCCAGGCGAATGGCTTTCATTGCCGTGTCAGTTGAGGCATAAGCCGTCATCATGATGGCTTTTGTCAACGGCCATTCTTTCTTGACCAATTTTAACAGCTCCAGGCCGTTTTTCCCCGGCATGACGATATCCGAAATCAGAAGCGAGAAGCTTTCTTCGGCCATTTTTTCAAGGGCTTCTTGGGCGCTTAAGGCATGGGTCACCTCATATTTATTCTTGGCCAGAATTTTTTCTACATTGTGACAGATATGCTTTTCGTCATCGACAACCAGTATTTTAGACCGTGCTTCCATTTTTTGCCTCCGTAAGCGGTATATTTGGGTTTGATTCACATTGCGTTTTCATCGACAATCAAGATTGTACGCGCTACACTTCGTATTAGCAGGTTGTATGCCAGAAAATTCAAAAATATATAAGTTATTGTAATGGAACCAAATATAACTAAACCCAGCGACTCGAGCACCGGTAGGTGTATAAAAAAAATATCCGGCTATCATACGGTGAATCAACGGGTTTTGCAGGACGCTGCTGCGAGGAGAGATACAGAATGTAGACGGTTGGTGTAATTTAAGTAACAGATATTTATATAAAAATAGGTATTATGAAAATAATAATCCGATCAGATCCCGCTCAGGGCCCTTGCAGGAGATATGTTTTTTAGATTTATATATAAAAAATATACAGTGAACTTTATTTTTGTACGATACAAGATTCCCGGTGGGTTTTTAGCGCCGTCAATTATCGCGTGGCAGAATAATATCATGTTTTTTCATTAGGTTATGAAAATTACTGCGCTGCATGCCGACGTGCTTGGCGGCCCGGGTCACATTCCAGTCATATTTTTCCAGCGCATTCAAAATGAAGTTTTTTTCAACTTTGCGGATGGCCTTTTCTCTGAGCTGCTTTTTGACCTGCTTGAGTTCTTCATTGGTGGTCGGAATGTTTTCAATCAAATCTTCAATTTCTTCTAACTCGCGAAGCTCGGGAAAATCTCCCAATGAAATGCGATCGCGATCGCAAAGAATAACCGCCCGTTCAACCGCATTTCTCAATTGCCTTACATTTCCGGGCCAGCTATATTCAGTCAACCGCCGGCTGACTTCATCGTCGAATCCCGAGATGGTTTTTTTCATGCTCTGGCAAAATTGCTTCAGAAAATGGTACGCAATCGGCAAGATGTCCATTCTCCGATCTTTTAACGGCGGCAGCATGATCGGATACACATAAATGCGATAGTAAAAATCTTCTCGAAAAGTTCCCTGTTCGACCATTTCTTTGAGATTTTTGTTGGTGGCAAATATCAGACGAAGATTTACGCGAATCGGGGTGGTGGCGCCTAGTGGCAAAAATTCGCGGGTTTCTAAAAAGCGCAGGAGTTTGCTTTGAACCGCTTGACCGATGTTGCTGATTTCATCCAGAAAAACCGTCCCCTGATCGGCCAGTTTAAAGATGCCGTCTTTATCGCCCTGAGCACCCGTAAAAGCGCCCTTGACATGACCGAACAATTCGCTTTCCAATAAATTACTCGACAGGGTGCCGCAGTCGACGGCAAAAAAGACGTTCGCGCTCCTGCGGCTGTTGGCATGCACGGCTCTGGCCACCAGCTCCTTACCGGTTCCGCTTTCTCCATAAATAAGGACAGTGGAATCGGTCGGAGCCACTTTTTGGACCATGGTGATCACCTGTTTGATTTTGGGGCTTTTTCCGATAAGTTGGTGCGACGGCGTCGTGCTTTTCGGCTTCTGCTGTTGCAATTTTTTATTTTGCCGGCGAATTTCCCTCTCCGCCACAGCCTGCCTGACTATGGCTCGCAGTTCATCCGGCGTAAACGGTTTGGGGAGGTAATCCAGGGCACCCATTTTCATGACTTCCACGGCCGAAGATACGCTGGCATAACCGGTCATGACAATCACAGATGTGTCGGGAAAAGCCTCTTTGACCCGTCGCAAAACTTCCATGCCGCCGAGGCTGCTCATTTTTAAGTCGGTCAGGATGACGTCAAAGGGTTCGGCATTCATCATTTTTAAAGCATCGTACCCATTCAGCGCATAGCTGACGTCGTAATCCAGCTTCGCCAGTATCTTGATGCAGCTCTGGCAAATATTCAGTTCGTCGTCGACCACCAAAATACGAGTATCTTCAGGCGGCATCGTGTTCTCCAGATTCAACCGGTAATTTAATGGTAAATATGGTTCCCCGGCCTAATTTGCTGAAAGCGTCTATTTTTCCGTTGTGTTGTTCGATGATTCCGTGCGTTATCGCCAATCCAAGCCCGGTGCCTTCATCCTTGGTGGTAAAAAATGGATCAAAAATTTTATCGAGATCATTTTCAGCGATTCCCGGTCCCGTGTCGCTGACGGCAATGTCAACACGTTCCTGATATTTTTTGTAGGCCGTCGAAATAAAGATAGACCCGCCGGGCTCGGTGGCTTCGATGGCGTTGATAATCAAGTTTATGACAGCCTGCTGAATTTGGCCTTTATCCAAGGATAGGCGCGGAATATTCGGATCCAACTCATAGTTTATGACCACATCTTTAAAGGCAGCCTGTTTCTGAGTCAGCGCGAAACTCTCTTTGACAATGTCATTAATGTCACATGGCTTGCGGGCGGGAGTGGACTGGCGGGCAAAATCCAGCAGGCTGGTCACAATCTTGCGGCAGCGCAGGGTTTCTTTGGTGATGGTTTCCAATTCCTGATAATTGGGGTCCTGCGGTTCGAGCTCCTCCTGGACCAACATGGCGGTGGTCAATATGGTTGTCAGGGGATTGTTGATTTCATGGGCCACCCCGGCCGACAGGCGCCCCACAGAAGCCAGTTTTTCCTGCTGCATCATGGTTTTTTGTGCCTTGATATCCTTGGTGATATCTCTGGATATTTCAATCGCACCAATGATGTCACCGGCTTCGTGCAACGGGTAGGTGGCGATTGAATAGTAGATTTCTCTGTCATCTTTGTCCAGGTGAATATGAGTGGTTTGAAACGGTTCCCTCGTTTCCATGGTTTGGATTAGCGGGCAGGGATGCATTTCTCCGGAGCAGGGTTGGCTCTGACGGTGGGTAATTTCATAGCAATATTTGCCGATGACCTCCTCGCGTGCCAGGCCTAACCGTTTCAACATGCTGTCGTTGACATCGAGGATGCGAAAATCAACCCCGATCATCAGCACATCTTCCTGGATCAGTTCATTCATGATCGCCTTGTAGCGTGCGCGAGTTTCCTGAAGTTCCTGATCTGTTTTTTTCTGCAGATATGAAATCCGTGAAATTTCCCAGAAAAGCTGGGCTGTACGGCTGCCAATGGCCCGGACGGTTTTCTTCTTTTTTCGCAAAACATCGTTAAATATATCCTTGTCACCGGTCAGCTCGATGATCAGGTCGATGTCTTCTCTTTTAAAGAAATCATTGTAATCATGGGTTACAAACAATCCATTTTGTTTTGCTTTAACGATTCCCGGAGCGTCGGCTTTTACGTCTGCAACGGCAACAACTCGAGGATGTATTTCCTGAAATTCATGCCGCCCGATGGCTTCGATCAATTGTTTACACCGGCGCCCTCCGCCGACAACGGCGATGTTCATTTTATGGCTCCTTATTCAGTTGCTGATCCGGGCTTATTGGATACCTGATGTGCGCTACCTGTGTGAAGCATTATCAGTCACTGGATATCGCCTCACCGTAATAGATCTGAACTGTTATTCGTATTTTAAGAAATACCACCAGCTCCGGTTTAGTTCAATTATTATTTATGCTGTTTAATTTCAAATGATTAACAAACAGAGCGATTTTTAGAGAGATTATGAACTTATATTTTAGGAGGCAGTTATAATATACTTTAAAAATTAAACACTTAAGTTGCAATTCGACTCATAATTCGTTACAGAGCGAAGGTCAAATCAAAAAAGTGGAGCTTGTTCATCATTTTGACGCATGAAATCTACTATTGTTAAGCCACGAATAATCATTATCTGCGGCCCTACCGGCATCGGCAAGACAACTGTTGCCATTGATCTGGCGCAGCACTTCGGGGGTCAGATCATCGGGGCGGATTCCATGCAGATCTATAAATACATGGATATCGGCACGGCCAAACCCACCGCTGCAGAACAGGCGCGCGTGGTTCATCATATGGTCGACATTGTGGCGCCGGATGAGCCCTTTGATGCCGCCCGATATGCCGGGCAGGTCCGACAAATAATATCCGAGCTCTGCCGGCGCCATATTCTGCCCTTCGTCGTCGGGGGAACGGGTCTGTATATCAAAGCACTGCTGTACGGCCTGTTCAATGACGATGTCGCTGATCCGCAAATTCGCGCAAAATTAAAGGCGGAAGCGGAAACCCACGGCACCGACACCTTATACCAACGCCTGTGCCGCCTGGATCCTGAAACGGCCGAACGGCTGCATCCCAATGACACCTATCGCATTTTGCGGGCCCTTGAAGTCGTGGCAGCAACCGGCAAATCCATCTCGCGCCATCACCGGGATCATGGATTTACGGAGCAGCCCTTTGCTGCCTTAAAAATAGGCCTGCAAATGGAGCGTGAGCTTCTATATGAGCGCATCAATCAGAGGGTTGATGCCATGTTCGCGGCCGGATTCCGCGATGAGGTCAAAAATCTCCTGGCCCGGGGCTATGCGGCCGACCTCAAAGCCATGCAGTCCATCGGTTACCGTCATCTGGTGGACGCGATCCAGGGGCGAACCACGTTAGCCGAATGCCTGCGCACCCTCAAGCGCGATCATCGGCGCTATGCCAAGCGCCAGCTGACCTGGTTTAACGCCGATCCGGAAATTGTCTGGAAAAAGCCGGAGCAGATAGACGAGATGATTCGTTTAATCGATGAATTTGTCAATGCAGACAAGGAGGGCGATAATTAAAAACAATCGTATTCTCCATATTTTTAATTTGAAACGCTCATTTTAGCTGAGCTGAATTGAGCGCTTGTCGAGGTTGCCGCAGCTACACGGCAGATGTCGTTTCGCAATAGTTGCCTATGCGGAGCGACATCTAACACCGTAGATGCGGTAAGATCGGCAAGCCCGATGGGTTTCAAATGAAAAAATTAAAATTGATAGAATTCTTTAAAACAATCGTATTCTCCATATTTTTAATTTGAAACGCTCATTTTAGCTGATATTCTTTACCATCTTTAATCAGGCTCAGAAATTTTAAGCCAAATCCGCGTCGGTTACGATGGACAATGCGGCCTTTGAGCATTACGCCTTTTTCAATTTTGGTGCGGGAAATGACCAGCGTAATGATTTGTCCCCTAAGGAATCGATTCCGCGTTTCGATAAATACGCCGCCCTTGCTGATATTTTGGGTCAAGCCGGCATAATATCGATTATGGCAGGCAAAAATGGTGGCGCGGCGAAACGGCTTGCGGGCATATTTTCTAAAATTGACGAACCGTTTTTCAGCTCTTTCATGCAGGTAGACCACATTTTCGTATGGCATATCGGATCCTTAAAATAGGGTTTTCAGCCTGGCTGAATTGATGCTCGGCCGTACGGGTTGAGATAAGAATTCTCAAATATGATCATATTATACTATGATATACAACATATAGTCAATGTTTGAGTGTAACCGCAATATATGGTGTTCGAATCCCCGGAGGTGTGATTGAACAGCAAAATTTTGGATGCAACCCAGAGCATCATCAAATTATGGGGATCGCGCACTTAGAACTTGATCCGGCACAAAATGTGGTATATAAATAAGATATTAGCAGCTATATCTTGAACTATTCTTTTATGTCAGGAGACACACCCGGTTCGAACTCCGAAATCTGCCCCTAGGAGAAAACCAGTGCTGCCGAATTCTTAAGGTCAGTTGAAAAGAATTGGACTGCCTGAATGCCACGCCAAAAAATACCCGACGGTTACTACGGTCACATTTTAAAAGGCAATTACAGTCAGCCGCTAAAAGACCATGTCGCTCGCTGCATCCAGCATTTTCATGGATTTGATCGACTGGGAACCCCTGCCATCCCTTACATGGCCGCATGGCATGAGACCCAGCACGTGATCTGGTATGAATTTGTCGGCAGACAGCTTATCCGGCTGCTGGGCTGTGACTATGCAGATGCTTCCGATTTTTTCAGAAACAGCATCGTTGAGCGCCATATCTATTCCAAAACGGACAGGCCCGATAGCATGCAGGAAGTGATCCTAAAAAGCGATGAACTTCTCAAGCGCAAGTCCGAACTCAGGGAGGAGGTTAAAAAAAGCGGTATTCTCGAAGCAGTTTACAAAATAGCGGCAGCTGACGGTCATACTTACTGGCTGAAGGATCAGGCTGTTATAGAGCCTTTCAGAGAGGACAGCATCATTATTTCCATCGGCAATCTAACCCTCGTAACCAAAGAAATGGAAGCCGATGAGCATCTTAAACGGGTTCAAAAAGCCCTGAGAAAAAGTGAGCAAAAGTTCAAAGAGCAGGCAATTCATGATAATTTGACCGGTCTTTTCAATACCCGCTACCTGTACACAGCCCTGCCGCAATTGATCAAGAAAAGCGCTGCCGACAGCAAGGTGTTTTCGCTGGTCTTCATGGATATCGATGATTTCAAGCAGGTGGTTGATACGCACGGACACCTCAACGCCAGCAGGACGTTACAGGAGATCGCCGCAACCCTTATGGAAGCGCTGCCGGATCCCGCCTTTGGGGTGGCCTACGGTGGTGATGAGTTTGTGCTGGTCTTGCCCGGATTTGACAAGCAGCAGGCGCTGAAAATGGCGGAAGCCATCCGGCAGCGGATCAAAAAAACCGTCTATCTTCTAAAAGCGGGTTTAAATATCCGTATTCATGCCAGTCTGGGAGTTTCCACCTTTCCGAATGATGGCGACACGCTCAGCGATCTGCTGGCGCTGGCAGATCAGGCCATGTTCAGTGTCAAGAAAAGGGGCAAAGATTCGGTCTGCGGGATATCCTATGAAACGACCGAAGATGGGGGACGGCTCGGGAAAATCGTTTCTTATGATTGTCAGAAATGAGATGCCTTTGCCTCCGATTTTTACGACCGGCATCCGTTTCACCCGCCTAAGATTCCTAATTGTCACACCGAGCTTGCAGCCTGTTACAGAGCTGGGTCTGGGACTCAGCTCCGATTATCCCGTCGTTGCCCTAAAGTTTAGCCTGCAACCGGGTGGCCCAATCCTTAAAATAGGGATCATCTGATTTGAGCGCCTTTTCCACATAGCCGCGAGCCTCGGTTTTGTTTTCATCTCCGCCGATTTGAATTAAGAGTTCGGCCAAAAATAGCTGAGCTTCGGTGTTGGTGGCAAAGTAGGGGGTTTGCTGATACTCGCGGTAATAGGCCAAAGATTTTTTACGATCGCGCAGCGGCCAGGGCAATACCGCCCAGAAGCGACCTAGAGACAGCATCGGCCCGCCATCATTGTACAGTTTGTTGATTTCATATGTTTTTTCAAAGCTTTTCTGGGTCTTGTCTTTTAAGCCTTCTTTCAGGGCGGTGAAGATACTGACGCCGTCGGAATAGATGCCGACATTCAGCCCGTAATAATAATGGCCGTCGGGGCGCTGCGGCCTCAGCTCAATTGCTTTTTGCGCGTATTGCATCCCGGCCTTGCCGTACTGAGCACAAATATCCTTCCAGCCCTCGATCCCCTTCTTTTTGGCTTCATCGGCATATTCGCGGTGGGCCCGGGCGCATTTCCACGCGGCCTCGTAATCATCGGGTTGTTTTTCGACCGCCTTTATGTAAACGTCGATGGACTTTTTGTAATTCTCGATTCCCCCCTGGTCAAAAATCTTGTCGGCTTGGGCCAGCCAATCCACCGCAAGGGCACTAATCGGAAAGACCAGTAATAGCACGCTGATGGTCGCCCCAAATTTTACTCGATTCATTTTACAATCTCCTCCAATATTAAAATGCAAAATTCGAAACAAATAATAAATCCAAACGGTTCAATGATCAAAACTGAAATTATGATTATCAATTGGCTGAGGGATCGGAGAATTTTCCCATCCAACTCCAATAATGGCGGAATGAATTATCAACAGCGAAGTCGTGCACTGTCTTAATCATGAGTTTGCACGATGAAGTCGTTGATGATTCATTCAGATATCGATTAAAAAAAACTCCGCGACCCGTCAATCGGCTAAATAATCTCTATGGCGCAGGCCATAGACACCCCTCCGCCCCCGCAAAGGGTGGCCAGCCCCAGGCTTTTCTTATGTTGTTTGAGGGCATACAGCAGAGTGATCATGATGCGGGCTCCGGTGGCGCCCACCGGGTGGCCCAGGCCGATGCCCGAGCCATTGATATTGGTGATTTCCCGGTTCAAGCCCAGCTCTTTTTCACAGCCAAGATATTGGGCGGCAAAGGCCTCATTGATCTCTATCAGTTCAAAGTCGGCCAGTTTGAAGCCGCTGCGCTTCATGAGTTCGGCGACTGCCGGCACCGGAGAGAGCCCCATAATCGATGGGTGGCAGCCACCCTTGCCGATGGCCCTTATTTTGGCCAGCGGTTGAATGCCAAGATCTCCGGCTTTTTCAGCGGACATGATAATCATCGCCGCGGATCCGTCGTTGATACCGCTGGAGTTTCCGGCTGTCACCTTGCCAATGTCGGGCACAAATGCCGGCGGCAGTTTTTGAAGATCTGCCAGCGTCAATCCCGGTCTGAAATGTTCGTCTTTATCAAAAATAAGAGGCGCCTTTTTTCTCTGCGGGATCTCCATCGGGATGATTTCAGCTTTAAACGAACCGTCTTTGGTGGCCCGCTCAACATTGTTATGGCTGCGCAGCGCGACTTCATCCATTTCTTCCCGGCTGATGTTGAGATGCTGGGCCACAAATTCGGCGGTATGCCCCATGATGTACGGTTTGCCCTTAAAATAAGAAAGCGGCGGCTTTTCAGCATCCACCGGGCCGTCTTCCGGATGCGGGATGATGTGGGAGCCGCAGTGCAACCCGCGGATCAAATTGTCGATACATTGCTGGTCCTGCAGGCGGTATCCCCAACGTGCCCCCGGCAGCGAATAGGGCACACCCGACATATGCTCGACGCCGCCGGCCAGAACAATTTCCGCCATGCCGGACTGGATCATCGCCATTCCTGACAAAACGGCTTCCATACCGGAAATGCACACCCGGTTGATCGTCACCGCCGGCACGCTATCCGGTATGCCGGATAGGAGCGCTGCAATGCGCGCTACATTCAGCGTGTCTACCGGCTCCATACAGCAGCCGAAGCGCACGTCATCGATCAGGTCTGCATCGATGCCGGCTCTTTTCACCGCGGCTCTCATCGTTACGCTGGCAATCGTGGCGGCATGGCTGTCTTTGAGGGTGGCGCCAAAGGCGCCAATGGCGGTGCGACAGGCCGAGGCAATTACGACATCTTTCATGGTTAACTCCTTTTTTGCGCGTTATCCCCCAAACGATTTTTCATGGCTATCAGCGGTCTCAGTTAAAAATTACGAAAACACGAAAGGACGAAACCACGAAATTATTTTTCTTTTCGTGTTTTTATGTTTTCGTGCTTTCGTGGTAAAAAATCAACCGCCAAACGACCGCTCATGAATATCGATTGCTGCCGGGTTGGGAACGGCAATGGCGTTCATTTTGCCGAACGTGGCGGGCAGCATCGCGTGGATGAAATATTCAGCCGCTTTCAACTGGCCGTCGTAAAAGGCGGCGTCTTTATTTTTGGCGACTTTAGTTTGAACCGCCTCCGGGTCCAGACTGCCGGCCAGTTTCTCCAGTCGGGGCACGGCCACCCGGGCGCGCCATAGCAGCATCCAGGCCATCACAACATCCCCGACAACCTCCATGAACGGGTGGGCATAGGCTAAAGCCAGCTTTAGGTCTTTTGAAACGGCGGTTTTGCTGATGTGCAACGCGATTTCACCGAGGCGATTCAACGCTTTATCAACCCGGCCGGCAAGATCGGCCAGATGGGCGTTTTCGGCAGCCTGATCGACGGTGGTTTTGATCTCATTGAGAAAATCGATAAAGACAGCCCCTTTTTTCATTCCCAGCTTGCGCCCCAGCAAATCCATGGCCTGTATGCCATTGGTCCCTTCATAGATACTGGTGATCTTGCAATCGCGGTAAAGCTGTTCAACCGGATAGTCTTTTGTGTAGCCGTAGCCGCCATGCACCTGAATGGCCTGTTCACAGACAAACTGCCCGCGTTCACTGCAGTAAGCCTTGATCACCGGCGTCAGCAACTCAATGAAATCATTGTAGCGTTGTTTTTCAGCGATGGTTTTTGCGGTGGATTTTTTGTCAAAACAATAGGCGACATAATAGACAAAGCTGCGCATACCTTCCACATATGCTTTCATCTGTAACAGCATGCGCCTGACATCCGGATGGCGTATGATCGGCACCTGGGGCGCTGCCGGGTCTTTGCCGGCTTCGATATCCCTTCCCTGCAATCTTTCGCGGGCATAGTTAACCGCATATAAATAAGCGGCCGAGGCGGCCGAAAAGCCCTGGGCGCCGACATTCAGCCGGGCCTCGTTCATCATGTGGAACATGACCATCAGACCCTCATTTTCTTCCCCCAGTAAAAGGCCGCGGCATTTGCCTTTGCCGCCCAGCGCCATGCTGCAGGTCGGACTGCCGTGGAGACCCAGTTTTTCTTCCACGCCACTGCAGACGATGTCATTGGGCTCGCCCAGGCTCCCGTCATCGTTGACCCAGATTTTGGGAACGATAAACAATGAAATGCCCTTTGTTCCCGGGGGGGCGCCCTCGATGCGGGCCAAAACCGGGTGGATGATATTTTCCGTCAGATCATGGTCGCCGCAGGTGATAAAGATCTTGTTGCCCGAAATTGAATAGGTCCCGTCTGGATTTTTCACAGCCGTTGTGGTTAACGCGCCCACATCCGAACCGGCGCCGGGCTCGGTGAGCAGCATGGTGCCGCCCCATTCTCCGGAATAGACCTTTTCCAAAAACAGCGCTTTTTGCTTGGATGTGCCGAAGAGCTCAATCATTTTGGCGGCACCGTGTCCGAGATCGCCGAAGGCGGCCATTGCATAATTCGCCCCGGAGATATACTCGAAGGCAGCCTGACGAATGATTGCCGGAAACCCCTGGCCGCCGACGTCCGGATCTTCAGACATGGCAATCCATTCGCCTTCGGCAAAAAGCTTGTACGGACGATGAAAACACAGCGGCGCGGTCACCCGGCCGTCTTTAAATTCGACGCCTTTGCGGTCGCCTTCGGCGTAAGTCGGCAAAATTTCCTTGATGCCCAGATTGCGAGCCTCGGAGATAACCATGTCAAACATTTTGCGGTTCAAGTCATTGTATTTTTCGGATTTTACAATGTCTTCGATCTGTAACTGTTCATAAAGAACAAAGTCAATGTCTCTGCGGTCTGATAGCAACTGGGCCATTTGTTTGCTCCTTGGAATATGAGTTTGCCGTGAAGACAGGCATCATTCGATACATAAAAGCGCCGATTTTCGAGCCGCTCGGCGTATCCGTTGTTTGGCTTTTGTATGAGAAAATTTTGGCGTTTGTCAAGCAAAAGACCCTCAGTGATCGAGAGTCAAGGATTAAAGTTTCCAGCAGCGAATGTCGGTTTCACGCAAGATGGCCCATGAACCGTTATCCGTTCAACACCTGAAAAGGAGGCAAGCGCATGATTTGCAGGTGGAAAAGGATTGCAGAAACAAATTCGCCGGGAGCATAAAGCGCCTCAGGATGGGAATCCGGCGGCTGACGACCGGGGGTATGTACCCGGTGCATATCTGATCAGTGCGCATCTTCGGTGTGACCAAGGCTGCACTCACGGTGGCAGTTTTTTATTTGGAATTTAATCTTGCGGCTTGCGCACAAATGTTAATCGCATTTGAACGGAACAAAATGATGAAAGCAGTAGCTGGCCGTATCCCCGTATGGCTTGCCGGTTTGCTCCATACACTCGGCCATCATTTGTCTGGAGGCTTCTTCGTAGTCCGTTTTTTTTTCTTCTTCTTCTTTACAGTCGATGCAAATGGTCTGATGGTCGACAACAGATAAAATTCGGCGGTCCTTTTCTTTCAACGGCCTGCTGCACCGGCTGCATACTTCAGCACATGAAAGCTGTTTTTCCCAGTTTTCCATAACTTATCTCCAAACGGTGATAAACATTTTACAATATCTGTCTGGGGCGAGATACGTGTCGGTCGTACTAAGCCCCCACACCTTTTAAGGCCAATTGATATACTTTTGTACAGTGACGGTTATTGATCACTAATTCAATTATATTACCCTAATACACGAATCGTGCTGGATCAAGGCATGTTGCCATTGCCACGCTTTTAAGCGGATGGCATTCCATTGCCGGTGACATGGCAAAGGTGTTTCAGTGCATAAGAAAATACTTGACTTCACATGGGGTTAATGGCTTTTATCAGATAGACTACCGCTGGTAAGTATCAAATTGAAGCTTGCTGGAGCAGGTGGACCCCGTTGCGATGGTTTCAGATGACTGCACACCCACCTGTTTAAAATTTTTCTACCCAAATTCATCGATCTTAAACCGGCATCCGGTTTATTTTGATCCACAGCAATGACCAACACACGATCGCCCCAGGCAAGAACGCTCTATCGGGAGCCTGTTAACCACTTTACAAATGTCGAATGAATTAATCTATTCAATCACAATTTTATACTGGGGGATATAAAGATGAGCAGCACGAGCAAATGGGTTTATCATTTTGATGAAGTCGATCAGGCTGAAAACTATGTTGGTGGTGACTGGGAAGCAGTGCGCGGATTGCTGGGTGGCAAAGGTGCTAATCTGGCTGAAATGGTACGGGTCGGCATTCCGGTACCGCCCGGGTTTACGGTGACCACCGAAGCCTGCAACGCGTATCTGGCTGCGGGCGAAAGTTTCCCCGCCCGTATGTGGGAACAGGTGCTCGAGGCCATGCAAAAAATCGAATCGGCAACGGGTAAGAAATTCGGCGATGCGAAAAACCCACTGCTGGTCTCCTGTCGCTCGGGCGCCAAGTTTTCCATGCCCGGCATGATGGATACGGTCCTCAATATTGGTCTCAACGATGACACCATTAAGGGTATGATCGCGTTTACCGGAGATGAGCGCTTTGTTTACGATTCCTATCGGCGCTTGGTGCAGATGTTCGGAACCGTGGTTATGGGTATTTCCGACGAGCCTTTTGAAGAGGTTATCACCCATGTCCGTCGCAAAGCAGGTGTCAACAGCGATGCTGAATTGACCGTGGATGACTGGCAGTCGGTTACGGCAGAGTTTAAAAAGATATACAAACACCATACCCATCGCGATTTTCCGACCGATCCGCTGGTTCAGTTGCGCAAAGCCACCGAGGCGGTTTTCAAAAGCTGGAACGGCAAGCGCGCCGTTGCCTACCGCAATGCCGCCGGTATCGCCCATGATCTGGGCACGGCGGTGAACATCGTCACAATGGTTTTTGGCAATATGGGTGATACCAGCGCCACCGGCGTGGCTATGACCCGCAATGCTTCCACCGGAGAGCGGCAGATCGAAGGTGATTATCTGACCAACGCCCAGGGAGAAGATGTGGTCGCCGGAATCCGTATTACCGAAGATATTCAAAAGTTAAAGGATGAAATGCCCTCGGTCTACCAGGAATTTGAGCAGATTTGCCAGAAACTGGAAAAACATTACCGTGAAATGCAGGATGTCGAATTTACCATCGAAAACGGCAAATTGTGGATGTTGCAAACCCGTGATGGCAAGCGCACTGCCCAGGCGGCTGTGCGCATTGCGGTAGATATGGTCGAAGAGGAGCTGATTACTAAAGAAGAAGCGGTGTTACGTGTTACCCCGGATCAAATTGATTTCTTTTTGCATCCCCAGTTTGATGTCCAGGCCAAACAAAAAGCCCATAGTTCAGGGGCCTTTTTGGCCAAAGGGCTGAATGTGTCACCGGGGGCTGCAGTCGGCATTGTCGCCTTCGATGCCGATCGTGCCGAAGAGTGGGCCAAAGAAGGGGGCAAGGATGTGATTATGGTGCGACCCGAAACCAAACCCGATGATGTCCACGGTATGCTGGCCGCTGAAGGCATTCTGACCAGCCGCGGCGGGAGAACCAGCCATGCAGCCCTGGTAGCCCGGCAGTTCGGCACACCAGCTGTTGTGGGCGTTGCCTCCCTTGAAATTGATCTGGCGAATCGCAAGATGAATGTGGGAACCCATGACATAAAAGAAGGCGATTGGATCTCCATCGACGGCACCGCCGGCGAGGTCTATCTGGGTAAGCTGAAGACCATGGTACCGGATATCAAAGATCCCTGGCTGCTGAAGCTGTTGACCTGGGCCGATGAATTCCGTCGCCTGGGTGTCTGGGCCAACGCGGATTATCCCAAGGACGCTGAAAGGGCCCGTGAATACGGTGCCCAGGGCATCGGACTGTGCCGCACAGAGCATATGTTTTTTGAGTCTGAGCGCCTGCCGTATGTCCAGAAAATGATAATGACCGATCTGACCCGGGAACGCAAGGAGGCCCTGGATGCGATTTTGCCCTTCCAGCGCGATGATTTTGCCGGTCTTTTTAGGGCCATGGACGGGCTGCCGGTGATCATCCGATTGATTGACCCGCCATTGCACGAATTTTTGCCCAATCGCTTTGACCTGATGCACGAACTTTCCGATCTGAAAATTCGGTTGCAGAAGGCCGCCAATTTGGCTCAGGTGGACGATTTGCTCGAACAGATCCGCCTTAAAGGGTCCATCCTCAAAAGGGTTGAAAGCCTGCATGAAGCCAATCCGATGCTGGGCCTGCGGGGTGTGCGTCTGGGAATCCAGATTCCGGAGCTGACCACCATGCAGGTGCGGGCTATCTTTGAAGCCGCCTGCATGGTGGCCAAAGATGGGGTAGATGTCCACCCGGAAATCATGATTCCGTTGACCAGCCATGTCAACGAGCTCAAGATTCAGCGCAAGGCACTGGAAAGTGAAGCCAAAAAGGTGATGGAAGAACAGGATATTAAAATTGATTATAAATTCGGCACCATGATTGAGATCCCGCGCGCGGCGCTGACAATGGATGAAATTGCCGAATTCGCGGAATTCATATCTTTCGGCACCAACGACCTGACCCAGACGACCTATGGCATATCCCGTGATGACGCTGAAGCCGGATTTTTAATGGAATACATCTCCACCGGCGTTTTGCCGGACAATCCCTTTGCCATCATCGATCAGGATGGGGTAGGGGAATTGATGCGCATCGCCGTGACCAAGGGGCGCACCCAAAATCCCGATCTGGAATGCGGCATCTGCGGTGAGCATGGCGGAGACCCGACATCCATCCAGCTGTGTAATGAGCTGGGTCTGACCTATGTGTCCTGCTCGCCGTTTCGGGTACCCATTGCCCGGCTGGCAGCGGCCCATGCGGCCCTGCGCGAGAAACAGGCCGCCAACCAAATCAAAAAGAAAAACTAATTTTGTGTGTTTTATGAGACACTTTTGAATCAGCACCTTATCTGAATCATCGACCATACCCGCTTTGTGGCTGCATTTTATGGGCAGATAGCGTCGGCCCTGTACTGACGAAGCTGGTTCTTGAGACAGTCTGTCTCATTGTGGGGCAATGGTTGCGGTCACCAATTGCACCCAAAAAAAGTGTGTGGTCTGGTAACCTTCTGATATTAAAACTATTTCAAATTGATATAACTCTATTTTGACCTTTGGCATAAAATTTGTTTCTGAATTTAGTCTTTATTGTAATGAGACCCATTAAATCGAATCCATCAAACAGTTTCTATTAACCATTTGAACATTTTCCATTACAGAAGTGGGCACTTATTTCAAGGCGTTTAAAACGCTTTACCCGATGCACTATAAGACGTAGGATAACAGTCCACTGAAAAAAACACCATTTCTAATTGGAAAATAAAAGGAGGAAATGTATGAGTAAGTCCGAACAGAATTTAAGAGACGCATTTGCTGGAGAATCTCAGGCCAACCGAAAATATCTGGCTTTTGCCAAAAAGGCGGATCAGGAAGGCTACGGCCAGGTGGCCAAACTTTTCCGCGCAGCAGCTGAAGCTGAAACCGTGCATGCCCACGCTCATTTGCGGACCCTTAAAGGCATCGGCAGCACGGCCGATAATCTCAAAGAGGCCATCGCGGGCGAAACCCATGAATTTAAAAGCATGTACCCGGAAATGATTGAAGAAGCCAAGGCCGAAGACGCCAGCGCCGCCCTGCGCAGCTTTGAGTATGCCAATGCCGTCGAAAAGATACATGCCGACCTTTATCAGAAAGCACTGGACAAAATGGACAGCTTAGAGGAAGTCGATTACTGGGTTTGCAGCGTGTGCGGGTATACCTGTGAAAGCGAAGCCCCGGACGAATGTCCGGTGTGCAAAGCCAAAAAGAAGGCCTTTTTCAAAGTCGATTAGGATTGAAGATTTTAAAAAAAATCTTCAAGTGTTTAGTATTTTGTATCTTGTGTTTTGTTGGCAATTCTGTCAGCTGAGTTCGCATATTCGGATACTAAACA
>JASFNW010000050.1:0-29813 GCA_050116835.1 Desulfobacterales bacterium
AACGTTTTATTGCGACAACACTTATGCCGCCATCCTTTTTTCGGAATATTTTAATGACAAGCGGTATAAAGTGCAGCTGCCGGCTTTGGAGGTTTAATTTACCCGATAAGTCGGTTTGGGCTTACGGCTTTTTTCCAATATTCCCTCTTAAATTTTGGCGCGCTTGTATATGTCATGTGATCTTTGCTGAACACCATATTGAGCAATGGGCACTCATGGCTCGGGTTGGCGGTGGACGGCAATCATAGTGATATCATCAAATTGGGGGGCATTGTCGATGTGATCAAATAAATCGGATTTGATTCGATCGATTAATTCAGCGGCTGACATAGGGCAGGGCTCCAGCAGAGCGATAAATCTTTTTTTTGAATACATTGTTTGACGGGGCGAAAGGGCCTCAGTTACCCCATCGGTATAGCCGATCAGCGTATCGCCCGGCTCAATTTTAGATTGCTGCTTCTTAAATGTGATACCCGGCATAATGCCAATTGCAGGCCCGGCGGCACCTAACGTTTCTTTGATACCAGAGGGTCCGATAATGTACAGTGGCTCATGACCGCCATTAATATAGCAAAGATTGCCTGTGCGCGGATCCAATATGCCAAAAAAGAGCGTCGCAAACATGTTTTCATGGCCGTGCTCCAAGGCAATGTAATCATTGGTCAGAGCTACGGCCTGCAACATTTGATTTACATCGGTTCGGTCGGTGCCATATTCTGTTTGCAAACTGTGGGCCGATAACCAGCCACCGTGCTGGATCTGGCCGGAAAAAACCCGCACCAAACTGCGAAACAACGCCATATACAGGGCTGATCCAACGCCTTTATCGCAGACATCTGCGATGACCAATCCAATCTGGTTACCCGGCAATAGAAAGGCGTCATAGAAATCTCCAGACACTTGGCGCGCCGGATGAAAGCAACTGTCGATTTCCCAGCCGGCGACAAGCGGGATCTGGTTCGGTAAAAAATCGCGCTGAATCTTCTTGCCTTTTTCAAGCTCGGCATTCAAGGCATTTGAATAGTTTTCAATTTCCTCTTTGGCGAGCTCGAGAGAATGATATGATTTTTCCAGTTTGGCATAAAGGCGCGCATTTTCGAGTGCGATGGCAATTTGACCGACCGTCATTTCCATCAACTCGGCGGTTTCCCAGTTGAAATGGCCGATTTGGGCATGCAACAGCGTCAGCAGTCCCAATAGTTTTTCGTCCCTGAGAATCGGCACGGCCAGAGCAGACCTGACGGTATAGGGCTGATCCGGCAGATCCAGCCAGCGACTGTCTGTTTGCGTATCTTCGATTAATCCAACCCGTCGATGCTGTCGAACCCAGCCGATCAGCCCCTTGTCCAAGACCCGGCCGATGAGTTGCGAGCGCTGTTCGGGTGTCGCATCTGCACGGGTCAGAATGCTCTCGATGACTGCACCATGGCGGTCGAGCAAAAAAAGGCTGCCTTTTTCAGCCCCGGTCAGATCCACGAAAACTTCCAGCGTCTGCTGTAAAATCGAAATCAGTTTTTCTTCTTTGCCGGAAGATCGCGCCAGAGAAACAAAATTTTCCAAAAGCCTGCTTTGCGCCTGGAAGGCTGCCTTTTCACTTTTTAAGCGTGCCAATTCAAGTTGCAGTCGTTTGAGTTCCTCCAATTCAATCTCCTTCAAATTGAGCGGCTATATCGGCGCCTCAGGATAAATTGGCATTCCGGCCAAGGAAATCGAAAAACAGTTTGACGGCCGGGGTACGACTCGCTATAAACACGTAGGATTAACTAAAGCATACATCAGTTGTACGGACAATACAACTTTACTTTAGGAATTGGCCAATGAAAAGGCATTGCCTGAAGTTGCTGCTTCAACGCCTCCAGGGTGGCGTCACTCTGAGAGGCACTTCGAAAAACACGGAAAATTAGCATTCCGAAAGTTGATCTGACCGCCTTGAGATTTTCCTGACAATTCGCGTTCTGCGGTTAACCGTTCATTTCTCTTAAACAAGCCAAATACAATTATTGCTGAAGATCCTGGATTTGCAGCCTTTGCTTCGACGATTTATTAACCCGTTGAGCCCGTTTAAAGGCTCAACCGTAAAGGAAGCCACTATGTTTAACCAAATTCTGATGGCTTTGAAATTCGGGGCGGCATCCGAATTTGCACTGCTAAAAGGGGTTCAACTTGCCCGGTCGCATAATGCCGAGTTGCTGATCTTTCATGCCCTCGATTTTACCTTGGGTGAGTTGGACGAGGATGATCCGCAGCGAAAGGCTCGTGAGGCAGACGCCCATGAGCAATACTCAACTAAAATAATACCGCTGCTGGGCGATTTTAAAAAGGTATCCTTCAATTGTATGCCGGCGGACCCGGCCCTGATGACCTGTAAAATAGCGCGGGATGCGGGCACTGATCTGATAATTTTAGGCTGTCATCAGCTCCCGGAAAAAATGTGCCTCGGTCGCATCGACTATATTGGGATGACCATTCTTGAAAAAGCGCCATGTCCGGTAATGCTGGTGCCTTTGTGTGAATGACCGGATTTCAAAAAGGCCAGAAGTTTTGATCGTACCAGATGTCTTCAGTCAGATCTCGGTCAATTTCTGCCAGAAAATTGAGGTGCTGGGTTTCCCAATCCGCCAGCCAGTCATAGAGCGCTTTTTCATTGGGATCTGTCGTTGCCAAAGCCCGTTCGGAATACAATTTGACGGCATTTTCTTCCATGGACATTGCTGCTGAAATCGCGGCGGCCTCGTAATCAGCTGCTGTTATTTCAGTTCGAATATGTTTTGAAAGGATCTGGCTGGCGATATCAGACTGGCAGTCATCGACCATATCGATTAAAGTGAATTGTTGCGCTTCCTGATAGGCTTTGAACTGATCGGATAATAGTTTGATGTGATTACTTTCTTCCTCGGCCATCAATTCAAAAAAGCGCTTCACGACTTCGCCGGATGCCTGTTGAGCAACCTTTCTGTAAAAAGCCTGCCCGCGTTTTTCCATCAATATGGCGCATTTCAAAATTTCAGTTGTCTTGTCTTCCATGAGGATCCTCCGTTTGGTTATTTTCTCAGATAAATTAAAGCGCACATCGATGAAAAGCAAGCGTCATTTTCGCCACCCTTTATGATCGCTGCACGATCCTGTCAAAAAGCCGCACGATCTGCATTTCATACCAGCTTCGCAGATGTATTCCGTTGATGAATCCATTGTGTCCCCCATGGGGATGAATCACCAGCGCAAGATTCGTATTCGGCACAAGTTCATAAAAATCGTTTACCGGGATGATGGGGTCATCAGCAGCGGTGATGACGGTTGTGGGGATGTTGATGTCCGCGACGGCCGATCCCATGACGGCATAGGCGTCAAAGTAATCCTGGGTCGATTCAAATTCACTGTATTTTGCCAGTAAAAAATCGGTTACCGCCTGAATAGTCTTAAAGCGCTCAACTGCGCTAAAATCGTAAAGATCAGGAAACAAAGACTGCTTTTTCAGTAGCGAACGTCTCCATTTGGCCAAAAAATACCTGCGAATAAATGCAATGCCATCGATTGTCTGGGTCGATCTTTTTGGGTTAAGAACCGGACTGATGCTGACGGCATGGCGCAGGTTGGTAATTGGGCTTTGGGCACATTTTTGCAGGATTCTTAAAACAAAATTTCCACCCAGTGAAAATCCAATCAGAAACAGCGGAAGGCCTCCATCCCCATCGGCCACCTGCGCAATGGCCTGGTAAACCTCATCAAGTAAAACCGCATAGAAAATTCCACTATTCAGATGGTGGCTGGGACCATGGTCACGAAAGTTCAATCTGAAAACATCATAGCCATGCTGATAAAGCATTTTGCCGCAACGCAATATGTACGTAGAATCTGCGCTGCCTTCCCAGCCGGATAATAAAACGGCCAGGCCCTTGGCCGGCCGCACCGGTTGTTCGGAATGGTAGCCTAGTAGTTTGGTGCCAACATGGGTTTCGATAATCCTTTCACGGGCAATGACCTTCATGGGATTGGTGCCAAGTACTCGGATCTTGCTGCTGGCGAGAATCGTCTGAAGATATGGATTTTTTAATAAAAGAGATGGTTGATAACCATCAAAAGTCTGCATCGTCATTTCTGCAAATAAAATCCTCTATCTGTTTGCTGATGCCTGAATCCTGCCGGTCGCCATATCGCTTGCGCTAAAGGCAAGACACCGGAAAAAATTTATCCATCCGCTGCTTGATAAAAGATTAATGCCCATTGCCCGCTATGCGTGTCGTGGCGAATAATATACGTATCGCCATCATCACCCTGCAATTTAAAATAGCGGTGCATGGGGTCCAGCCAGCGGTCAAGCACCTTTTTAACACGGATTTTGCGAGATTTAAATACAATGCTGCGCGGGGTTTCCTCTGCGCGATACCCGGCATAGCAGTGCACCTGAATGGGAATCGTTTTCAAGGGTCCTATTGGCTCCTTTCGGGCGGTTCAAACCTTATTCATTTGCCGCCAGCTCAACATGACAATCCCGTAGGCTGCAACAGCACTCAATAGAATGAAAACAATACCAAACATCAGCGCTATCTGGGCGGCCACGATGGATGATAGGACCGACGCACACCCATTGGCCGACCAGGCATACGCCCGTTGGGCAGCGGAAGACAACATGTCGCGCATGCCCATCGTAAATGGCAATCCCATCAAAAATCCGATCGGGCCTATAACCAGCAGGGCTATCGCATATTGCCAGATAGCGGTACAGCCCATCAACCATTGAATCAGCGGATCCAGTGCAACGGAAGCGGCCAGTAAAAGTCCGAGTAAAATATATAAAGCTTTTTTTAGGATTGACTTGTTTTGCGTCTGAGCCCAGGCGCCACCTAAACTTGAGAATATCAGCACTCCGGCAACCACCACACTGAAACTGATTACCGGATCGGCCCATAACAGAATAAATTTTTTAATAAAAAAGAGCTCAACCAACATAAATCCGGCGCCAATGCCCAGAAAGTACAACACCTGGACACGGGATGGCTTCCGGGTGCGTCGGTGAACCAAAACAAGCGGCAGCAACAATAAAAGACCGCTGACGACCATCGCTTCGATCAAAACCACCATTATCACAAGCTCGCCGGACATGAGCAGCGCATACAAACGGCTGCCAAGGGTCTCGTACAGCACCTTGATTTTGGGCCATTTCAGGTAGCGGCCGGGGAAGGGGCGATCATCAGATTGGGGCCGGACATCCAACAAATAGGATTTGAAATAGGCACTTTCCGTCCCCTGACGGTAGCCAGCTGCCAGACGATGGATTTCGTTAAAGTGATAGGGTGCATCGAATTGGTTGAAACGATTGGCCTGATCAGATGTCAGCCCGGCCAGATAAACAATATCAAAATTATGCTCGGTTGCAAATGCTTTTAGCCGGGCGGTGTTACGAAACGGCCTCTTGGAGAGCAGCAATACAAAAGTGTCCCAGTTGCGCAATATCGCCAAGTGGCTTGCCGGGTCTTTGGCAGCCATTTTTTTAAAGCCCTCATAGGCAGTCGACCATAAACGCAAACTGTCGGCCGGAGGCAGGAGCAAACGACGGGGAACAATGATGAGCCCATCCGGTGTCAGGTGGTCCAAATATTGAAAAAAAGCGTCGCTGGTAAGCAGGTGATCCTGGTTGAGGGCATCCGATCCCGGAATTGATGTTCCCCAGTATTCAACATGTATAATGTCAAATCGTTCGGCCGTGCTGGATAAATAAGAGCGCGGGGGCCGGGCAATCACTTCACGGCCGTAGTGATTTCGGATGATATCGGCCAGAGAAGGGTTTTCAACCACCAGCGTGGCATCTTGGATTCCGGCAGCGAGGATGCAGGCCGTGGCAGATCCACCATTTTGTATGATGGCCAGCGCTTTTTGAGCATCGGGATACAGCTGATAGCCGCTATAGCTAAGCGTATGGGATGCAAATCGAACGTTTTGCGGGGGATGTGACCGATACAAAACCAATTGATGGTCGCCGTCTCTAAAAGTTGCTGTTTGGGGTGCCAAGTTTTCGGTGTAGCGCAAACTCAAGCCCGGCGCAAAACGAATATAGGGGCTGGTGACCCGATCGATGCGTCCCCGGATGCTATTGATGGTCTGTTCGACGCGGGTATCCGGAAACTGTAAAACCTGGTAAAGGGTTTTATAATATGACGGTTGCACCGCAATCAGGTGTTGACTAGCGGGGAATAACCATAACAGGGCCGCGCTGCAAATTACACCAGCCCATATGGTAAAGGCAATCGGCTTCATTCGAGATTTGGCTTCAGACGTCTGGCGGTGTGGCCTTCGAAGTAGACCGAACGGCACCACCAGCAGCGGCACCAGGGCAAAGAAGACGATCAGCTGGCCTTCTCTGATAAGAGGGAGCAGCAGAGCCGGTGAAACAGCACCGCAGGCCGAACCGCTCATGGTGGCAAAATAAATCAAGCCGGTCCGTTGCGGCCAGCGGGTGTAGGCGAAGGCGACCAAGCCGCCTGAGAAAAAGAACGGCAGGGCCAGAATGATAAAAGCAGCCAGTACATACAGGCCCTGAATGGGCTCAACTGGCAGCCGAAAATAATCCAATGGTAGATTGTTGACGGCAATAAACGCCATCAGTGCGGTCGCGGAATAAAGCGCTACCCAGAGGGCGGCGGATTGCCGGCTAGATGCTTGCCGTCGGTGCTGATCGTCTCGGTGGGCATTAAAAATACTCAGAAAGGTGCCGCTGGCGGCAAAGCCGAAAAGGGCAATACTGATCACCATAAACGAAAGATGATTCCACTGGGTGATCGAAAAGATCCTGGTTAACAGGACCTCAAAGGCCAGGGTTGAAAAACCAATCAGGAAAACGGCACTCAGAATCATGGGCATTCAAGGTGCGGGTTTGTTAAGCGCATGGCCGGTCATGGGCACGAATAGAACGCCGGTAATTTGTTTGACGATTAAATCATCGCCATTTTTGGTCACTCGAACAAGGTTTTGATAGGTGAAAGGATTGCCCAGCGGTAATGTCAGTTTGCCGCCGTCTTTCAGCTGCTTGAGCAACGGTGGCGGGATATGGTCGATGGACGCGGTGATCATGATAGCATCAAAAGGCGCGGCTTCAGGCCACCCAAAATAGCCATCACCATTCCGCGTATGAATATTTTCATATCCAAGCGATTTCAGTAGCTTATTGGCCTGTTCATAAAGTTTCTGCTTAATTTCTATCGTGTAAATCTGATCCGCCACTTCTGCTAAAACTGCAGCCTGGTATCCAGAGCCGGTCCCGATTTCCAGGACGCGATGGTCAGACTTAAGGCCCAGAATCTCAGTCATCAATGCGACCACATAGGGTTGCGAAATGGTCTGGCCTTCGCCGATGGGCAAGGGTCGATCGGCATATGCGGCCGATAGGAGTTTATCCGGCACGAATCGGTGTCGGGGTACGGTTCGCATGGCTGCCAGAACCCGGGTGTCTGATATACCGCGATCTTTGATGGTCTTCTTTACCATTTGATGCCGGGCTCGGATGGTAGCGGGCCCGTCGGCGACCATGCCGGCATGTCCGGCAGTACCGATGAGAATGAGCCCTGCAAGCGCCAGAATTATTTTTTGCATAGGTCTCTCCGAATGTTTTTACCTGGATCTTGCATGAAAATTAATGCGATAAAATGATTTCCATTTATTATATTTTACAGGTATTTTTATGTATTTCTATACCACATAAACGTTTTGTTGTCAGGAAGCAACCCGAGGTCATGAGCCCTCTGGCCTCTGCGCGTTGGTCGCAACAAAACGACTTCGCGCAATAAGAAGATTTCTATCAGCGACAACCGGCAATCTTTCGGTTCAATCGTCTTCAGATGCGGATTTATACCGCTTGTCTTATTGATGTTTCGAAAAAGGGATGGCGGCATAAGTGTTGTCGCAAAAAAGCGCCCTGCAATCGGAACATTTTTTTAACGACCACTATAGACCTTTGAGACCCGTCGATAAAAAAGTGCGGCCCCGGAAAAGACTAGCTGTTGATTTTTTCCATTTTGATATATAATGGGAATACATTCATAAATCAAATCCCCAAAAAACCACTTTAAAGAGGAGCAAACAGATGCCTTTGTTTGGTAAGAAGAAAAAGGATGACAAAGCGCAGCGCATACAGAAGGCACCATCGCAAAATGAGACCTCCTATTTCGGTAAAAATCTGATGATCAAGGGACGCGTATCCGGCAATGGCAATGTCATTATACTGGGTGGCCTTGACGGAGAATTTAATCTGCGTGGCCGGCTTAAAATTGCCCAGCCGGCTAAAATCAAAGGCGAGGTCAAGGCAGATGTCATTTCCGTCAATGGAAATGTGCAAGGGAAGCTGGCCGCTCAGCAACGGTTGCATCTGGATCAAACCGCTCGTATCGAAGGGCAGATCATTACCCCCAAATTATCCATTACCGAAGGTGCTTCCTTTAATGGTGAAATTACCATGAGTGGCAACGCAACAAAGGCTTCCAAACCCGCTGCAGCCGATGCGGCGGCGGTAACGCAAAAACCGGACGCATCAAAATCCCAATAACATTCGATCATAGCGATGAACGGTCGACATTACCATACCCTAAATCAGAATTGGATTTGATTACACGATAAGGAGCACGTTCAATGCAAAACGCCAAGACCGCCGACTCCACATCCCTGGTGAGTAAGAATGTCAGAATTGAAGGTGAAATTAAAGGACCTGAAAATCTGCATGTGGAAGGTTATATCAAGGGCGCCGTTGCGTTATCGGGTGATATTTTTATCGGCAATACGGGTATCGTTGAAGCCGATTTAGAAGCCAAGAACGTCATTATCCAGGGAGAGGTCACCGGCAATGTCACAGCTCACCAGCAGCTGGAGATACATCCATCCGGCAAATTAATCGGCGACTGTACCGCTACATCGATCGACATCAAAGAAGGTGCCGTGTTTGAAGGCCGCTCCATGATGATGAAGTCTGCACGTGCTACCACCGGTCAACCCTCAGTCCCAGCGAGCACACAAGCTCATCCATTTCAGAAACAATCCCAGTCGAAGTGATGCTTCCTCAACGCAATTTGTTGGTGGGATCACCTTCATGCACCATGGCATTTAAAATCTGGCGTTCGGTCTCATCCGGCAGGATGCCTTCCAATTCGGCTTCAAGAACCAGATCACCACTCGGATTAAAATACAGTGCCGTTGCCCGGGCCCGCCGACGCTCGTCAATATGGTTGATGGTAAATTTACAGGTAATGGTTTCGTTAAAATAAACGGGTTGTTTAAAACTATAGCTCATCACCGAAGCCAGCCATCCGATCTGCCCGCCGATCTCCGTCAGCATGCTGCCCACCAGCAGGCCATGGCAGATGCGGCCACGAAAATTTTTTGCGTCAGCAAAACGCGAATCGAAATGGACCGCATTATAGTCACGGGTGATATCGGCGAATTTTTGCACATCGGTTTCGGTAAATTGACGCGAAATGGTGAATGTATCACCCACCTGAAGGCCTTGAATCGTTTTACCGCGAATGTTTGACATGAACGCTCCTGGAGTTCGCAAAAGAAGGTCACAAAATTGAGCCCTGACGGATCTGAAAACCTGTTTTACTTCCGGCGTCAGTTTCGCTATAGATCGCTATTTCCTGATACATCGTCCTGGCTTTTATCACATTTTTAGGTATTATCCAATAATGCGCACAAGCTAAAGCATTGCGTAACGGAGTTCAACCGAATCCAATGACCCGACGGTTTATCTTTGCAATCATATGTTTGTTGCTGAGTGCCACGAACCTGTCTGCAACTGAACCCTCTATATTAAAATCGCAAGAGCTGACGGTTGTTTATCATGGTGGTCTCGAGCAGAGCGCCCGTTATGCCCAGCGGCTGTATGCCGACAGCAAACAGGAACTGCAAACGCTGTTTCAATGGCCGGTGCCATTTCGTCCCACCCTTGTGTTGATCAATGAGCAGCAGCATTTTAGGCAGTTGGCCGGGCACCCGCTGGTGGTTGCATATGCGCTGCCGTCGGAAAATCTGATGGTCATCGATATCACCCGCATGACAAGCAAACCATTTAATCTGCAGGCGACCATTAAACACGAGCTCTGCCACCTCCTTCTTCATCATCACATCAAGGGTGAACGGCTGCCCCGCTGGTTGGACGAGGGCGTGTGCCAGTGGGCCAGCGACGGCATGGCCGATATCCTTCTGGATACGCGACGGGAGCTGTTGCCAGCCGCAATCCTGTCGGGTCGTTATTTTGAGCTGGCAAGTCTGGAGCACGGCTTTCCGCGCGACACAAATGGACTCATCCTGGCCTATGAGCAGAGTAAAAGCATCGTAGAATATATCAGTCGAACTTACGGCCAGCAGGCTGTTCTGGATTTACTGGAGCTGCTGCGGCAGGGAAATGAGCTCGAGAGCGCTGTCGAGAAACGCTTTGCGCTTACATTTGATCAATTGGTGTCCCAGTGGCTCGAGCATCTCAAGAAAAATATCAACTGGTTTACCTATCTATCCATTCATCTGTATGAGATTTTGTTTGTTTCAGCCGCTTTACTGACCATACTGGCGTATATCTTACGGGTCTTGCGCAAAAAAACTTATGTCGATCAGTCCGAGAACTCGGAAGATTTCTAGCGCTCAGGCAACGCCTCCCCCATTCAGATCTATTTTCAGATAACATTCAGGACTAAGCCGGATTTTAAACGAATTGGAGAATTCCTCAGGTAAGTTCTGAGAAGTGTTGAACCTGATAGGTGGAAATGTCGAGGCGCGTTTGTTGCCAGTCGTTGGCCGCAAGTCCGGCCTTGGTGCACAGATGGCTGAGAAATTCATGTGTTTCTGGAAGCTGCTCCCATACCTGTGGCAAGAAAGTGGCACTGACATGGCCTTTGCGCACAATAACACCATCCACACCGGGTCGTAGCTTTTCCACCAAATCGTCGCTGTCGCGGTAATCGAGCCGCTGAGGCTCGGAAAGGATACTGACTTCAATTTTAATCTTTTCGAAATCAGCAGCGCTTAGCGGTGCAAATCGTGGGTCATGAAAAGCAGCATTGATTGCATTGCGCCGCACGCCGGTTCGAATGGGCTCGTCAGATGTAAGGCTGCCGATACATCCGCGAAGCTGCCCGTTGATGGTCAGCGTGACAAAGGTCCCACATTTGACCTGATAGCGGGCATCGGCGAGAGCGGCATCCAATGCATCCCTGTCTTTTTGCGCTATCTTTTTTGCGAATTGCTCGGCCAGCGTTTGTCTGGCCAGTTTAACCAGCAGCTGCCCTTGCGCGAAACTTAGATCTTGTCTGTCTGGGGGATTATTCATTTGCGCCATGCTTAATAGTCAGTTAACCGTCTGGTTTCCGTAGCTTTGTGAACTCTATGCCGGACGGGGCAAAAAGAGAATACAATGTGAGCAAATAAACTGTCAAATGAAAATGGTGTTGGCTGATCCCATGAAACCCATGTCATCCAGCCGGTTCAAGTCTCCTGTCCCGCTTTATAACAGCCCACGAAATTGTCCCAATCTTTTTGCAAAAAAAAATTAGACGGTGACCTCGAGCGTTGCCTCATCAACATCCGCATCAGAAACCTTGTCCTGCGCGCCGGGCTTAACCCACCACTCTTCGCGGAACATGGATTTGTATAAATTGTTAAACATAAAGGCCAGCAGCGTGTAAGCAGTTAATCTTGACGTTGGTCGTTCAAGCCGCTTTAACAGCTGTTTCTGTTGTTGAGCGTGCAGTTTGAGGGTCCGCAGGTATTTTAATAACACAATTGCCTGGGAATGATGCTGGGATCGATTTCGCATGGACTTTAGTTTGTTCTCAAATTCAACCCGCAGCTGTTCGATATTAGCGGGGGTCGATTCAAGCAGCCGTAGCTGGCTTTGCGAACTTTCGAATATCGTTTGATTATTGATGCAGCGCTGTATTTTTATCGCTGTGGCCTCAATATCTTGACGCAGCACATTCCGAAACATGTGTTTGGCCGTATCAGGCACATCGAAAAAAAGGGATTTTAAGATGCTTCCTTTTTGATTCATTTTGGTCTGAAATTCAAGCAGCGCGCTGCGCCAAAACGCCCGGCTGACATCGGCGACGATTTCGGTTTCCATCTTGCCTTCCATTTGACCGTATTTTATCTTATTGCGAATATCGGCAAACAAGCGCGCAGTATTTTGAAACATCAATTCGCCGGTAACGGTCTTAAATATCATGACCAGTGTTGCGTACCAGTCCTGCAAGTGTAAAATTTTGTTTAAATCGTGAAATGATTTATGCAGGACGGCATTGCTGAAAAAATGGGATGGCGTTGCATAAAACGGTGTACCACCCAGCAGCGGCTGTCGGATTTTTCGAACTTCCTTGTGCTCAAAATCTACAGCAGTCTCGACGTCGATGATACCTAGTTCGTATTCATCAGCGTTCATTAGAAATAACGGGTATTTGGAAGGGTCACCGGCAACCAGTAAATTGTCCGGTTTAAGATCGCGCATGGCAATTTGTTTGGTGCGCAGCCATGCGAGAAGATCCAACAAGTTGGTTATGATACCTGCCATTTTTGGTTTGTTCTGTTCAAAGCGGATTCGTTGCACGTAGTGGGTAATGGTGTTACGATAGGCTGTGACCGCTTCTATATGCTTTGCAAAATTAAGTTCGATCAAAAGATTGAGTTCATGTAAGAGATTATCAGAGAGTCCGCTTTCTTTGATGGAAACAGACTTGCCCGCCAGATGCGCCTGAAACCAGCTTTGAATGCGAAACATGGAGACATCCGACGCCATACCGGAATCGGTCAGAAACTGACGAATGGCCTCCTCACAGTAGTCAGATACCTGTCTGATCTCAAAACCGATGGACTCTTTGGCTTTACCGTAGCGACCACGAAACTTTTGGTTATCAAAAATGGTTTCTGAGTTTTGGCTGACCTCCTCTGCGATCTCATCTTTGACATCATGCAAATTATCGACGATATGACCCAGAAAATAATATTTTGAAAAATCCATAAAAAACACGAAGGTATTTTTTATCTTCAGGTATTTCTGGTATTTGGTTTTGGACCGCAGCCAGGTCACATATTTTTCTTCAAGTTTTTCAGGAGACAGATGACTGCTGCCGGGCAGTTTGTGAATCAGATTCAAAAGGACCGAAACACGTGGTATGATGCATTCTTTGGGAGCAAGCTTATCGACGATCTCGCCTTCCCTTTTAATGCTTCTGATATAGTATTCAAATTCATGGATCGGTTTAGCCGGTATTTTAACGACCAGGTGGACGTCATAAATTACATAAAAGCATTTGCTTTTGCTGCCGGCGTCCTCGCCTAAAGGTCCGATGCTCATCCGGCGCCGCATCCAGTCGCCCCGGTGTTTGATTTGAAGTTCATAAACCGTGTTGGGTCCTGCAGAATTATCTGACAGCGACCGTGTTTTCATCGGAGCGTTCGCATTCGCCCCGATCTGGAGTCTGAACACATTTAAGAAATATTTCAGGATATCGGACCGCGTGATTCTATCTGCGGCATCTTCATCGGGCAGGGTTTCCGGGGTTTGTGCCGGATGGCGCAATTTAGCGATTGCCTTTGCTGATGTCGTGGCAGACTGGCGATGGCCAACCACAAAATGAATCACCAGCAAGAGCATAATGCAGCCAAACGTTACGGCCAGGATAAAAATCACCCAGAAGAACTTCTGACCAAAGGAGTCGCTGGTATCTTTGGCAAAGTTTTTAAATTCATCATTGTTTTTTACGAAATGGCGGGACATTTCGTATTTGGCATGTTTCAAAAGGGATCTTAGATCCGCTTTGCCATAATAATCGATTTCGAATTTTTTGGCGACAAAGGTTTCGCGGCCAATTTGATAGAAGATGGAATTACCGGAGTCCCAAGTCCGGTTGACACTGACGACGGCGCCGTTTTTCATAATGACAACGTCATTTTTCATGTAGCTGTGTAAAAACATCGCAACTGCACCGACGGCCACCAGCAGAATCGTTAATATCACCTGACGCATTTTCATATTCGCTTATCCATACTTCCTATTCATCGTATCACATTATGCGTCCGAGGCGAAGTTTTTTATGAGTTGAATATAGTTTAACATATTGATAAAATTAAAAATATTTAGAAATGGAATTGCGCACTGTCATCCTTGGATGATATCAACACACGATGATTCTTTTATCGGAAAACGATTAGATTTTCTTGAATGTTATTTTTGACCGGAGCGGCCATCATGCCCATCGATAACATATCGAAAATAATTAATATCCAATTTTCAGACGAGCGGCACGACCTCAGGCGGCACCCCTGGTTTCCATTGACCCGGGGATTACGATTCCTTATACTTGGATGGCATTTATCCGAGAAAGTGCAATAAGAGGGTTGAGTGCAATGAAAACGCATCCGGAGTGTATCCCGTGTTTTGTGCGCCAAACACTGGAGACCATCAAATTGGCATCGGATGACACCAGCCTGCATGAAAAAGCCATGCGGGAAATTCTGGCAATTCTGAGCCGAATGGATTTTAACAAAGAGCCTGTCATCATGGGGCGCGAGATCCAGCAGCTCATCCAGCGCTTGAGCGGCAATTCAGATCCCTATCGTACGCTTAAACAGCAATTCAATCAAATGGCGCTTGATCTATACCCACGGCTAAAGGCTCGGGCAAATTCGGCTGAAAACACATTTGAAATGGCCGCGCGTCTGGCGCTGGCAGGCAATATGATCGATTTTGGAATCGGTCGAATGTTAGAATCTGCTCAGGTAACCGCAACAATTGAACTGGCCTTATCGGCAAACCTGAAAGGGGATATTCAGTTTCTGGAACGCGCTGCCCGAACGGCGCGTTCAATTCTTTATCTGGGCGACAATTGCGGCGAAATCGTTTTCGACCGCTTGCTTATCGAGCAGTTGATACCGGATCGGGTAACCTACGTGGTCAGGGCTGCGCCCATCATCAATGATGTGACCATGGATGATGCGCGCTATACCGGGATGACGGATCGAACGCGCGTCATCGACAACGGATCGGACGCACCGGGAACCCTGCTGTCAGAGTGTTCGCAGGAATTTAAAACCGCATTTGCAAACACCGATTTGATAATTGCCAAAGGGCAGGGCAACTATGAAACCTTGCACGCAAGCGACCGGCCGATTTTTTTTATGCTGAAGGTCAAATGCCCGGTTGTTGCCCGGCATATCGGCCAGGAAATCGGCAGTTATGTCATCAAGACCCGAACGTTGAGCGCGAGTTCCTTCGGCAAAGCAGGGTGAGCGTCTAGCGTTTGTTTGGCCGGAGAAAACCATAGCATTCTATTCAGGCGGTATTACCTTAAGGGCGGGAACGCCTATTCGTATAATCTCCAAAGACTCGACGTCTGACCATGTGGAAACTGATTTTGCTTATACTGGCCGGCCTTTACACTCTGAATCCGTATGACATTTTACCGGATTTCATGGTCGGTTGGGGTTGGCTGGATGATCTGATTATCTGGATATTGGTGTGGAAATTTTTGGCCTCCCAATCAAAAAAGTTTGCCCATGATCAGCGCTTTGATCAGCACACCGACAGCCGCTTCAGACACCGCGGTCAGGATCAGTTTTCCGACCGGAGCCGTTCCAATTCACATGATCAAAACACCGAAACAGGCCCTTCATGGGATCCGCACCGCATATTGGGAATTTCCCGCAATGCATCCGCCGATGAAATCAAACACGCCTACCGGGAGCTTGCGAACAAATACCATCCGGACAAATTGGAACATCTGGGAGATGAATTCAAAATCCTTGCTGAAAAACGATTTAAGGAAATTCAACAGGCCTACCAGGAATTGACCGGGAAGGGCGGTTAAACAGTGAATTCCGGGAATGGACTTCCATGATGCCGTGCTTTGCAGCCGAAAGGACACTCGGCAGATTGACCAAATGGCTACGTCTGCTGGGTTTTGATACCCTGTATCAAAATGATTTGCCGGGCCAAAATTTTATTGACACATTGGAAAATGATCGTATCCTGTTAACCCGCACCCGGTGGGTTCGCAACCAGTTTGCATCCCGCAGAATGATTTTCGTTGAATCGGATCATCTTGAGCAGCAGCTGAAACAAATTATCAAGGAACTGGGGTTAACGGCTAATCAAACAAGGCCGTTTTCACGATGTCTGCAATGCAACCTGCCCATTGTGACGGTCTCAAAAAACCGCTTGTGGGGTCGTATACCGGATTATATTTTCGAAACACACGATCATTTTAATCAATGCCCGCAATGTGACCGCGTGTTTTGGCCTGGCAGCCATACCCGCAGAAGTCTTGCAAAAATTCGACAACTATTCGATTTTTAGCGATATACAATGCCAAAAGAAGTCATTGCCCTCGAGGCCCGGCTAAAACGTTGTAAAAATGTTCGCACACTGGGCGTGCGATCCAATTTTTCGGATTACAGTCCCCGGGAAGCTGAGCTTATCCGTCAGGCCGACAAAATATATTATCCGACGCCTTTTTATGCGGACCTGTTCGATACGGTCGGCAAATCTACCTTTCCAAGCTATCATACGTATAAATGTGTCCAGGATAAAATTAAGCAAACCGCTTTGTTCAAATTGCTTGATTTGCCCCATCCGCGCACACGGGTCTTTTACGGTAAGCGACAGAAAAGCAAGATTTTGGATTATTTCCCGTTTCCGTTTATTGCAAAAATCCCGCGAGGATCTGCTCTGGGCAAAGGTGTTTTTTTGATTCAAAATGGTTCTGAACTTCGCGATTATCTCGATCACGTGTCGCCGGCTTATATTCAGGAATATCTGCCCATTAAGCGGGATATACGGGTGGTGGTTATTGGCAGCCGCCTTGTGCACGCATACTGGCGCATCACCCCATCCAATGAATATCGCAGCAATCTGGCTGTCGGAGGTCGCATCAGTCTGGACAATGTCCCTGCTGCCGCGCGTGATCTGGCTTTCCGGGTTGCACAAGTTTGCCGTTGGGATGATGTCGGCATCGATATCTGTGAACACAACGGTCGTTTTTATGTATTAGAAGCCAACATGAAATATGGCAAAGAGGGTTTCCGACAAGCGGGTCTCGATTATCACCGCTTAATGGAATCCATGATAGCAAATGAAGAAATATGATGCAGATATAATCGGCCTGGCCCGCAACGCACTGGATAAGGCGGAAGCCAAAAGACTGTCGCAGTTGGCAGCACACGAATCGGATTCAATCCGTCGCGCCCGGGAAGAGCGCATGGATACGGACTATCGCCAGTCGTTTTCAATTGATGTGGATCGCATCCTGCACGCCCATGCCTACGCCCGCTATATCGATAAAACGCAGGTGTTTTCCCTGATTAAAAATGACCATATTACCCACCGGGTTCTGCATGTGCAGCTGGTTTCGAAAATTGCACGCACCATTGGCCGGTATCTGAGCTTAAATGAAGATCTGATCGAGGCCATTGCCCTGGGTCATGACATCGGCCATGCGCCTTTTGGCCATGATGGCGAGCGCTGTCTTTCTGAGTTCTGCCAAAATTACGGGATCGGTGCATTTCATCACAACGTGCAAAGCGTTCAATTTCTGGATAAGGTTGAACGCAAAGGCATAGGGTGGAATCTCTGCCTGCAGACACTTGATGGTATTTTATGCCACGACGGTGAAGTTCATAACCAAATGTTACACCCCAATGCCGATAAATCCTTCGATACCCTGGATCGCGAACAGGGGCTTAAGAAAAAGGATTCTCGAACTCGCCTGGTTCCGATGACGCTTGAGGGCTGTGTTGTTCGAATGGCGGATACCGTCGCCTATATCGGCCGTGACATCGAAGACGCCATTCGGCTGAATCTGATTGATCGCTCTGATTTGCCCCGCGATAGCGTCGAATGTCTGGGCAGCACTAACGGTACGATTGTTTTTAATCTGGTGACAGACGTCATTCAAAACAGTTTTCAAAAAGACTATGTGGCTTTTAGCCCGGATGTGTCCGAGGCCTTGCAGGGCTTAAAGAATTTCAATCTTGAACGAATTTATTTAAACCCTAAAATAAAAGCGCATTCTGCAAGGCTTAATCAACTCTTTGAACTTCTTTTTAAGCGCTATCTGACGGCGATCAGACGCAAAGATATGTCATCGGTCATCTTCAGCCAATTTCTAAATGGAATGTCGGTATCTTACACCGAAACCCACAGCAGCGCGGAGATTGTCCGTGATTTCATTGCCGGGATGACGGATGCGTATTTTCTCAGTCAGTGCCCGGATGATATGCGTTTTTCGATCCGGCGCATGTAAACTTGCTGCCGGCGAATTCCTCTGACAATTTGCCCGTACAACGATTTAACTAACCTCACAACCTAAATTGAGCGTTTGTCGAGGTTGCCGCCATGTTGGGTCGACCTGTCCCCTCGAAGCTCGTAGAGCGCAGTCGGAAGCTGAAAGCAAAGACCAATGGAGTTTCAAATTAGAATTTGAAACGCCTAATTTAAGAAAAAAGCGCTTGAGTTTTAGACCCAAACACCGTAAATTAAACATACATTTCAGAGTTCTGCAACTAAACGAAAATACTGGGTATCCGTATTTAAAACATTACAATTTCACAGGACATTTTCCCATCATTCCAGCATTCCAACATTCCAATCGAGACGAAGTCCCGATTGGATGTGAAGGATATAACAAACAAATCGAGGTCTGTGCCATGAAAACCATGTGGGCCCCCTGGCGAATTGAATACATTCTGAGTGACAAGGAAAGGCAGTGTATTTTCTGTGCTGCATTGGCAGATCAAGATGAATTGACACTATACAAGGGCCGGATGACAATGGTGACCATGAATAAATTCCCTTACATCAACGGCCACCTTCTGGTTGCTCCGGTCAGACATATCGCAGCCCTCGACCAACTCGAGACATCAGAGATGGGCGCTTTGCTGGCAACTGTCGAACAATCGGTAACCATTCTAAAAAAGATCATGCAGCCCGACGGATTTAATGTCGGTCTTAATCTGGGTAAAGTGGCCGGGGCTGGCATCGAGGAGCATCTGCACTTTCACGTCGTGCCGCGCTGGTTCGGTGATACCAATGCCTTAACGGTATTCGGAGAGGTACGCGTGATTCCAGAGCATATTAGGGCAACCTATAATAATTTAAAGCCATACTTTAAAGAATTGAATGTTAAATATTAGAATCATATAAAATTATCATTTTTTAAAAATGTGGTAGCGCACTTGACTTGCACTTGGATCAAATTTTTGCCATAGTCCCCACTTTGGTGTCACGACAGCCATTTATCATAAATGCAAAAACCTATTTTAAGCAAATTATTTGATGAGCCCGCCTAAACTAACCCCGATGTTAAAACAGTACCTCTCGATAAAAGAGGCGTATCCGGATGCGATTCTCTTTTATCGGATGGGTGATTTTTACGAGATGTTTTTTGAAGATGCCCAGGTGGCTTCGCGCGTTTTGGATATCACGCTGACTTCCAGAAACAAAAACGATGAGTCTCCGGTCCCCATGTGCGGCGTGCCCCATCGAGCGGTTTCTGGCTACATTGCCCGGATGATTGATCATGGTTACAAAGTGGCGGTTTGCGATCAAATAGAGGATCCGGCAGTCGCCAAAGGCCTGGTAAAAAGAGATGTCGTGCGCGTCATCACGCCCGGAATGATCATCGATGACGCCTTTCTAGACAAGCGGTCCCATAATTTTGTTATGGCCTTAGCCCGCCATGGTGATGATTTCGGCATGTCCTATCTGGACATCTCGACCGGTCTTTTTCGGTTGATCCAATCGGCTGATCTAACAGCCGTCGTAGATGAATCGTTGCGTATATCTGCAAGGGAGATCCTGCTGCCTGAATCCGCCAAAACCGATCCGCAATTGGCCTCCATCCGGGGCGCTCAGACGGAACGTGCCGTTACCTATTTGGATGACAGCGCATTCGACCACAAGCGCTGCTATAACCGACTCACCGAACAGTTCAACACGATTTCACTGGAAGGTTTCGGGTGTGAAGAACTGACTGCCGGGGTGCGGGCTGCCGGCGCTCTGGTTTTTTATGTCCGTGAGACCCAGAAACAAAAGATTGCGCATCTAGCGCGCCTGGAAACCTATTCTCTGGGTCATTACCTGCTGGTGGACGATTCCAGCTGCCGCAATTTGGAACTTGAAAAAAACCTGCATACCAATACCCGACGCGGCACCTTGCTGGGCATTATCGATCAGACCCGAACCGCCATGGGCGCGCGCTTGCTTAAATCCTGGCTGCGATATCCGCTAATTGAAATAGAAGACATTCGGGCCCGCCATGAGGCGGTGGCTGAAGCAAAAGACAACATTCAAAGCCGCCATGGCATCCGTGATCTTTTAAAAACCGTATTTGACATCGAACGCGTCAGTACCAAGATCGTCATGGGCCATGCCAATGCGCGGGATTTAATCGCTTTGAAGCGGTCACTTTTGGCTTTACCGCAAATTCAAAGAATCGTTTCAACACTGAAAGCTGAACGGTTTCGATGGGATGAGAATCTGAAGCCGCTTAACGATCTGTCGTCTCTGATCGAAAAAGCCATCCGGGAGGATGCGCCGCCGACCACTTCCGAAGGCGGAATGATAAGGCCGGGCTTCAATGACGCGCTCGACGAACTGGTAAAAATCAGCCAGGATGGCAAAGGCTGGCTGGCCAACATGGAAGTCCAGGAGCGGGACGCCACCGGGATCACCACCTTGAAAGTGCGGTATAACAAGGTCTTTGGCTATTATATCGAAGTGCCCAAAAGCCGGACATCCGAAGTGCCGGCCAACTATATTCGCAAGCAAACCCTGGTCAATGCCGAGCGATACATTACCGATGAGTTGAAAACCTTTGAAACAAAGGTTATAAATGCTGAAGAGCAGCGTGCCGCGCTTGAGCTTGAAATATTCAATGAGATCAGACAGGCAGTTGTACAAAATTACAAAAACCTTGAGCGTGCAGCTCAATATTTGTCACGTCTGGACTGTCTGCTGAATCTGGCCGAGGTTGCCGATCAAAATGATTATTATCGACCGGATGTGAACCTCGACGGTCTTATTGAAATCGAAGAGGGGCGCCATCCGGTGATTGAAAAAATGATCACCGGTGAACGCTTTGTTCCCAATTCGGTTTCAATGGACAACGAAAAGAACCAGATTCTGATAATCACCGGCCCCAATATGGCCGGAAAATCAACCGTTTTGAGACAGGTGGCGCTCCTGGTCATTATGGCGCAAATGGGATCATTTATCCCGGCCCGCAAGGCGACCATTGGTATCGTGGATCACATCTTCACAAGGGTCGGTGCATTGGACAATCTGTCCCAGGGGCAGAGCACGTTTATGGTTGAGATGCAGGAAACAGCCAATATTCTCAACAACGCCAGTGAGCGCAGTTTGATCATCATGGATGAAATCGGTCGAGGAACCAGCACCTACGACGGACTGAGCATTGCCTGGGCTGTGGTCGAGTTTTTACACGATCTGCACAAAACCGGTGTTAAAACGTTGTTTGCCACCCATTATCACGAATTGACCGAGCTGGCGCAGCGAAAACCACGGGTAAAAAATTACAACATTGCCGTCAAAGAGTGGAATGATGAGATTATATTTTTGCGCAAAATGGTCGAAGGTGCAACCAATCGCAGCTACGGCATACAGGTAGCCCGTTTGGCCGGGATCCCCGATAAGGTTATCGAACGGTCCAAAAGAATTCTGTATCGCATCGAAAATCAAGATCAGGATCTAGCCGACTCCTTTTCAGAACAAAAAGAGGCGCCAAAGGGAGCGGTTCAGATGGATTTGTTTAAAAATAAAGCCGGCTTTTTTATCGATACCCTGACCAAACTGGATATTGCGAAAATGACACCGCTGGAAGCGCTCAACTATCTGAACGCGCTCCAGGAAAAGGCTAAGAACATTGCCGATTGATACCTGAATTTTGCATGAAAATTAATGCGGAGCGTAAATTACTATAGCTTCACCCTGAAGTGCCTTGCATATGAAAGCCTCCGACTCGTGAAAAATTCAGGTAACACAATTGACATATTGATGCATGAAGCGAGCTTAAATCGAAATGGCGTCAGGATTTCTGGCTGGATGGAATGATCGTATGGTGCTGACTGCACACCGAAATGCTGCTCTGTTGGATGGAAAATCGCTGATGCGGTTAATTGCCTTGGTCGTGCTGGTTGAAATCGTGCTTTTTGCCGGATTTTCGGTGGCAGCACCGGACGATCTGTATTTTGAGGCTGAAACCTGCTATCGCAATCTGCGCCGGAATCCTCAGAAAATAAAGTACCGCCACAACTGGATACGCTGCATTCAAAAGTTTCAATCTGTCCAAAAACAGGACCCCGATGGGCGGTGGGCAGCTGCCGGTCTTTTTATGTCCGCCAAAATGTACCAGTCCCTGGCCAGGTTTTCCGGCAAACCTTCCGATTTGGCAGAGGCCCGTGATCTTTTCGAACGCGTTGTGCTGCGCTATCCCCAGAGTCGTTACCGCCAAAAAGCAACAGTCGAATTGCGCCGCATGGAAAAGCCCGTCATCGCAAAAAAACCGGAGCCGGTCGCCAAACCCGAGCCAACCCGAGGTGCAACACCCAAGGCAGCCTATATCAGCGCCGAGGCCTGCTATCGCGATCTTCGAAACAGCACTCAAAAAATGAAATACCGCAGCAACTGGCACCGCTGCATCGACAAATTCCAGTCCGTCTATGATAAGGCTCCTGAAGGTCCCTGGGCAGCGGCCGGGCTTTTTATGGCGGCCACCCTTCATCAGAAACTGTATACCTGGTCAAAGTCTGCCGGTGATCTTGAAACCGCTGCTGATAGGTTCCAGCAGATTATTTCTGAATTTCCCAACAGCCGTTATAAGGCCAAGGCCAGCGCTGAATTAGAAAAGATACCGGTTGCCGCCAAAAAGCAGCGAGCTGCCCCGGCAGACCCCATTGCCGAGAAAATCAAAACCAGCGAAGCCCGCAAAACGCCTGCTGTAAGCAGTGAAAAACGTGGTGCGCCATCTTCCCCCGGTGAGATGGTCAAAGTGACCAATTTGCGTTATTGGTCCAATCCCAATTATACCCGGGTCGTCGTCGATGTTGACAAAGAAACAAGTTACTATCACCATCTGCTGAAAAAAGACCCCAGCATCAACAAGCCCCAGCGCCTTTATGTCGACTTAAGCAACAGCCGGTTGCGCAAAGATATCCGCAAGACCATTCCAATTCATGATGACCTGTTGAGTGATGCCCGTGCCGGCCAGTATACAAAGGATTCCGTTAGGGTGGTGGTGGACATCAAATCTTTTAAAACCTACAAAATCTTTTCGCTCAAAGATCCGTTCCGAATCGTCATTGATGTCTGGGGCTCTAAAACCGCCAAGACAACGGGAACCCCCGGACCGTCGGCTACAGTCAAAAAGGGCGGTAAAATTCCACCCGGCTCGCTGGCCAAACAACTGGCGCTTGGCGTCCGCCGGGTGGTCATCGACCCGGGTCACGGCGGCAAAGATTACGGCGCTCCAGGTTATCTCAAAGGGGTGCATGAAAAAAAGATTGTCCTGCAAATTGCCAAGCGCCTGGCGAAAAAAATAAAATCGGAACTGGGGTTGGAAGTCATCATGACCCGCACGTCGGATCGGTTCTTAACGCTGGAAGAGCGCACGGCCTTTGCCAATACCAAAAGTGCTGATTTGTTTATTTCGATCCACACCAATGCATCCCGGGACCGCCGGGCTCATGGACATGAAACCTACTTTCTGAACCTGGCCACTGATGAGGAAGCCATTCGAGTGGCCGCTATGGAAAATGCCACTTCAACTAAAAATATCAGCGATCTGCAAAAAATATTGTTTGACCTGATGCAAAATGCAAAAATCAATGAATCCAGTCGCCTGGCCGCATATGTCCAGACGGCCATAGTGGGTCACTTGAGAAACAAGCGCTATACGCGCGTAAAAAGCAAAGGCGTCAAACAGGCACCGTTTTACGTCCTGTTAGGCGCCCAGATGCCCTCGATTCTCATCGAAACCGCATTTATCAGCAACCCGCGTGAATGCAAGCGCCTGGTCAATCCTAAATTCCAGGAGCGTTTAGTTGAAGGTATCGTTCAAGGCATTCAAAAATATATCAAAGCAACCAGCCCGACTGCCTTTCAAAAACAACCGCTGCCGACCCAGCCCCGGGGATAGTTTACGGATCATGACTGATAAAGCAACCGCTGCGGCCCCTCCATTTAATCCGTATCTCGCGCTGCTTGTCGGTACTATGGCGGTTTCCACCGGTGCCATATTTGCGCGTCTGGCGGATGCACCGGCCCTGGTGATCGCTGCCTATCGGCTGGGTTTGGCCACACTGATACTGGCGCCGGTTACTTGGTATAAGGCCCGTGATGAAATCAAAACCTTATCGAAACGGGATTTGAAGCTGGCGGTGATGTCTGGCTTTTTTCTGGCCCTTCATTTTGCCACCTGGATTTCATCATTGGATTACACCTCGGTGGCCAACAGTGTTGTGCTGGTCAACACCAACCCGCTGTGGGTCGGCCTGTTGACGCCTTTGATTGCCAAAGAACGCGTTAAGCGGGCAGCGATTTACAGTATTGGCATCAGTGTTATCGGCGGCGCCATTGTCGGGTATGGTGATTTTGCCACCGGCGGCAAAGCCCTTTTAGGAGACGGTCTGGCGCTGGCCGGCAGCATATGTGCTGCGATTTACCTGCTTCTGGGCCGCAGTCTGCGGCGCAAACTGTCTTTGGTGGCCTATATTTTCATCTGCTACGGAAGCGCAGCGGTTATCCTGTGGATTATGGTCCTATCATTGCGACTGCCGATAACCGGTTTTGGTCCTGGAACGGTGGCCGCATTCTGGGGGATGGCCCTGATCGCTCAAATTATCGGCCATAGCACCTACAACTGGGCCCTGCGATGGCTGACTGCCGGGCTCATCGCCGTAAGCCTGTTGGGCGAGCCCATCGGTAGTACAATTCTGGCCTATCTGATTTTTGACGAAGGCCTGACCGCATACAAAGTGGTGGGCGGCGTCATCATTCTTTCCGCTATTTATCTGGCAGCCTCGACTGAAAGCCGGGCCAAAAAGAAGATAAAAGTATAGCCGGTAATCTGTCATTGCGAGGCGTGAAACGGCGAAGCAATCTTAGTCGCCGGTGCGGGTCATCCCGAGCGATGCTTCGTATGAGATTGCTTCGCTTTGCTCGCAATGACGGTTGAAAGACGCGCCAGGTCCATCGGAACACATTTTTGATAATTCATATTGGTTTCCAGCCTTACGACCTTGTTGAATTTAAAATTTGACAAACGACAGCTGATCCTTTAACAGACAGTTACTTTCATCACTGATTCATACAGGAGGAAATTTGATATGGCGTTCGAAAACATTATTTATCAGGTTGAACAGGGCGTTGCGACGATTACCTTTAACCGGCCCAACGCCCTCAATGCACTGAATGCAGCTCTTTTAGAAGAGTTTTCTCAGGCCCTGGATGTCATTGCCGGCAGTGACGATATCCGGGTTCTGGTCCTTACCGGTGCCGGTGAAAAAGCATTTGTGGCCGGTGCCGATATTTCCGAGTTGGCCACGTTTAACCCGCTGACAGCCAGGAAGTTTTCCCAAGACGGTCATGCCATATTCGCCCGGTTGCAGGCGATGCCGATTGCCGTCATCGCAGCTGTCAACGGGTTTGCCCTGGGCGGCGGTACCGAAATTGCGATAGCCTGTGATTTTATCTATGCCTCGGAAAATGCCAAATTCGGACAGCCGGAAATCAATTTGGGCGTCATTCCAGGATTTGGCGGAACTCAGCGCCTGCCGCGACTTATCGGTGCCAATCGGGCCAAGGAACTCATCTTTACCGGTAAAATGATCTCTGCGGCCGAAGCCGAAAAAATCGGACTGGTCAATAAAGTGGTGCCTGCGGACCAATTGATGGCAGAAGTCATGCAAACGGCCAGGGAGATTGCCGCCAAGGGTAAGGTTTCGCTAAGAGCCGCTAAACAGGCCATCAACCAGGGACTGAATACCGACCTGGCCACCGGTATCCACATAGAAGTTGAAGGTTTCGGCATGTGCTATGGAAGTGCTGATGCCAAAGAAGGCACGACGGCCTTTCTTGAGAAACGCAAAGCCGACTTCAAAGGCAGTTTTGAGGATTAAGCAAATTTGGCTACTGGCTACTGGCTGCTGGTTTCTGGCTACTGGCTATTTGCGCGTGCATGATGGTTTGATTATTCGAAAACGAATACGAAAATGAGGGCGATATGGTGACTAAATGCTTCGTCCTCGCACTCGTCCTCGGTTGTTCTCTAATAGTGCAACATTATACCACTGTCGGGACTTTCTACGCCGAATTAAAAAAAGCGGCCCGCGCTCAAAAGTAGGGACGGAGACTTCGGCAAACTCCGTCGAGGCGTTTATGCCCGCCCGAGAGACAGGCCGAAAGCTTTACGAATGGAAGAAAAACAAAAATCAACGCTTCAACTGGTTTGGGGCATTTTGTTGCTGATGGCCGGAATCGGGCTGTTTTTCCGGATTCCTCAGATCATGCCTGAAATAAAGAAAATTGATCATTTTGCACCGTACATAGTCTTCATTTATTTCTGTTTTTATTTGATCGGAGTCCTGTTGATTGTAGGAGGAGGTAAAAAAATCTACAATCATCTGAAGAAAAGGGATTAGGTCAAATTTGTTTTCCATCTGGAAAAGTGGAGTGCTGGAATTTTGGAGGGTCGGGTTAGAAATGTATTTTATCTGTCGTTAGACGAAAATAATTTTACAATCATCAAAGTTAAGCCATACTGGACTTGACACCCGCAAATAGTAATATCAGTAATTCTACCGGAGTTTCGATTCCACTATTTTTCTTTCCAAACAGGTTTTCTCTTATCGAAAAATGCTTGGACACCCTCCTTGGCATCATCGGTTGTGCATAAACGCGCAAAAGCCTCATTCATGTGGGCGAACTGTTTCTCATACTCCATATCTTCTGCATGGTAGAAGGCGCTTTTGGCATTCTGAACCGCTATGGGGCTCTTCTGTGCCAACTCCTCTGCCCAACGACGTGCCTCCGTTTCGAGTTCATCGGTGGGCACAACCTTGTTTATCAGACCCAATGCAAGAGCTTCTGTTGCCGAAATCAAATTGCCGTAAAACAACAATTCCAGGGCCTTCTTTCGTCCTACAGATCTGGCGACCGGAATGACGGGTCCGACGCAATTGAGTCCCACATTTATTGCTGTAAGTCCTAAACGGGCATTCTCTTCGGCAATAGCTAAATCAGCTGCGGCTACTAGCCCCATGCCATTTGCTGCGGCAACACCTTGTAACTGCGCAATAACCGGCTTTTTCATCTTCGAAATAGCTAACAGAGGGCGCTCCATCCGTTCTATCCATTCCCTGTATTCCAACGCCGTTTTGTTGGAGAGTTCATTGACATCTATACCTGCACAGAATGACTTACCTGCACCACTTAGAAGGACAACTCGGACATTCTTATCGGCATCCAGCTTTAAAAGCGCGTCATAAAGTTGTTCGGCCAAAATGCTGTTGAACGTGTTTAAATTTTCCGGGCGGTTTAACGTGATCTCGGCAACATTTTTTTTCCCAATGTTAACGATCACTTTTTCGGATTTCATTTTCAAATCCTTCCTTTTGTATTTGGATTATAGTTTACAGCTATCCACAAACCTGCATGCTCTGAAAAAGATCTCGCAATTGCAACATTTCTTATAGAAATCTATAATATTTTGCAAGGTACTATATTGCAGGCCCGTGCCTTAACCACCAATTTCCATTTATTATGCATATGTTACGCATATCTGTAAAATATGCTATCCTTAAAAATTACAGGTAAACGTACCTGACTATTTAGAGGAAAATTAATTTCAAATTTTGGATAGCCTTATATTTTTGTGATTACATCTACATAGTGCGCCACGAGCGCACTTTTAATATAAAGTGTGCGCAACTGTGCAGGAGATGAGGGCGGGCCCCTCGGAGCCGGCTTACAGGAGCAGGCTTCAAACCACCTAAAGCTGCGTTGGTAAAGAGCCAAGGTAGTAAGCGTTTAGGAAAAGTCACGGCAAAGGATCGTGGCAGGTAAGACTCAGAGAGACGAGCGCAAGCGAACCATCCGATGAGGCGTCGAAATGTTATAGACGAGGTCAAAACCGGGCTTCTATGTAGGGTCCGGGATAAGTTTAGGGGCAACCTGTTTACCGCCTAAGCGACCTCCGGCGTAAAGGAGGCGTGACTCTGAGTTAGGCTTTTGCACGGAACGTGGGAACCTGTCGTTTCGATGCTAAGGGAGAAATTCAAGTGGAGACCCCACAAGAATGAGAGTACCGATGCGAAGCACAGGGGCGGAGCAACTCGTAGTAGTTAGGAAGTCTGTGTAATGCAGGCGGAGCGAAGGGGTTGCATCGATCAGCTTTAGGAAATGGTCAACCAATAAATGGGAGGAGCCATTGAGTAAAGCAAAGCCATTTTGTATTTCTAAACGAGTTGTATTTGAGGCTTACGAGCGGGTAAAGGCCAACCAGGGTGCTGCTGGAGTCGACGAAGAGTCGATTGCGGATTTTGAGAAGGATTTGAAGAACAATCTTTACAAAATTTGGAATCGCATGTCTTCGGGCAGCTATTTTCCGCCAGCGGTACGATCGGTTAAGATCGCCAAAAAGGGCGGTGGTCAAAGAAAGCTGGGCGTGCCGACGGTATCGGATCGCATCGCCCAGATGGTAGCCAAGATTTATTTTGAGCCGGAGGTTGAGCCATATTTTCATCCGGACTCATACGGCTATCGGCCTGGCAAGTCAGCAATTGAGGCCGTTGGCGTAGCACGCAAAAGATGCTGGCGCTACGACTGGGTTTTGGATTGTGACATTAAGGCCTTTTTTGACGAAATCGACCACGAACTGCTGATGCGAGTTGTACGCAAGCACACGAATAGCAGGTGGCTGTTGCTCTATATTGAGCGGTGGCTAAAAGCTCCGGTGCAGGCAGAAGATGGCACGCTTTGTGGCCGTGCAAAAGGGTCTCCGCAGGGCTCGGTGATCAGTCCGCTGTTGGCCAACTTGTTTTTGCACTATGCATTTGATGAATGGATGCGGCGCAATTATAAGAGCATACCGTTCGAACGTTACGCCGATGATATTTTGGTGCATTGCAGAAGCGAGAAACAAGCCAGATGGATCAAGACGGTTATCGAGAGGCGGTTGAAAGAGCGTCGGCTGGAACTGCATCCTGAGAAGACCAGGATTGTCTACTGCAAGGACTCATGCAGGAAAGGGCACTATCCAAACGAGAAGTTTGATTTTCTGGGATATACGTTCCGGCCGCGGGGATCAAAGGATCGCTACGGCAGACTCTCTGTAAATTTTCTTCCAGCCGTAAGCGATGCGGCAGCCAAATCCATGCAGAGAGCCATGAGAAGTTGGCGGATTCACCGAATGACCGACAAGTCCATTAAAGATCTGGCCTGTATGTTTAATCCGGTAATAAGGGGCTGGATTAATTATTATGGACAATTTTACAAGTCGGCACTTTACCCAGTCTTCAAGCAACTCAATGGTGCATTGCAACGATGGGCCATGCGGAAGTACAAAAAGTTACGCCGTCGCAGACGCAGAGCCTTTTATTGGCTTGGACGCATCGCAAAACAGAAGCCCTACCTATTTGCGCACTGGCGACTGGTAAGACAATCGGCCGGTCGATAAGAGCCGGATGAATCGAGAGGTTCATGTCCGATTCTGTGAGGGGCTGAGGGGGAAGCTCTCTCGGTCTACTCGACTCCCCAATTCCGTTAAATCACAGGT
>JASFNW010000051.1:0-29745 GCA_050116835.1 Desulfobacterales bacterium
TTTCTTCAGAATTTCTGGGATTCAGCCAGCCACAAGATGTTGTGGTAGCCGCTTCGATTGGTTTTTATTTGACTTCGGCTATGCTTACAAAAGCTGAAACGCTGAAGAAAATTTGAGATATTATGATGAAAACTGAAATTTAAAGGAATTGAGGATTTGTAGATGATATTACAACTCTGGCTAACATTCAGATATTATTAGAGCGGATTGTCAAGGCAAGTAGATCCTGATTTTGACTACTGTCAAATCATCACCGTCCCTCGACATAGCTCTTTCCTCTATCTCCTGTCTTCAATCTTCCGCCCTCCGCCATCTGCCTTCTGTAAGCGTAACTTATCAACGATCTGACTCCGCCAGAGCAGCCAGCGCCAGCACGGTATCCAGCTGAGCCTTAATTGGATTTTGATTGAGCTCATCCAAATGATCCAGCTGATGCTTGAGTTTTTCAAAGGCCCTGGCCGTGATCCGGTTGGTGGAGCCCGCGGCCCGGATGCACAGTTGCAGGATGAAGAAGCTTAAAAACAGGACCAAACCGATGGCCCAGAAAGCATGCATGAAAAAATCACCGGAAAGGTAGTTACCGGTGAAAAAGGATTCAAGCGTCAACCAGCCGCAGTAACCCAGGATGCCGATGGCGGGCAAATTAAAAAAAACTTGAACAAACAGGCCACTGAGTTTGGCAGTTAAGCGTTGGATCTGGGCATCGAGAGTTCCACTCCAGATGGCGCCCAGCTTTTGTTCGAAGCCGGCGGTGCCGGACAGCGCATCTTCGACGTTGCGAATCGAGCTGTCAAAGCCGCCCCGAACCAGGGATTTGGCAATTTCCGGCCAGTTTTCAAGAACCGCCAGTCGATAATTTCTGAAGGCCGCTGCCATCTGCGGGTCTTTTTCCGGGTCTTCAAAGGTCGCCTGGCTATCCTTGGACTGCTTAAGGGCCGTCAAGCGGTTGAGCACCTGGCGCACCGGCCGACCGAATCGCAGAACGGCCATTAAGCCGCTGCCAAAGATTAGCAGCCGCGCCCAGATGGCAATCATCCAGCCCATGGGTCCCAGCCAGCGCTGGGCCAATTTTTGATACACCAGCACATTTAGCCCGAACAATTGCTGCACCCCGCTTTCCTGCATGCCGGCCAGGGCATCCTCGAGGGCTTTTTTTTCAGCAGCGGCGATGCGATCGGCCGCAGCGGATAGAACCGATTTATGTTCTAAAACCTGGCGACCGGCCTCCTCAAAGACAAAATCCCGCAGGCGCCGGACGTTTTCAAGGCGCCGGTCGATGACATACCCGGCTTGGTTGATGGTGTTGACAACCAGCTGCTGCAGATCTTTAAATTCATCAAAGTCATGCCGGGGCGCTGCAGCGGTATCCCAGTCCGGATCGTTCAAGTTGCCGCGGGCGGATATGCAAAAGACCCGATCGGCCGGCACCTGCCAGCCCCGGCGAATATGTTCCAGAAAATCCGGCACGATTTGATCCTTGAGCTCTGCTTCCGCCAGGCGATCGCATTTATTGAGGACGCACACCAGCGATTCGCCGCTAAAATTGGGGATAAAACGCGCCAAAAAATCGACATGGTCCCGTCTTTTGGGATTTTCGGCATCAAAGACGCAAATGAGCATGTCGGATCTGGCGATGGTCTTTTCGACAATCGGAATATGCTTGCGAAATGCCCGGCTGTCGGTATCGGGCGTGTCCACCAACAGAACATGCTCGAAGCGCACGGCCGCCGGATTGGATCGGGTCTCCACAATTTCGCTGTTCAGCTCTTCGACCAGTTGATCGCTATCGCCCGGATTGGCGCTGAAAACGATTAAATGATCGGTGGTGGGCCGTTCGTGGCCGATATCGGAAAGGTCGTCTACCCCCGCCAGGGCATTCAGCAGGGTGGATTTGCCCGAGCCGCTGGGACCGACAAGCGTCAACACCAGCTTGCGCTCGAAGCGGGCGGCAATACCATCGATCATGCCGGCGGCCTGACGGCACTGTTTGTCAAGACCTCGGCCCGGCAACCACAGCGTTGCCTGGCCAAGCTCGGCACTTAACCGCTGCAGATCATTTTTAGTTTCGGCGATTTTTCCCAAAGCCTTTAAAATGGCCGTGTTACGATCAAAATTCATGTGTTATGCAAGCTCCTTGGCACAGACTTCCATGCTGGTTTGCAGCGCTGCAAGATCAGCATCCGCCCGCTCGATGGTTGCGTTCACCTTGCCGATGGTAACGCCGGTGATGGTATCCTCGAAAAGCTGCTGCACCTTTTTGAGTTTATGCTCAAACCAGGCCCGGGCAATGGGACCCAGCATGGTCTGCAGCTGTTGCTGGTCGGCTTTTTTCATCTGGGTGGTCACCGGTATGGCCACCAGGGCATAGAGGTCTTTGGCCCCGAAAAGCCCGGTCAATTTGACTTTGATGCCGGCGGCGCCAACCGGGTCTCCGGTGGACAGAACATAGGTCACGGCTGCTGTGGCCGGCAACACATTCAGCGATGCCCAAAAGGTCTGGCTGATTTTAGACCACAGCCCCATCTGGCTGCGAAATTGATCGGCCAGCTTCTTTAGATCCTTGAGCATGTCGGCAGGAATGTCCAGCAATTCTTCTTTTTCGGACAGGATCGTCTGCAGCATGCTTTTAAAATCCCGATCCCGCAGGCGCGCCTGCTGCGGCAAAACGGCCGGGTGGGTATCGACATAAAACCGCAGAATGCGATCCTGATCGGCGGCTTCCGTCCGGGGGTTTTGCCTTTCGGTCGTCCGACGCGCCGTTCGAATGCGCTCAACACATTCAGCCATCCGTTGAACCACCGGATCGTTCAGAGAGCCGTTAACCGCGATCTGGGGACCGATGGCCTGGGCGTGCAAACTGGTCACTGCCGTGACCAGGTCTTCTTCGAGCTTTTTATTAAAATCGGCGGATTCCTTTTTTGCTTCCGGGCCCGGGGCAATGCTTGCTTTAGCCCAGCCGGCGGCGCCGAAAAGCATTTTGAGGGGAAACTCGATGACATTTCCGGTTTTACGCATAAACTTGATGTGGGCCGGGTCGGTTTTGGCCCAGATCCTGGCAAAGCGCTTCATGACCCGATCCATGGGAAAATGCTTGAGAGCCTCATGCACGTACTGGCTCTGAACGGTTTGAAAAGCATCCAGATAAAGCTGCAGCTCATCCAGTGAGCAGCGGGCATCCGCCAGGAAGGTTTCAGCCTTCTTAAAGACATCTGCCAGGATGGAGCCGTGCAGTTCGAGTCGCAGTTGCGGGGCATCGATGGCAGCCAGCGCCGCATCGAAGTCGGCGGCATCTTCAGTGACAGGTCGCAGCTGCATAAACTGCTCCCCGGCCGCAACGCGGTTGTCTTCATCCGTCCGGTAGATACCCAGGATGTGCTTATCGGCATCAGTGCCGTAGATACCATCGGCCACGGTCATGGCATGCTCACGCACCTCCGCGTCACCAAAATTGGGATAAACACGGTAGATGAGAAAGCATTTACGGGTCCCGATGCCGGTGAGCATTTGAGACATAAAGTCGGTGTTGTCCCGGTTGTTGTAATTGGAATTGGTAAAAATATAAATAAATATATCAGAGGCTTCCAGGGCCATGCGGGTGATGTCCCGATTGGTGTATTCACCTCTGGCGCCGGTGTCGAAATCGGGGGTATCCAGTAACACCAGATCCCGTGGACCGGTGCGGTTGATTACATACAGCGGATTGCCGGGGCGGGTGAGCTCGGCGCTGCGTTTGAGTGGCTGCAGATCGGCTTTAAAGGGTTCAGCCAGATCGGAAACCAGCCGGTTCTGCGTTACCAGGGATTCGGGGACCGAAAACAGTACCCGGCGGTTCATGCCGGCCCGCCCACCGGCTGGCGCCAGCGCCTCTCCGGCCAGGGAATTGAACAGGGTGGATTTTCCCGAGGAGCCGCCCCCGCAAATGGCCGCCACGACCGGATAATCGGCTGAAAACCGGGGAATCAATTTGGCTTCAACGACATGACGCCAGGAGGATATATCGGATGCCCGGCCGCATTGCAGCAATTCCACCAGGCGCGGAATACCTTCTTTCAAATCGGATAAGGCGTTGTGAAAAGTGGGTTCCATTGGTTATTTCTATAACATATTGAGATCATTAAAACAAAAAATAAATCCCGAATGTCCAAATTCAACCATTGAATAATTATTTGAATTCGCTAAACTCTCGTTTACGGGCGAGGGTAAACTTCGCCCCTACATAAGCTGTTCTGTTTTGTAGGGGCGGGGTTTATCCCCACCCGAATAAAACGCCAGCAGCCGGTAGCCAATAACCCGGAAATTTTTAAAAACGCGCTAGAATAATGATGACCCTCACCGATTTAGACGTTCTGACATTAGATTGCCAGGCCACCACGGCCAACCCGCAAAAAGGGTATTTACTTGAAATCGGCTGGGTCCAGACCCGCGCCGCCGCGACCTTCGATCCGGAGGCTTTGATCGCAAACGCCTATCGCGCTGTCTTGCCGGCGGATGTTGAGATCCCCCCGGCGGTGCAGCGCGTTACCGGCATCACCCGGGGAAACTCAGAGCGGGCAATTCCGCAGGCTGAGATCTGGCAGAAACTCAACCAGACCGCCGAGCGGGTCGCCGACCTTGATCAGATGGAAAAATGCCCCATCATCATTCATTATAGCCGTTTTGAAAAAGCGTTCCTCAGACACCTTCACGCACAGGCGGAGCAACCGGACGTCTTTCCGTTTCACCTCATCTGCACCCATGAAATCGCCAGACGTCTGCTGCCCGGGTTGCCGCGCAGAGGGCTGCGAGCGGTAGCCGGTTACCTGGGGCACTCGGTTCCCGGACAGCGCCGCAGCGGTGCTCACGCCGTTGCCACAGCCGTCATCTGGCACAATTTTGTACGACAACTGTCTGATGACCATGGTGTTGAAAATTTAGATCAACTCGCAGAATGGCTGAAAGGCACACCCCCGCACCCGCGAACCGGCCGGGAATATCCCATGAAGCCTGAAATTCGTCTCAATCTGCCGGACAAACCCGGCATCTATCGCATGCTGCGCTCCAATGGCGATTTGCTTTACATCGGCAAAGCCACTTCTCTCAAGCAGCGGGTGAACAGTTATTTTCGCCGGAAAGGACCCCATGCCGAGCATACCTTGGAAATGCTCAGCCAGGCTGCCGGCCTGGAAGTGACGCGCACCGGCTCGGCTCTGGAAGCTGCTGTATTGGAATCCGATGAAATCAAAAGGCACAGCCCGCCCTATAATGTGGCGCTGCAAACCGGAAAGCGCAAACTGGCATTTTACAGCCGCGATCTTCAAAAATGCACGGCTCGGCCTGATGCCGTCTATTGCATCGGCCCGCTGCCCGTAGGGCTCACAACCGCGGCCATAAATGCTTTTGCCAACTGGCATAAAGGCCGGTACCGGGTCCCTGATCATTTTGTCCACGACGGATATGCCCTGCTGGGTGTGCCGCCAGCCTATGCTCCGGAACCGGATTGTCTCGCAGAGGGCCTGACATTGTTTCAGCACAATCACCGGACCCGTATAAAAAATCCATCTGCGCTGAGGATCTTAGCCGGGCTCGGTCGCGAGCTCTGGGCTGAAAGACTCAAAACCATTGCCGCAGCTAAATTGGCAGCGGCAAAAGAAGCGGACGAAGAAGCACCGGATGAGGCTGTTGAGAAACCCGAAGAAGAACCGAGTTGGACGCCGGAAGCCGTAGCCCGCAGCATCGGGCATGCCATTATGCGCAGTGCGCTGCTGGTCCGCCGCGCCCGCTGGCTGTGCCTGCTGAGCGAATCCGCTCTGGCCTGGGCGGCGCGCAACGCCGGGGATCATCACAAAAATGTCCTGATGTTTGAAAACGGCGCGGTACACTCGCGTCAAAATGTGGCCGCCCAAAAAGAAATACCCCTATCAGCGGGCCATACCAAACGCACGCCGGAACGCCAGAAAAGTTTTGATGTCACCACCTATGAGCGCTTGCGGGTGGTCACCACCGAATTGCGGCGGCTGGTTGGCGAGGATCGTCACATTGAGCTTCGGCTGAGTCCGACCGGAATTTTAACCGCCCGCCAGCTGGCCAGACTGTTGCCATGGGTATAATCCGTATCCTGCTCGTTGCCGATACTCACCTGGGATTTGACCTGCCCTTGCGCCCGCGCATCCGGCGGCGCCGCAGGGGCCCGGAGTTTTTCACCAATTTTGTACGTGCCCTCAAACCGGCATTAAAGGGGGATGTGGACGCCGTGGTTCACGGCGGCGACGTGCTCTATCGCAGCAAGGTCCCGGCCCGCCTCGTTGCAATGGCATTTGAACCCCTCAAGCAGGTGGCCGAGACCGGCGTGCCGGTCTATCTGGTGCCCGGCAATCATGAGCGCTCGGCCATCCCCCACGGTCATCTGGCGAAGCATCCCGGCATCCATCTGTTCGATCGCCCGCGAACCTTTACCCTGCAAACAAAACAGGGATCCCTGGCCCTGGCCGGCTTTCCCTTCGTGCGTACCGCCGTTCGTAAAAATTTTTTAAACTGGGTTGCGCAAACCGGCTGGCCGAAACAGGGGGCAGACATCCATATCCTCTGCGTTCACCAGTCGCTGGACGGCGCCACCGTCGGCCCGGTGGGCTACACTTTTCGCTACGCCCATGATGTTATCCGTACCGCTGATATTCCACCGGCTTTTGCCGCCGTTCTGGCCGGACACATCCATCGCTTTCAGGTATTAACAAAGGACCTTAAAGGCAGGCTCCTCAAGACCCCGGTATTTTACCCGGGTTCCATCGAGCGTACCTCATTTGCCGAAAAAGACGAGCCCAAAGGCTATCTCGTTCTGGAATTTGAAACCTCAAAAAGGCCAACAGCAGGATTGAAGGCTTGGACATTTCACGAGCTGCCGACCCGCCCCATGGTCCAGCTGGAGCTGCACGCCGCCGGCATGAATGCCGCCCGGATCCAATCCTGGATTCAATCCAGCCTGTATCAGATCTCACCGGACAGCATCGTTAAGCTTAAGGTGCACGGCAAACTTTCGACGGAGGCCATGGCGGTTTTCAGAGCCCCGGCGCTACGGTCGCTTGCACCGCAAAGCATGAACATTGACGCCGCGCTGGTGGATTATTTCGTTTACGCAAAACGACGAAAAAAGATCTAAAATTTGCATGCAAGGAAGGTAATTTGCGAAGCAGGGCCCGCATCTGATCGCAATCCAAAAGATGCCGTTTGATGTATCAGGTCCCGATACCTGTATATCCTGTCTAAAGAAAAATCCTACTCTCATCTCATTTCTGGTGAGACAGAAAAAAAATCACCAGGCTTTCCACCACTCCGGCCATAAATTCAAAATCCAGCTTGTCCATGGTGTCCCCCGCGGTGTGATAATATGGGTTGAGGATGACGGCAATAATCACACTCACGGTTGAAAATTTGATCAGCATCCTTATACTGGCAAACGTGAAAGATTTTTCTCTAAAAAAGCTTCACCGATGGGACCTGACGCCGCAACAGGCCATTGCGCTGCAAACAAAGCTTTCCCAGCAAGTGATCCGAAAAACACGCCGCCAGCCGCATCATATGAACACCGTCGCCGGTATCGACACCGCCTATCGCCACGACAGGGCCTGTGCAGCGGTGGTGGTATTCGACCTTGAGGATCTGAAAATTATGGAAGAAGCGGCGGCCTCACTACCGGTCCGGTTTCCCTACATTCCCGGCCTGCTTTCGTTTCGCGAAGGCCCATCGATTCTGGAAGCGTTGTGCGATTTAAAAACAGTGCCGGATGTCCTGATGTTCGACGGTCAGGGAATCGCACACTCCCGCCGCTTTGGCCTGGCCAGTCATATCGGGCTGCTCACCGACATCCCGGCTATCGGCTGCGCCAAAACCAAATTGATCGGGGATTACCGGGAGCCGCAACGCACCAAAGGGAGCACTGCCCGCCTGGTCGACGCGGGTGAAACCATCGGCGCGGTAGTGCGGACCCGCACCGGTATCAAACCCGTATTCGTATCCATCGGCCACCGCATGGATTTAGACAGCTGCATCCGGATCGTTTTAAAATCCTGCCGGCGCTATCGCCTGCCCGAGCCCCTTCGCAGAGCCGATCATCTGTCGCGAAAAAAATTAGCCTCCCTGTAATCCAGACGGGTTTAATTCTACGGGATATTAACCACGAAGAACACGAAGAATGTTGAGTGGCCCTTCGTGATTTTCGTTGTCTTGGTGTGCTTCGTAGCCTTCGTGGTCTTTGTGTTCTTCGTGGTGAGAGAAACAAATTTACCGCGAAACCGCGAAATCTTAAAAGCACGAAATTTTTCTTTTTCGTGTTTTCGTCCTTTCGTGCTTTCGTGTTAAAAGATCACTTATTCATCAAGTCTTCTATTTCTTCGACTTCGCGCGGGATGGTTCGGGTTAGATCAACCGGACCTTTTGAGGTGATGAGGATATCGTTCTCGATGCGGACCCCGATGGCCTCGTCCCGGATGTAGATTCCGGGTTCACAGGTAAAAACCATGCCGGATACAAATTTGCGATGGCGATTGCCGTAATCATGCACATCCAGTCCCAGGTGATGGGAGGTGCCGTGGGGAAAGTACTTTTTATAAAGCGGGTGCTCCTCGGATTGCTTCTGGATGTCTGCCTTTTTCAACACCCCCAGACGTATCAGCTCGGCTTGCATTAGTTTGACCACCGCATCCTGATATTTTTCGAGCGTGTTTCCCGGCTTGAGCATCTTTATGGCCGCTTTTTGAATCTTCAGCACTGCATTGTAGACCTCTTTTTGTCTTTCGGTGAACTTGCCGTTAACCGGGACCGTGCGGGTGACATCGGCGGCATAGTTGGCAAACTCGGCCCCAAAATCAATAAGCACCAGGCCACCCTTCCGGCATTGTTTATCATTTTTGACGTAATGCAGGGTGCAGGCATCGATTCCGGAGGCCACGATGGTTTCATAGGCCGGGCCTCTGGAAAGATTGCGCATAAATTCGTGCACAATTTCAGCTTCAATCTCATATTCCCACACACCGGGTTTAATAAACCCGAGTAGCCGCCGAAAGGCCTTTTCGGTGATGCCGCAGGCCTTTTTGATCAGCTCTATCTCGGCTGAAGATTTGACGGCCCGCAAATGGTTCATGATGGGTGCCACCCGTTCGTAACGGTGCAGCGGAAACGTTTGCCGGCACCATTTCAGAAAACGCATGTCCCGGGTTTCGACAATATCCGGCGCCCGCAGATGCTCATTGGTGTTTAGGTAAATGTGTTCAGACTCGATGATCAGCGGCCGCAGAATCGCATTCAGCTCGTTTGTCCAGCGGACCGATTGGATACCGGAAATCTTCTGCGCTTCCGCCTGGGTAAATTTGTGGCCTTCCCAGGTGGCAATCTGTTCATTGGTTTCCCTGACAAACAGGATTTCCCTTTGCTTTTTGTCGGTAGCATCCGGACAGATAACCAGTACGGTTTCTTCCTGATCGATACCGCTCAAATAAAAGATGTCTGTCTGCTGGATAAACGGATGGTTGCCGTCAGCGCTGGTTGGCATCACATCATTGGAATTGAAAATGGCAATCGATTTCGGCTTGAGTTGCTTGTTGAAACGCTGCCGGTTTTTCACAAATAAGCGGGGATCAATTGGAGGATATATCATATGGCTTTACCCTTCAAAGCTGTCTTTAAAAGGTTCTACGATACCTATGTTGGGCTCGTTACCTGCCTGAGGTCCACGTGAAGATGTGTAATCAATTTATCCTGGCCAGCTCAGCCATTGGGTGTTAGATGCATTGTTAAGATAGGTTCTACATAAAATGCGGGGTGGTAAGTGTCAAGCAAACAATCCAAGGATGGATTCTATATCGGAAAAATCTTTCAGGAAAGGTCGGAAATGTCTTTGGTACTGCCGGCCTGCAAATCTAATCTTAGGGCTCAGACCTCAAAACGGGCATGTTTTTTTCTGATAAGCGATATGCCAGTCATCATATTCTCAAAATTTTTTGCAGGATTTGCAGGCTTTCATCGCATTAATTTTCATGCAAAATATTTTAAAACAAAGCGAGCGGATACACCTTGATGACCGCGTCAAACCTGGCTTTTTTGTCGTCTTCGCCGGTCTCCACGCCCTGCTCACCCTCGACGATCGTTAAGATCGTCTTCAACGGATAGCTGTACTGAATCTTTTTCTCTTTTACCATCACGCTGAAAAATTCTTCGTTGGCTGCAACCAGCTCGGCTTCCTTGATTTCAGCGGAATTATCATAGTTGATCCCGATGGCCTTACCTTCGTATCGTTTCAGCAGTCCCAAAAGTTTGGCATAGTTGCCATGGCCTGCAGCGGCCACCTCCACGTTTTCGGCGGATTCTTCGGCCCTTGTCTGAGCGGCTTTCTGCTTTTTCAATGCGTCCGCCGTTGCCTGGTCGGCTCTTTTTTTCTTGAGTGCCAGAGCTATGATCCGGGCGGCTTTCTTTTTCTTCAATGCCTCGGCTTTGGCCTGAGCGGCTTTTTGCTTCTTCAATGCTTCCGCTTTAGCCTTAGCCAGCTTTTTCTTCTTCGAGGCGGCTGCTTTAGTCTGCGCCGCTTCTTCCTTCTTCCGCGCTTCGGCCTTGAGCAGGGCTTCCTGCTGCTTTATCAGCGCTTCTTTTCGGGCCTCCTGGGTTTCCAGTTTGGCCTGACCTTCGACATCGTCCCTTTTGGCCGCCTTTTCTTGCGCGGCTGGGGCATCCAGATGTGTCTCTGCTTTGACTGCAGCATGTTCGTCCGGCTTTACTTCAGATGGCGTCTCCAGTTGTATTTCAAGCTTTTCGGGTTGGGTTTCATCTTTTGGCGTTGATTTAGCATCGGCGTCAATCGGCTCCGCCCATTTTTGCTCGAAGGCATCTGTCTGGGCAGAAAAGTCTGAAGTTGATGGTTTCGGCTCAGATTCCGGGTTCGGCATATCGGCTGTTGATGAGTCTGCCGTCAAGGGTGTAGATTCATATTTTTTAGCAGCCACATCATCTGCTTTTGAATCCGGGCTCTTTTCGCCGGCTAAACCCGCGTTTTCGGTTTCTGCAGACGCCTCAGCCACTTTTTGGGGATCATCCGAGGACACGATCGGTCCTTCAGCCATCTCCGCATCATCCGGTTTGACCCATTCATCAGCTGTGATCTCCCCTGGAATAAGGGATTCGGGATCATGCGGCTCGGTCACCGCTTCGATGCTGGTTTCGATGGCGTCCAGCTCGATTTTAGCATCTTGCGTTTCTTTTTTCGCTTCCGGCTCCGGGGACGGTGAAGCTGACGATTCCACTTCCAACGGCGGGATTTCTTCCGGTTCCGGAACCCGGACTTCAACGGTATCCTCGTGCGGATCCGGTCGCCTGATCTTTTTCTGATTCGGCGTATCCGTGTCAGGGGGCGGTTGGGTCTCGTCGAGGATGGCCTCGGCCGCTTCGATAGATTTTCTTTTTTCATCATCCAGGGCCGCTGCCGCCGCTTTCATGGCAGGATCTTTAACGAAAATAATCCCGCACTGGACACAAGCGTCTGCGAGGATATTGTTCACAAGACCGCATTGAGGGCACGTAATCTGGTATTCTTCCATTTTCGGCAACTCCTTATCTGAATTTATATACCCGGCTGTATTTTGGACGAAATGAATTGATTTTTTTATTCCATTCGTTGAATTATAAGGCGGATTATATTGAGATTATCGGTTCAAGGTCGCTTTTTCTTGAATAGAATGTCGAATGATTTTCCATTTAATTTCGACATGGCACGTATCTTGACGGGCATAATGATAAAAAAATAATGTAATTACGGTATATTATAAAATATGCGACCATGATCGTCATGTGCTGTTGTATGATTGAAAGCAATCATTTTTTGTGGTATCTGCTGGCAGCTTCACGAATTCGGACGATAAAAGGAGACCGATTATGGCACTGGAAGTCAGCTTTTCGGGCGGTAAAAAAGTCGACGCCAACTTTAAGGGATTTACGATCAAAACCGACCAGAGCGAAAAAGATGGTGGAGAAGCATCGGCACCGACGCCTACTTTTTTGTTTTTTGCCGCACTGGGCACCTGCGCGGGCCTATATGCCCTGAACTTTTGTGAAAAGCGCAACATCGACACCGCCCGATTAAAACTGGTACTGGATTTTGAAACGCATCCAAAAACCCACATGGTCACAAAGATTGTCATGAATCTCACGCTGCCGCCGGACTTTCCCGAAAAATACGTTCCGGCGGTCATCAAAGCGATGAATCTTTGCTATGTCAAAAAGCACCTGCATGAGCCCCCGGCGTTTGAAACCATCACACAGCGCGCACAATAATCTCAGCCTGAATCTTGTATGAAAATTAATGCGATGAAGACCTCCGGCTGTACAAGATCAAGGCGCTTAAATTACAGGTAGGCAGTTATGCCATCGGAACCCGCCCCTGACACCACCACAGGCTCAGTTTCCCGCTTAACGCTGAGCATTGTGGTGACCACCCTGTGCCGTCTGGTGCTCAACACGGCGCGCCGGTTTGCCTATCCTTTTGCTCCGGCCTTAAGCCGGGGGCTGGGCGTGCCCTTGACGGCCATCACTTCATTAATTGCGGTCAATCAGGCCACAGCGGTTCTGGGCTTATTTTTCGGCCCGATTGCGGATCGACTGGGGTATCGCTTGATGATGCTCGGCGGCATGACCCTGCTGGTGGTTGGGATGTTTGCCGCGGGCATGTTTCCGTTCTACGGGGTGGTTCTGGTGGCGCTATTTTTGGCCGGAATGGGCAAAAGCATCTTTGATCCGGCCTTGCAGGCCTACATCAGCGAACGCGTTCCGTTTCAGCGCAGGGGGTTGGCAATCGGCTTTCTTGAATTCTCCTGGGCGGGCAGCACCCTGCTGGGCATCCCGCTGATTGCGCTTTTGATTGATCGGCTCGGTTGGCAGGCTCCTTTTTTCGCGATGGGGGGTCTGGGTATTCTGGGCATTCTGGCGCTCAGAATCATCATCGAAAAAGGCAGGCACCGGCCGAAATCCGGTCAAGCGTCGCCTTTATTCAAGGGTGCCTGGCGGCAGCTTTTGCAGGAACGCGCTGCACTGGGAGCACTTTCTTACGCCTTCTGGATTAGCGTGGCGAACGATAATTTATTTGTTGTTTACGGAGCCTGGCTGGAAAAACAATTCAGCTTGAGCATTGTGGCGCTGGGCCTGGGAACCAGCGTCATCGGCATCGCCGAACTGGCCGGTGAAACATTAACGGCAACACTGGCCGACAGACTGGGTCTGAAACGATCGGTGATCGGTGGGATGGCGGCCTGTCTGGTCTGCTATGGCATCCTGCCTTTTCTGGGACAGACCTTGGGGATGGCCTTAACAGGGCTGTTTATCATATTTCTGACATTTGAATTTACGATCGTCACCAGCCTTTCTCTGTTCACCGAGCTGGTGCCCGCATCGCGGGCCACGATGATGGCCAGCTATCTGGCTGCGGCCGGGATTGGGCGCGTGGTCGGCGCGCTGATCGGCGGCCCCATCTGGCTGTTGGGCGGCATTTACGCGACAGCCCTGGTGTCGGCTGCGATTAGCGGCCTGGCACTCGCATCCCTTATCTGGGGGCTGCACGGCTGGCAAAAACCGCAAATCTAAAAATTTTGCCCTTGGGTCATTTGATATTCGGATTTGTTTAAGGTTTCGAAATTCGAATTTCGGATTTTGAGTCTTCAATTAAAATGATGTTGAAAAAAATCGCAAAATACGCCTTGCTCAGCGCTCTTTTGGGACTGATAGCGCTGATGACTTATGGTTGGCACCTGTCCGGTCAGGTTGAAAAAAGATTTTCCGCCCGGCGCTGGAGCATTCCGTCGACCGTTTATTCGGATACAACCCTCCTGTATCCGGGGCAGCACATTAACCCGCAGCAGTTTCGTGAGAAGCTTCTCAATATAGGCTATCGCGGCGTGAAGACGACACCGTCCCAGAAAGGTGAAATTCGGATTCGTACGGATACGCTGGATATTTATTTAAATGACCTCAAAACCCCCTGGACCGAGCGCCCCGGATTTTTAGCTCAAATCGGCTTGAGCGACGACAGAATTGGAACCATCCGTCGTAAAGACAACGGTCAGATGATTGCGATCCTTGAACTGGAGCCTGAGGAAATTATGCAGTTTTTCGGCCATGAGCGTGAGCGACGGCAGCTGATTTCGATTGATCAGGTCCCCGAGCACCAGATTCAGGCGGTGCTGGCGGCAGAAGACCACCGTTTTTTCCAACATTCCGGTGTGGATTGGCGGGGTATTCTGCGGGCGGTGATGACCAACCTGCGCCACGGCACCATCCGCCAGGGCGGTTCGACCTTGACGCAGCAGTTGGCCAAAAATTATTTTCTAACACCGGTACGAACGTTTACCCGCAAGTTAAAAGAGCTTATTCTGGCGCTGATCATCGAGTTCAAATACGACAAACGTGAAATTTTAGAAATCTATTTGAACGAAATCTATTTGGGACAAAAAGGCTCGGTGGCCATCAACGGGATCGGCGAAGCGTCTTATTTTTATTTTGGCAAACCGGTAGAACGCCTGACGCTTTCTGAGGCCGCCGTCATGGCCGGTCTCATCAAGGCGCCCAACAATTATTCGCCCTATCGCGATATGGCCCGCTGCCGTGATCGCAGAGACACGGTTTTAGAGGCCATGCACCGCTGGGAATGGATTACACAGGCCGAACTTGAAGACGCGCGCAAGCAACCGATCAAAACCGTCGGCTTTATGGCGGCCGAAAAAAAAGCACCCTATTTTATCGATTACCTGACCGAACAGCTGAACACCCTGTATCGACCGAAAGACCTTACCAGCCTGGGACTTTCGATTTACACCACTCTGGACACCCAGGTTCAAATGGCCGCTGAAGATGCCCTGGCAAAGGGGCTGGCGCATTTGGAAAATTCAAATCCGCAACTGCAGCGCGCAGGGCCTGAAGACAACCTCCAGGGCGCCCTGGTGGTCATGCAGCCGGCAACCGGCCATATCCTGGCTCTGGTGGGCGGCCGCAATTACAGCGTCAGCCAGTTCAATCGAATCACCCAGGCCCGCCGCCAGCCGGGAAGTGCGTTTAAACCATTCGTCTATCTGAGCGCCTTGAATAAGTTTACACCGACGACACTGCTGTCAAATGATCGGAAATCATACACGGTAAACGGGAAACAATGGCATCCCCAAAACTTTGAACCGGTGACCGAATATACAGTCAGTTTGCGGGATGCCCTTAAAAAGTCCTATAATCTGGCAACAGTTGATCTGGCCATGAAGACGGGTCTGAACCGGATTGTAGAGCTGGCCGCCAAATTTAATTTTTCGACACCCATAAAACCCTACCCATCGCTGGCCCTGGGCGCTTTTGAGGTCATCCCGCTGGAGCTGGCCCGCGCCTATTGTGTATTTGCGGCCGAGGGCGTCCAACCGTTTCCGCTGTCCTTAAAGGGTGTTAGCGACGAAAATAACCGGATATTAGAGCAACAGCATCTGGATATCGAGCGGTTGATTACACCGGCCGAAGCATTCGTCATGACGAACATGCTGCAGGGTGTCGTCAAAGAAGGCACCGCCCGATCTTTGCAATGGCGGGGGGTGACCTGGCCGGTTGCCGGCAAAACGGGTACCACCAATGATTTCAGAGACGCCTGGTTTGTGGGGTATACGCCTGATATTCTCGCTTTGGTTTGGGTGGGATTTGACAACGGGGACTCGATTCAGGCCACCGGTGCGGCCGCCGCTCTGCCGATCTGGGCCGACCTGATGAAGGCGATCCCCCAGTACCGATCGGAAACCGATTTTAAAATTCCCCAGGGCGTCGAAAAAATTTTGGTTTGCCCGGTTACCGGCCGGCCGGCGGTTGCCGGCTGCCCCGATCCGGTGGAAGTGTATTTTCTGACCGCCCACGTGCCGGACGGGGAATGCCCGCTGCATGCCAAAGACGGTATTGCCGGTAAAATCATCAAGGGCATCAAGGGGCTTATCAATGATGAATAAAACCCTGGTCACCATCTGCATCGTCCTGCTGGCGGCATGGCTGGCCGGATGTCCAAAGCCGATTTTAGAAGGTTACCCATCTGAGGGTGATCAAATCACGGTGCCAGAAGAAGCGTCAGAGCAAAACCCGCGGGCGGTGGCCTCGCTGCAATTAACCGAACAGGGACGCCGCCTGCTGGATGAGCGCCAGCCGGATCGTGCTATCCGGATATTGGAGCAGGCCGTTAGCCTGCATCCCACCAACGGCCAAAATTACTACTATCTGGCCGAGGCCTGGCTGATGAAAGGCTTTGCCGATCAGGCCAAAGAATTCAATCAGCTGGCGGAAATTCATCTGAAAGATGATCATCAATGGATGATCCGCGTGGGTCGGCAGGCGGATCGAATCGCGGAGTTGGAGAAGTAAGAGCGAGCGAATTCGCTCACGCAAAGCCGCCAAGATCGCAAAGATGTTAATTTAAAAAAAACTTGCTATGCTATTTGCCTTTCGTTTAACCGGCACCATGATGTTGATCGGTTTCAGATAAATCTAAAGCCATACAATTATTGGGGCGGGAAAGCCGCTGAGCGCACCCTGCCCGCCCCGATGATTCAGCGCCAGCGAGATTATGGCAACGGCAGCGAAGAACTATCCAGCTCCACCGTCTCGCCCGTAAGCCCCTCATCGTCTTCATAAGCCTCTTCGAGAATCAAGCCGACATTCGGAGCGTAGTATTTAAATTCACCGACGCCGGGCTCGAGGGGACTATAATCTTTGGTTTTCAAAACATTTGTGTAGGTTCTCCCTCGAATCTCAACGGAAGGCACCCATCCGACAAATTCGCCGATGTCTTCAGCGTCCCCCAGAAAAAATTCCTGGCGGTAGACCTCCTGCGGCGGATCAGAACCAAACCCGTCGTAGGCCCACATCAGGATCCCCGGCTTGGCACCGTCCACACCGGCTGTCCAGGAGCCCTCGATGTCGACCAGCTCACCATCTTCGAAATTTTGCGCAATTTCGCCGAAATACCAGACGTTCCCGTCCAGGTCCTGGGCATACCAGTCCAGGGTGTCTTCGATGACATCGCCGCTGTCGGTATCCGTGACCACATCGCTGACGACGATGCAATTGAATTCCTGGCCGGAATCTTCGGGATATTCGATTGTTTTGATCTCAGCTAAAACCTCCACGGTGATGCTCTCCTCGCCCGCCTCATTTTCATAAGTCCAGGTTGTGCCGGGAACCAGGGGCCAGTAAGGATTGGGTATGAAAGGTTCACCATCGTCAAGTACAGCTTCAAAATCGATAAAATGATCGGCATCAAGCATAGGATCATACCGGTCCTGGCCAAGATCCTGGCAAACGTCCTGACGGGCTGCCCGCTGGTCGTTGCACTCCCGCATGGCGTCCCTGCGATCCGCCTTTGCCTCCCGGTAGCAATCGGTCCGCTCCCCGCCGTCTGACACATTGATGCAGTTTCCGACTGCGATCTGGTAATCATCCTGTGTTTCATTGACGCAGGCCTTGTAAGCCACTGTGGCGGTCTGGGAGCAAAAACGCTTCCCCCCTTTTTTGGCCAGCGCCTGGCTGCTATCCAGATTGAGCAGGCCGGGACCGAGCACAACGATAAACAACATGACCAGCAAGACAACGCCGATCCTGAGCGTCAAAACTGCAGATTTTCTCATAGCCTTTTCAGAAACCATAATTGCCTCCTGTTTGATGGTTGAGGACGTTTCATCATCAAAAAACGTCCGGGTTAATAGAAACGCTATTATGATCCAGCAGGCAATGGTCATCCGGCCTGCATTATCGTTCAGAAAATAAAATCCACGGTGTGCCAGTCGGTTTTGAAGCACTCCGCGGGGCTGAAAATAAATGCGTTTTTATCCTGACAAACGGCCCGCACCCGGATCTGGTAAGTGCGGCCCTTTTCGAGTCCGGCCAGCGGCATCACTCTCAATTTACTGATCTCAGCCATCAGCAGCCGGGTCTGATTCAGAGCGTCAACTTTTAACGGCGGTCCGCTGTCCCAGGACCGCAGCAAACGGTATTCATTTTTGTTCGAGTCACGCATGATGGTATTGGTGGCCGTATGGTGCGCCATTTTTTTGTCGAACCAAAAGGGTTTGACCTCATACAGAGCAATCGAAAAAATTATGGTGGCTGAAGCCGCTTCGACCGGGGAGGCATTGACTTCACCGCTGCCGATATCGCGGATTTTGACGGATAAAAGCAGATGATCCCGCGAGGTGTCGATGACGACGTCACTGATCTCAGCGCCCCGAACGGCGGTCAGACCGGCTGTCAGAAATAGCGCTCCGCAAGGTATCCAAAAAAAGCGATGGATTTTGGAAAGCCTTTTAGCAACCGACAAAAACGCCGCTCGGCGGGGGGGTGTGCGTCCTTTTGAATTTTGCCTGGTAGCAGATTTCATCCGACAACCTCAGACGAAAAAACGGTTTGTTTATTCAGGGACTTAGGATACCTTTTCAAAATTGATCGAAAACGATCTGCGACGCTTTAATCCGAGTATAAACAACAAATTTTACCGGAAGATTATGCTAAAATTATGATTTGATAATGTAGGCAAAGAATGAATGGCCGCCGACCGGGGTGAAAAAAGAAGTTTGCCTGAAGGTCATGTATGGGTTTTTGGAACCTTATGAGAAAGAGAAGAGATTGCTTCGTCGCTGTCACTCCTCGCAATGACCCAGTTAAGCTTTTGTGGTCATTGCGAACGTAGTGAAGCAATCTGCAGGGGGCTAATCATATGCGGGTCTGATGGGATTAGCGCTTAAATCTGAGGAAGAAGCGGCTGCCATGATCGGGGGTACTCTCGACATGGATGGTGCCGTTGAGGGATTCGGCATAGGCCTTGACCAGGCTGAGACCCAGACCGACGCCGCCCTCGGACCGGCTACGATCGCAGCGATAGAAACGCTCAAATATGTGCGGCAGGTCGTTTTCGGAAATGCCAATACCCGTATCTTTAAAATCAATCTGTACCTTGCCGTTTAGGGCCGCGGCGGAAACAATAACCGTTCCGTCTTCGGGGGTAAATTTGATGGCATTTTCCAGTAAATTCATCACGATGCGCTGCATCTTTTTGCGATCGCTTTTGAAGATCAGGGACTCAGGCAGGTCGGTTTTCAAATGTATCTTTTTCTCCTCGGTTATCGGGCGAAAAAGCTCACAGGCCTCACGGATGATTGTCACCAGTTCAAATTCTTCGACCTGAACGCCATTGACACCGGCTTCGGCCTCGGTGATGTCCAGCATGGTATTGATCATATCGATCAGGGTGTCGCATTCTTCGATCGTGCTGGCGGCCATGTCTTTGTATTCGTCAATGTCTTTTTCTTTGAGCAGGCTCATCTCGGCAATGCCGCGAATTCTGGCCAGGGGGCTTCTCAAGTCGTGCGCGATATTATCGTTAATTTCCTTCATGGATTTGAGCAAGCTCTGGATTCGGTCGAGCATATGGTTAAACGTTGCTCCCAGGCGCTCGATTTCCTTGAGTCGCCCCTTAATCTGGACGCGCCGGTCATAGTCCCCTTTTGATATTTCGGCAGCGGTTTCGGTGACTTCCTGCATGTCAATAGTGGCCCGCCGGGCCAGCAGCCAGCCGATAATCGTCGACACGATGATCAGGCTGACGATCAATATGGAAACCAGTTGGAGGAAAATACCCAGATACTCGTCAACCTCCTCCAGGCTTTCTCCGATCTGCAAAACGGTATCGGGGCCGATGATGGCCGTTATCATGCGGGCCTGATCATCGCGCTCTTCGATGGTCAGAGTCCGGAGATCGGAAGTCGCCTCTTCTTTTTGCATTTTTTGCAGGATGTCTTGCGTGGCAATCGTCCCCCAGTAAGACATATCGGTGGAAAATAAGATATCGCCTTTGAAATTAAACAAACGGTAGAAGTCTTCAGCCGGATCTTCAAATTCAGACTCATCAGCGATCGTCTCCAAAGACTGCTTTATACCGTTACTTTTTACCAAAGCGGAATATTTTTGAATTTTAGCGAGCATCTCCGTATCCAAATGCTCCATGGTGACCGAATAAATCCGGTAATAAAAGATCAGAAAACCGATGGTAGACAGAACCGTAAATGCCACCGCATACAGAAGGGTCAGGCGAAATAGTAGTGAGTTTTTTAATTCACGAAGTTTCTTTAAGGACATAACCGACACCCCGAACCGTATGGATCAGCTTTGTTTCGAAATTTTTATCAATCTTATCCCGCAGGTAGCATATTCTGGCTTCGACGACATTGGTCTGGGGGCTGAAGTTATAGTCCCAGACATGCTCCATGATCATGGTTTTAGAGACCACCCGGCCTGCATTGCGCAGTAAATATTCGAGCAGGGAAAACTCCAGCGGCTGCAGGAAGATCTCCTGATCCGCTCTAAAAACCTTGCGCTTATCAATATCTAACCGCAAATCCGCTACCTTGAGCTCTGAAGGCGCGGTGACGCGCGTCGATCGGCGAATAAGCGCCTGAACCCGTGCCAGCAGTTCGGAAAAGGCAAAGGGTTTCACCAGATAATCATCGCTGCCGGTTTTCAGCCCTTTGACCCGATCATCGACGGACCTTTTGGCGCTTAAAATCAGCACCGGCGTATTGATATTGTTTTTGCGAACCTCTTCGATCAAAGTTAAGCCATCAACCTTGGGCAGCATCAGATCCACAACCGCAATGTCATAGGGCTCGGTCAACGCCAGGTGCAGCCCGTCTTCGCCGTTGGCGGCATGATCAACCGCAAAACCGGCTTCTCTGAGGCCATTTGTCACGAACTGGGCGATTTTGACGTCGTCTTCTACAAGTAGTAAGCGCATAGCATTACCTTATACCCAAAATACCTTTGGGTTGAGTTACGCGAAGATTACCATTAGATGCCTTTTTAAGATCGGTTTTAGAAGCCGAAGACGAACTGCACCTGAACCATATTCTGCGAGTTCGTCGCCTCACTGTCGGCTTCTTTCTCATAGCTGGAATACCGATATTCAAACATCAGCTTGGCTTCGGTTAAAAAAAAGGCATCAAATCGCTCTAACAGTGAATAGCTGAATCCGGCAATGATGCGATAATCCAATACCTCATCCTGGTCGCCGCGGGTATCATCCCAAAAAGCTTCATACCGGGTTGCCAGCACCAGAGTGTCCAGTGGCTCAAATGCAAGGCCCACAACCCCGGCGCTTTCATTGTTTTCTTCTTCGTTTTCTCCGAGCTCGCGCTCAAGAGCGGCAATGTATTCGGCATCCAAGATGAACCGCCAGTAATTCAGCGTAAAAGCGCCTCCAATGGACCGGTTGCGATCCCCATCACCGGGTTCGCTGTCGTAATACGCGCTCAGCGTCAGCGCGTCTTCGATCGGTTCAATAGTTGCACTGGCGATGAAGGATCTGAAATAATCTTCTTTCTGCCGTTCGGACCTGAAATCATGGGTGTCGAAATTTTGCAAGTTTTCCATGACCTGCGATTTGCGGTAGACTGAAAACGAGACGTCCAGCCCGTAAAAGTCGGGGTTGAAACCAATGGTGGCGCCCCAGTCGTCGATCTCATACAAATCTTCGGTAAGGGTGCCTTCGATCAGATGATCTTCAAACACGCCGAAGGGCATCACAGTTTTGCCACCGACAAAGTACACAGGCGCCTGCAGGCTTTTCACTGTGCCAATGGCTTCGTCCAGGCGGACTTTACCATAATCACCATCCTGGCCGACATCCTCCGCTGCAGTCACGATTTTGGCCTTGCTCCATTCGTTGAAGAAGACGCGCAGAGCCAGTTCCGCCGTGCTCATGAAAAAATCTGAACTGCTGCCACTATTTTCGTCATCAATATCTTCGACGTCAAGATATTCATAGTTCAGCTCGACGCTGCCATTGAGCCGGATCTTATCGTCAAAGACCGGCTGGATTTTCTGGTTCAGCCAGCTTAATTCCGGTTCTTTTTTATCTTCAACTAATTTCAGCTCTTGTTTAACGTCACGATTTTCTGCTTTATCTTCAGCCCCGACCGGCGCATTTGGCCACAAAAAAAGAATGAGGACAAAAGGCAGCATGAGCCCTTTAAAGGTCTTATGAAAGACAACGCCTGATCGATATGCTCTGCTAAACAAAATGCTATCCCAGAGTTCGAAACGCATTTATCCTGAACACCAAACCGCTCGTAACCCGTTTATCCACAGCGCTGCCGACGAATACAGATTGACCGGCGGCAATTGCATCCGCTTTGTCCGTTACTGCCATTCTTCATGTTATTTGCAATCATATAGGTGGGTTAAAGGGTAGCGCAACAACATTATCGCATGCTTATGTGAACATTATCATTTGGTAATGCAATTTTTACTATGCGTTTTCGATTTTTCGGTGGGCGGGAAACACCATTTATGCCAATTTGGCGCCAAAAAACGTCAGCGCCGGCTGGTGGATAGGGGGATCATCGTAGTTTAAAAATTGACCGCTGAATTCAACAGGCGCATGCAGCGCCAGCCAGGCAAGCGAGCGTGCCGGCACTTCCGGATTTTCAAGCTGACCGTCCGCCTTGAGATCTTGCTAGTACGCCAGCTGTTCGGTGGACAGCACACCAGCGCCTTTTTGCCGAATGGTATCCTGCATTCGGGTATCGACAACACCGGGCCTTACAGCCAGTACCGTCACCCGGGGTTCTTCGGCTGCCAGTACCCGACTGAAATGGTTCAGCGCTGCTTTGGCCGCACAATAAGCGCTGGCGTTTTCGACGCTGATGGTGGCCGCACCACTACTGACATTGACGATCCTGCCGCTTTTTTTGCGCAGCTCGTCGATGGCGGCCCGGATCAGATAAAACGGTCCTTTTTCATTTTAATTTATCCCCAAGGGCGACAACATACTGAGCATCTCTTTTCCCCAACGCATGTTTCAAAAATTCCACCATCAAAACGGATTGCATGGCCTCTGCTGACATTTGGAACCATGGTTTTTTGTCTTTAAAAATTTGAGGGGACCATTTGCGTGGCGGTCGATAATCAGGGCCGTAATAATTTTCCAGGCTCGCCAGATAGTTTTTCATACTGTCTTTGAGATCATCTTCAGACAGCGCTTTGATTTTAGAAAATGCCTCCTCAAGCACACCGATGCCCGGCAGGCAAGGATGTTCCATGATTTCCTTGAATGGTTTCGCAAAACGCTTTAGGCCGTTGTGGATATGGTGCCTTTTGACGACGTTGATTTTGGACCAGCCGGCCCGCACCCACCTGAATGCTCCGCAGCGCAGCAGGGGCGCCGCGGGATCCAATTCGATATATATGTTGATGCCGTAAGAATTATACATGCGGGACTTTACCCAGCCTAGTCCGGGGATGGTCAATCCCGGCCTGCCCGAATAAAAATAGTCCCAGTTGTCGTCCGAGCCGAGCACATAGCCTTTCTTGCCCACATCCGATGTGCCCATTTGTTTGGCGATGGATACGAGCACCCTGCGGTTATTGTATTTAAATAGTATAAGGGTACGGTACAACTGATAGCGATAGTATGCACCGGAAAAGACATCCGGTGTGTTTTCGATGGTTTCGAGACCTTTAACCACAATCGGCACCTGCAGGTTATCGGCGGCATCCCACAGCGCCGGCAACCGACCTTCCGAGCCCTGCACCCGGTCCCAGTGTGATAGCCGGGTCGAAGAAGGTGTAATTAGATGGCCTGGAACATTCGGATTAAAGACATATTTTAGAATATGGCCGAAGTGCTGGCGAACATCAAAGTCGAAATACGCTGAAGGGGAACCGAGTTTGGGGTCCGCATAATAGAGGACATCCGCGGCTTTCTGTTCCAGGACATATTCCAGTAGTGTAGTCATTTTCGCGGGTTGAAAGGATTGAAGCGTATCAGGATCTGCCAGACCCAGCAGATACATCAACTTCGGCGAAAGGCTCTCGGGAACCGGCCTTTCGGGCAAGGTTTCAGCGACTGAGACTGAAGCAGTCTGAAACATGAGAACCAGCATGATCAGCATGCATCCGCAACCCATTTTCTGCCGTGATGTTATTTTGCCTCTCGATGCTGGTGTGCGCATGGAAACAAGTCCCTCATTGCGTTTTTGAAAAAACGAAAAAAAATTTTGTATCTGAACGGTTCAATAGTTACTATATCCTATCTGGAATTTCCGGGTTTGACAAATCGACTTATAAAACGAAAGGTCATAAAAATGAAAGTTAAAATTGATTACGACTTGTGCATGGGCGATCGCAACTGCAACAAACTGTGTCCGGAGGTCTTTGATTACGATGTCGATCAGCTGCAGGCCAGGGTCATCGTTGACGAAGTTCCCGAACAGTATCAGGATCTGGTCCGACAGGCAGCCGCCGAATGCGCTCCCGGTGCGATCATCGTCGAAGAATAATCCCACATCACCCATCGATAATGTGCGCCATAGCAGGGTAGCTTAAACCCCCTGGCAACATTGTCAACGCTAAAACCAATGAAAATGAAATCGATTCGGGTCACCGGCGCCTGCCAACACAATTTGAAAAATCTGGATATCGACATCCCTCTGAACCGGATTACGGTGGTCACTGGCGTCAGCGGTTCCGGCAAATCGTCACTGGCTTTTGACACCCTCTATGCCGAAGGACAGCGTCGCTATGTGGAAACGTTTTCACCCTACGCGCGCCAGTTTATGGATCGCATGGATCGCCCTCAGGTGGAAAAAATTGAAGGTATCCCTCCGGCCATTGCCATTGACCGCAAGGACCCGGTGCGAACCTCCCGCTCGACGGTCGGTACCATGACCGAAATCACCGATTACGTCAAGCTGCTGTACGCCCGTCTGGGGGAGCTTCATTGTCGTTCTTGCGGCCAACCGGTCAAACCTGAAACACCGGCGCACGTATGGGATTTTTTAAAAGGCGCAACGCAGAGTGCCCAGATCGTGATCACTTTTCCCTACCGACTGGAGGGCTCGCCGATCAAAGAGGTGCGCCGGTTTCTGATGCAAATGGGTTTCGACCGTCTTTACCTCGAGGGCCGCATCACCCAACTGGATGAATGGCAGCCGGCAGCCCACCCGGAGGTGATTCCGGTTCTGGCAGACCGCGTGATCCTAAGGGCCAAAGATCGTGAGCGCATCCTGGATTCCCTCGAACTGGCATACCGTTTTGGCGGCGGCCACCTGGATGTCTGGATCCCGCCTGACGGCCACAGGGCCTTCAGCAACCAGCTGCAATGTGCCCGATGCAACATCGATTATCAGCCGCCGCTACCGAATCTTTTCTCGTTTAACAGCCCGCTGGGGGCCTGTGATACATGCCGGGGATTCGGCCGGACCATCGGCATCGATATGGATCTGATTATTCCCGATCCTTCCCGCTCACTGACTGAGGGCGCCATAAAGCCTTTCGGTTCAGAAAAAGACGGGCGCATGGAATATGATGATCTGATGGATTTTTGCCGGCGTCGCAAGATTTCCACCCGGGTTCCGTTTAAACGCTTAAAAGCGGCAGATAAAAAAGCCATCATTGAAGGCACACCAGGCTATTACGGCGTCAAAGGCCTGTTTCGCTGGTTGGAGAGCCGAACCTACAAAATGCCGGTGCGGGTCTTTCTGTCGCGCTACCGCAGCTATGATATCTGTCCGGACTGCAACGGCACACGCTTCAAAGACGAGACCCTGCTGTACCGGCTGGCCGGCCGCACCATCGACCGGGTTTATCAATCCAATGTGATGCAGGCCCTAAATTTTTTTGCCCGTCTGACGCTACCGCCCGGAGACGAAGCCGGCCGGCTGGTACGTGATGAAGTCCGCAGCCGCCTGACTTATCTCAAAGACGTCGGCCTGGGGTATTTGACCCTGGACCGGCAATCGCGAACCCTGTCCGGTGGTGAGGTCCAGCGGGTGGCTCTGGCCTCGGCTCTGGGATCTTCACTGGTCAACACTCTGTATGTTCTTGATGAACCCAGTATCGGCCTGCATCCACGTGACAATCACCGCCTGATTCGCATTTTAAAAGGGCTGCGCAACCTGTCCAATACGGTTGTCGTCGTTGAGCATGATCCTGAGATTATCCGCGAAAGCGATTTTCTGCTGGATCTGGGACCCCGGGCCGGTGAAAAAGGTGGCGAGGTTATGTATTTTGGCCCCACCGCCAATGTCAATGGCTCGCTGACCGGCCAGTACCTGAAGGGCAAGCGCCGCATCGGGCTGGGCACCCAACAGCGAAGCCCCCGGAAAAACCGCTGGATGACGATAAAAAAAGCCACCGAAAATAATCTAAAAAACATCGACGTTCACATCCCCCTTGGACTGTTTGTCTGCCTGACAGGCGTATCCGGATCCGGCAAATCCACCCTAGCCGAAGAAATCCTTTACAAAGCCGCCAAGCGCGCCCTGGGCGATCCCCGGGACCGACCCGGCCGGCACCAGAAAATCATCGGCATCGACCACATCGATGATGTGGTCCTGATCGACCAGCGCGCTATCGGCCGCACCCCGCGGGCCAACGCGCTGACCTACACCAAGGCCCTTGACCCCATCCGCAAACTGCTGGCCGCCACCGATGCGGCCCGCGCCAAGCGCTTCGGGCCTGGCTATTTTTCCTTTAACGTCGAAGGCGGGCGCTGTGAGACCTGCAAAGGCGATGGCTTCGAAAAAGTCGAGATGCAGTTTCTGTCGGATGTATTTATCACCTGCCCCGACTGCCGCGGCCGCCGCTTTAAGGAAGCGATTCTGCAAATCACCTACCGGGGCAAAAACATCAACGATATTTTCAATCTGACGGTCAGCCAGGCCCTGGAATTTTTCGACGATAAACCCAAAATCGTGTCGGCTCTGCGGCCACTGGCCGATGTCGGCCTGAGCTACCTGCGGCTGGGCCAGCCGATTAACACCCTGTCCGGCGGAGAAGCCCAGCGCCTGAAACTGTCGCGCCATTTAAGGTCCAACGGCAAAAAAGCCGTCCATCGCCTGTTTATATTTGATGAGCCCACCACCGGCCTGCATTTTGACGACATCGACAAACTGCTCGCAGCCTTGCAACGGCTGGTGGATGGCGGCAATACGGTTCTGGTCATCGAGCACAATATGGATGTGGTCAAGACCGCTGACTGGATTATCGATCTGGGGCCCGAGGGCGGGGATGACGGCGGCCGGCTGGTGGCCAACGGTACGCCCCGGGAAATTGCCCAAAACAGTGACTCGCACACCGGACGGTTTTTAAAGGCCTATCTGGACGGCAAGGGACGACTGAAACGCCCCAAATCAGGCCGAAAAGCGAATATTGCCGATCCCATGACCGGATTCGGCACTTCAACGCCATCCGACCGGATTGCCTTGAAAGGCGCCCGCGAGCACAATTTAAAAAACATCAGTCTGACTGTTCCCCAAAACGAGCTGGTGGTGCTCAGCGGGGTTTCGGGATCGGGCAAATCCACCCTGGCTTTCGATATCTTGTTTGCCGAGGGGCAGCGGCGCTACCTGGAAAGCCTGGCACCCTATGTTCGCCAGTATATGAAAATCCTTGAACGGCCGGATGTGGACCTGGTCACCGGTCTGGCGCCGACGGTCGCCATCGAACAGCGCATCAGCCATTCCAGCCGCCGCTCGACGGTGGCAACGCTTACCGAAATCTATCATTTCCTCAGGCTGTTGTTCAGCAAATTGGGCCGTCAGCATTGTCCGGGATGCGATCGGCAGCTGACAGCGCAAAACCAGGACGCCATCGTCAAACAACTGCGCAAACGCTATGCCCGCAAGTCGGCCACCATCCTGGCTACCCAGGTTTTCGGGCGCAAGGGTTTTCACAAGGACGTGCTGGCCATGGCGCTGAAAAAAGGATTTAAAAAGGCCCGCATCGACGGCCGGTTGACCGTTCTCAAAGACGGCATGGCTTTGAGCCGCTATCACGAGCACACCATTGAACTGGTGGTCGGACAGCTGCCGTCTAAAAATCTGGTGTCGCTGGTGGATCAGGGTCTTGAAATTGGCAAGGGCAGTTTAACGCTTGTGGACCGCCGGGGTCACGAAGAAATTTATAGCCTTTCCGGAACCTGCCCGTCCTGCGGTATCAGTCTCGAGCCGCTCGACCCGCGGTTGTTTTCCTTTAACAGCAAACAGGGCGCCTGCCCGGATTGCGGCGGGCTCGGTGCGACCGGCATTGGGGAAATCGAGGATGATGAAGAACCCGTCGGAACCAATGCCTGTGCCGCATGCGCCGGCAGCCGCCTCAAGCCCCAGGCGCTGGCGGTCAAGGTTGGCGGCCATTCCATCTGGGAACTGGTGCAAAAACCTGCCCGTGAAACATTTGAGGCTGTCAAAAAATTAAAATTCCCCAAGATGCAACAGCCGATCGCCGAGCCGGTGATCAGTGAAATTCTGACCCGGCTGTCTTTGCTCAACCGGCTGGGCCTGTCTTATCTGTCTCTGTCACGCAGCGGCGACACCCTATCCGGAGGCGAAGCCCAGCGGGTTCGCCTGGCCGCCCAGCTGGGATCCAATCTGACCGGTGTCTGCTATATTCTGGATGAGCCCACCATCGGCCTGCATGCCCGGGATAATGGGATATTGATCGATGCCCTCAAGGCCCTGCGGGATCGGGGCAACAGCATTCTGGTGGTCGAACATGACGAGGAAACCATTCGGGCGGCGGATACGATCATCGATCTGGGGCCCGGCGCCGGGCAGGATGGCGGCAGGATTGTCGCCTCCGGCGGGTTGAACCAATTGAAAAAAGCGAAATCTTCAATCACCGGCGCTTTGGTCGACGGCCACCCCAAAAAGATGTCTTCGCGACTCAGGCCTTACCGCACGGCCAAAAAATTGAAGGTACAGGGCGCGCAGACCAACAACCTGAAAAATGTCAGTGCGAATCTACCCCTGGGTCGCCTGATCTGCATCACCGGTGTTTCCGGGTCGGGCAAATCCTCTTTACTCAAAGAAACGTTGTACAAGGGGCTGCGCAACCGCCTGCAGAAGAAAAAATATCCGGCCGGCAGATGCAGAGACATCAAAGGCTGGCAGCAGATTCAGCGGGTTCTGGAGGTGGATCACAGTCCCATCGGCCGCACGCCGCGCTCGGTGCCGGCATCCTATGTCGGCTTTTTGGGCGATATTCGCAAATTGTTTGCAATGACACCGGCTGCCAGAGCCCGGGGGTATAAACCCGGCCGCTTTTCGTTTAACGTGGCCGAAGGCCGCTGTGATGCCTGCAAGGGTCAGGGGCGGCCCAAAGTGGAGATGAGCTTTCTACCTGACGTTTACGTGCCCTGCGACGTCTGCCGCGGCAAGCGCTATAACAAGGAGACCCTGGCCGTCCTGTACAAAGGTAAAAATATGGCCGAGGTTCTGGAAATGACGTTTGCCGAGGCCGTTCGGTTCTTTTCAGCCGTACCCCCCATTCGACGCGCCGTGCAGTTTGTGTGTGATGTCGGACTGGGCTATCTTTGCCTGGGACAACCCAGCCCCACCCTGTCGGGCGGAGAAGCCCAGCGCATCAAGCTGGCCAAGCAGCTGGTGAAGCGCACAAACGGGCACACCCTCTATATTTTGGATGAGCCGACCACCGGTTTGCATCTGGCCGACATTCAAAGTCTGATCAGCGTTTTGCAGGCCCTGGTGGATGACGGTAACACCGTGGCCATTATTGAGCACAACATGGAAATCATCAAGGAAGCCGATTACATCATCGATCTGGGACCGGAGGGCGGCAGTGACGGCGGCCGGGTGGTGGCCACCGGTTCACCGTCTGAGATACTTAAACATGTTTCTAAATCTCATACCGCCAGGTGTTTTAAAAAATACTTAGAAGGTTGAT